>JAOPWZ010000057.1 GCA_025965435.1 Aeromicrobium sp.
CCGACCTTCGTCTGGCGCTTCGGCGGCGACGTGCCGTTCTACTGGGGCACCGAGTGGCACTACTCGCTCGTGCTGATGCCGATCGTCTTCGTCGCCATGATCGACGCGATCCAACGCCGGCCGGTGCTCCGGTGGGCCACGGTGGGTGGGCTCGTCGTGGGGGCGTTCATGATGATCAGCTCGCCCGTCCTCGCGCTGGCCCAGCCCGAGACGTACGACGAGCCGCCGCGTGCTGACGCCGCCCGGCTCGTGCTGTCGCTGATCCCGGAGGGCGCGTCGGTCGAGACCGACATCGGCCTGATGTCACACCTGGTCACCGACCACCGGGTGTACTGGCTCGGCACCAGCGGCGGTGTGCGACCCGACTACATCCTGTTCGACGTCGAGGCGGGCATCGGCTCACCGACCGACGTCACGGCGTACGCCCAGCAGGCCCACGGCACCCCCTACGACGTCATCCACGCCCAGGACGGCTACGTACTAGCGCAGCGACGCCAGAGCGGAAGCTGAGGAGTCACGCAGGCCCGGTGACGAGTCACGTACGTACGCAGCCTGTGGCTGCGTCCGTGACTCCCCAGCGGGACTCCGTGACTCCTCAGCGGGACTCCGTGACTCCTCAGCGGGACTCCGTGACTCGTCACCGGGCGTGCGTGACTCCTCAGCGGAACTCGCGCGTCAGGGGTGGGTCATGCTCATGACGTCGAGGGCCTTGTCGAGGTCGGCCTCGGAGACCTCGCCGCGCTCGACGAAGCCCATCTCGACGACGACCTGGCGGATCGTCTTCTTCTCCTTGACCGCCGTCTTGGCGACCTTGGCGGCGTTCTCGTAGCCGATGAAGCGGTTGAGCGGCGTGACGACCGACGGCGACGACTCGGCGAGCTCGAGGCAGCGCTCCTCGTTGGCCGTGATGCCGTCGATGCAGCGGTCGGCGAGGACGCGCGAGGCGTTGCCGAGCAGCCGCATCGACTCCAGGATGTTGCGGCCGATGACCGGCAGCATGACGTTGAGCTCGAACGAGCCCGAGGCGCCGGCGGTGGCGATCGTGGCGTCGTTGCCGATGACCTGGGCGGCCACCATCAGCGTCGCCTCCGGGAGGACCGGGTTGACCTTGCCGGGCATGATGCTCGAGCCGGGCTGCAGATCAGGCAGGGCGATCTCGCCGAGACCCGTGCGCGGGCCGGAGCCCATCCAGCGCAGGTCGTTGCAGATCTTGGTGAGGCTGACCGCGATGGTGCGCAGCTGGCCGGACATCTCGACCAGGCCGTCGCGGGCGCTCTGCGCCTCGAAGTGGTCGACCGCCTCGGTGATCGGCAGGCCCGTGTTGGCGGCCAGGATCTCGATGACGCGCTGCGGGAAGCCGATCGGCGTGTTGATGCCGGTGCCGACCGCCGTGCCGCCCAGGGGGACCTCGGCGGTGTGGGGCAGTGCCGACTCGACGCGCGCGATGCCCCGGCGGATCTGGGCGGCGTAGCCACCGAACTCCTGGCCGAGGGTGACCGGCGTGGCGTCCATCAAGTGGGTGCGGCCGGACTTCACGACGGACGCGAACTCGGCGGCCTTCGCCTCCAGCGACTTCGCGAGGTGGTCGAGCGCGGGGATCAGCTCGTTCGACGCCGACGCGGTCGCGGCCACGTGGATCGACGTCGGGAACACGTCGTTCGACGACTGCGACGCGTTGACGTGGTCGTTGGGGTGGACGTCCTTGCCGAGGGCCTTGGTGGCCAGCGTGGCGATGACCTCGTTGGTGTTCATGTTGCTCGACGTGCCCGAACCGGTCTGGAAGACGTCGATCGGGAAGTGCGCGTCGTGGGCGCCGGTGGCGACCTCGTCGGCCGCGGCGACGATCGCGTCGGCGACGTCCTGGTCGAGGATGCCCAGCTCGGCGTTGGCGGCGGCGCAGGCAGCCTTGATCTGCGCGAGGGCGCGGATCTGGGCCGACTCGATCGGCGTGCCGGAGATCGGGAAGTTCTCGACGGCTCGCTGCGTCTGGGCCCGCCAGAGGGCGTCGACGGGAACGCGGACTTCACCCATGGTGTCGTGCTCGATGCGATATTCGGTCATGTCGGCACGATAGCGCTGCCGGGACGGCAGGACGCCGCGCGGGTCAGAAGGCCGAGATGGAGGCCGGGGCGCGCTGCGGACGACTGAGCGCGCGGACGACGGCGGTCTGCCCGTGCCGCCGCAGCGCCACGCCGGTGAGCAGATGGGCGACGTGCTCGATGACTCCCGCCGGGAAGGTCGGCAGATCCGCGCCGACGCTCTCGGCGAGGTCGTCGGAGTGCACGACGAGCTCCATCGCGCGGGTGACGAGGAAGTCGTCGGTGCTCAGCGCCCAGCCCTGCCACGGGATGACCACAGTGTCTGGGTCGCGCACCGCGGCGAGCAGCGCCGGCAGACGTTCGATCTGCGACGCGCCCTCCTCCAGCACTGCTGCCGGCCCGATGGCGGCTGCCGCATTGGCGTCGTCGCGGATCGACGTGTTGGCCTCGTCGCCGGCCTCGGCGCGGACCCAGGCGGCCCTGGCGTAGTGGTCGAGCAGGGGAATGGGGGTCTCGTCGGTCGGCGTGAGCCACAAGATGGAGCTGACGTGCCCGACCTGGCTCAGCAGGTGCTGGGTGAGACCGCCCACCGTCATGCCCGCGCAGGCGCTCTCGGCCTCCCAGGCGGCAGCGACCTCCCGAGTGCTCGCCAGCTCGTGGGCGGTGCGGCAGGCGATGACGAACTCATCGCGGTCGATCGGGTCCATGCTCGGCACGCTAGCCCCCGCCGGCAAAATCGTCACCTTGTCGGCCGCTGACGACCCAGTAGTGCTCGGGCCGGCCCTGGAGCTCGACGGGCACGGCCACGGCACGGACGTCCACCAGGTGCTCGGCCATGGCCCGGCGCAACGGCTCCGAGTCGGCCATCGACCAGACGGACAGCCGGCCGCCCGGGCGCAGCCGCCCCGCGCACGTCGCGATGAAACCGGGGCCGTAGAGCGCGCGGTTCTCGTCGTGGACCAGGAAGTCGGGGCCGTTGTCGACGTCGAGCACGATGGCGTCGAGGCCGTGCGGGGGTTGAGCGGTGACGATGTCGCGGACGTCGCCGACCACGACGTCGAGCCGGGGGTCGGCGAGCAGGTCGGCGCCGGGGATCGTGCCGTCGCGCATCCACTCGACGATCTCGCCGTGCAGCTCGGCCACCACGACGTGCTCGACGTGAGGATGCGCCAACAGCTCGCGGGTCGTGAAGCCCAGGCCCAGCCCGCCCACGAGGACGCGGCGGGACCCGGCCTCGAGCACGTGCCGCGCCAGCAGCCGCTCCGACGCGGTCTCCACGTCGTCCATCACGAACACGCCGTTGACCCTGAGCTCGATGGCGCCGTCGTCGCGTCGGCGGAGGTGCACCTCGTCCATGCCGGCCAGCGTAGGGGAGCCGGCTACGCCTCGTAGATCGCGACCTCGCTGGCCTTGACGGCCAGGAAGACCGGGGTGCCGGGCATCAGGTCGAGCTCGGCCACGACGGGCGCCGTGACGTCGGCGCTCATCTCGTCGGTCTGGATGCGCACCTGCGACCCGCGGGGCTCGAGCTCGCGCACCGTCGCGGCGAAGACGTTGCGAGGGCTGCCGGTGGGCCGCTCCTGGTGCACGCTGACCGCGCCGGGGGAGAAGACCGCGACGGCCGGCGTCCCGGTGGGGACGGGCTCCCCGTCGTGCAGCCCCGCGACCGCCAGTCCGCTGGCCGTGCGGACGTGACCGTCCTCGATGTGTCCCCGTGCGAGGTTGAGGCCCGCGATGCCGGCCCCGAACGTGCTGCGCGGCCGGGCCAGCACGTCCCTGGTCGGTCCCTGCTCGACGATGCGGCCCCCCTCGAGCACGACGACGTGGTCGGCCAGCAGCAGTGCGTCCAGCACGTCGTGCGTCACGATGACGGCGCTTCGGTCGTCGAGCACGCGGCGCAGCACCTGCCGCATGGCCGGGACGACCGTGATGTCCAGCGCGGCCATCGGCTCGTCCAGGAGGAGCAGCCGCGGCTCGGCGGCGAGCGCGCGGGCGATGGCGACCCGTTGGGCCTGGCCCCCCGAGAGCCCGGCCGGCCTGCGATCAGCCAGGTCGGCGGCGTCGACGCGGTCGAGCCAGTCGCGGGCACGCCGGCGGCTGACGGCGCGTGACGCCCCGGTGCTGCGGGGCCCGAAGGCGACGTTGTCGAGCACGCTCAGGTGGGGGAACAGCAGCGGGTCCTGGGCCAGCAGCCCCGTGCCACGCTCGTGGGGCGGGCACCACGTGCCCTCGGCGACGTCGAACAGCGTCGAGCCGTCGAGCGTGGCGCGTCCGCTGTCGGGGCGCAGGATGCCGGCGATCACCGAGAGCAGCGTGGACTTGCCGGAGCCGTTGGGGCCCAGGATCGCCACGGTCCGTCCGCCGGGGACGTCGATCGTGACGTC
>JAOPWZ010000059.1 GCA_025965435.1 Aeromicrobium sp.
CCAGCGCCTCGATGAACGTCGACTTGCCGACTCCGGGGACGCCAGAGATGCCGATACGGATCGCGCCGCTGCCGCCGCCGCGACCGTCCCCCTCGGTGAGCAGGCCCAGGAGCTCGCGAGCCTCGGCGCGATGGTCGCCGCGGCTCGACTCCACCAGCGTGATGGCACGCGAGATCGCCGCCCGCTTGCCGACGCGGACGTCGTCGGCGAGCTCCGCCACGTCGACCATCAGGCGGCGCCGCTCACGGCGAGAGGGTCGTGCGCAGCTTGTCGAGCAGGTCGAGCGCCGAGTCGGCGATGACCGTGCCCGGCGGGAAGACCGCGGCGGCACCCATGTCCTTGAGCGTCTGGACGTCGTCGGGCGGGATCACGCCGCCGATGACGACCATGATGTCGGGCCGGCCGAGCTCGGCCAACGACTCCTTGAGAGCCGGGAGCAGTGTCAGGTGTCCCGCTGCGAGCGAGGACACGCCGACGATGTGCACGTCGGCGTCGATCGCCTGCTGGGCGACCTCCTCGGGCGTCGAGAACAGCGGGCCGACGTCGACGTCGAAGCCCATGTCGGCGAAGGCCGTGACGATGACCTTCTGACCGCGGTCGTGACCGTCCTGGCCCATCTTGGCGACCAGGATGCGGGGGCGGCGGCCCTCGGCCTTCTCGAACTCGTCGGTGGCCTCGATGACCTGGGCGACGTTGCCCGCCTGGCCGGCCTCTGTGCGGTACACACCTGAGATCGTACGGATCACAGCCTGGTGGCGCCCGTAGACCTTCTCGAGGGCGTCGGAGATCTCGCCGACCGTCGCCTTCGCGCGCGCAGCGTTCACGGCCAGGGTCAGCAGGTTGTCGTCGAGCGAACCGGCGCCCCCTCCCGATGAGCCCTGTGAGCCGCGCTCGGCGCTCCTGGTGAGCGCGGCCAGCGCCGCGTCGACCTCGTCCTGGTTGCGCTCGGCGCGCAGCCGCTCGAGCTTGGCGATCTGCGAGGCGTACACGGCCTTGTTGTCGACCTTGAGGACGTCGAGCGGGTCCTCGTCGGCGAGCCGGTACGTGTTGACGCCGATGACGGCCTGCTGGCCGGAGTCGATGCGCGCCTGGGTGCGGGCCGCGGCCTCCTCGATGCGCATCTTGGGGATGCCGGCCTCGATGGCCTTCGACATGCCGCCGGCCTTCTCGACCTCCTGGATGTGCGCCCACGCACGGTTCGCGAGGTCGTGGGTCAGGCGCTCGACGTAGTACGAGCCGCCCCACGGGTCGATGATGTCGGTCGTGCCGGACTCCTGCTGCAGGAGCAGCTGGGTGTTGCGGGCGATGCGGGCGCTGAAGTCGGTCGGCAGCGCGATGGCCTCGTCGAGCGCGTTGGTGTGCAGCGACTGCGTGTGTCCCTGCGTCGCAGCCATCGCCTCGATCGCGGTGCGGCCGACGTTGTTGTAGACGTCCTGCGCCGTCAGCGACCAGCCGGACGTCTGGCTGTGCGTGCGCAGGCTCAGGCTCTTGGGGTTCTTGGGGTTGAAGTCGGCGACGAGCTGGGCCCACAGTGCACGGGCGGCGCGCAGCTTCGCGACCTCCATGTAGAAGTTCATGCCGATGGCCCAGAAGAAGCTGAGCCGCGGCGCGAAGGCGTCGATGTCCAAGCCCACGTCGAGGCCCGCGCGGATGTACTCGACGCCGTCGGCGAGCGTGTACGCCAGCTCGAGGTCGTTCGTCGCCCCGGCCTCCTGGATGTGGTAGCCGGAGATCGAGATCGAGTTGAATCGCGGCATCTTCTGCGCGGTGTACGCGAAGATGTCGGAGATGATCCGCATCGACGGCGCGGGCGGGTAGATGTAGGTGTTGCGGACCATGAACTCCTTGAGGATGTCGTTCTGGATGGTCCCCGACAGCTTCTCGGGCGGCACGCCCTGCTCCTCGGCCGCGACGATGTAGAGCGCGAGGATCGGCAGCACCGCGCCGTTCATCGTCATCGAGACGCTCATCTCGTCGAGCGGGATGCCCTCGAAGAGCTTGCGCGTGTCGTAGATCGAGTCGATCGCGACGCCCGCCCTGCCGACGTCGCCGACGACGCGCGGGTTGTCGGAGTCGTACCCGCGGTGCGTCGCGAGGTCGAACGCGACCGAGAGTCCCTTCTGCCCGGCCGCGAGGTTGCGACGGTAGAAGGCGTTGGACTCCTCGGCGGTGGAGAAGCCGGCGTACTGGCGGATCGTCCACGGCTGCGTCGTGTACATCGCCGGGTACGGCCCGCGCAGGAACGGCGTCAGGCCCGGGTACGTGTCGAGGCCGTCGAGGCCCTCGAGGTCGGCGGCGGTGTACAGGCCCTCGACGTCGATGCCCTCGGGTGCAGCCCACGGCTCGGCGCCGTCGGTGGCCCGGGCGTACGTCTCGGGATCGGGCTCGTACGGCTGCTCGGGATCCAGCGGCAGGCCCTGGAAGCTCTCGGGAACGGCGCTCATGACGCGATCACCTCTCGGATCGAACGGAGGAAGGCCAACGCATCGACGCCCATCGCGATGGTCGCGTCCGCGCCGATCTCCACCTTGCCCGCGAGGACGACGTACGTCGACCCGGCGTCCCGCAGGGCGGCCACCAGGTCGGGGCCCCACGCCTCGTAGGCCTGGTCGTTGCCGACGAGACACACCACGGGAGGCCTGCCGGCCTGCTCGTACGCCGTCAGCACGTCGTCGATGCCCTCGCTGGGTCCGGCCACGACGGTGTCGACGCCACCGGCGGCGAACAGGTTGGCCGCGAACGTCGCGCGGGCCGTGTAGCCGGCCACGGTGCCCAGCGAGGCCAGGAAGACCGGGGTGGCGGCGCGATCGTCGCGCAGCGCCTCGAACTCACCGGCGTAGCGGTGCACCTCGAGCGGCCGGTCGTACGGTCGTCGCTCGGGCAGCTGCTCGTGCAGGTTGGGGAACTCCGAGACGCCCGTGATCGGACGCTTGCGCCGGGCGATCGCGAGGGCGCGGTCGGACACCGTGACCTCGATCCGCGCGCGCAGCAGGTCGTGCGCCGCCTCGAGGCTCTCGGTCGCGTCGATCTCGCCGAACAGCTCCCAAGCCGCCCGCGCGAGGTCGTCGGTCAGCTTCTCGACGGCGTGCGAGCCGCCGGCGGGGTCGGTCACGGCGGCGACGTGCGACTCGCTGATCAGCACACTCGAGGTGTTGCGGGCGATACGCCGGCTGAACGCCTCGGGCAGCCCGAGGGGCTCGTCGAAGGGCAGGACGGTCACGGCGGCGGCCCCGCCGACCCCCGCGGCGAAGGCCGCGACGGTCGTGCGCAGCATGTTCACGTACGGGTCGTACGTCGACATCATGGGCCGGGACGTCACGGCGTGCTGCAGCTGGCCGGCAGCGGCGGTCGTGACGCCGCTCAGCTCGGCCACGCGGTTCCACAGGCGGCGGGCTGCGCGCAGCTTGGCGATCGTCGGGAACTGCTCGTCGGTCGCGGCGTAGCGGAAGTCGATCAGCCCGGCGGCCTGCTCGACGCTGAAGCCCGCCTCGACCAGGAGGCGCAGGTACTGCGCTCCCGCGGCCAGCGAGTACGCCAGCTCCTGCACGTCGGACGCACCGGCGTCGTGGACCGCCGTGGCGTCGACCGTCACGGCGCGGATGCCGAGCGGCTGCGCGAGGCGCGCGGCCTCGACGGCTGCGTCGAGGTCGACGACTCCCCGGCCGCGGAACGCCGCACCGAGCGGGTCGACGCCGAAGCTGGTGCCGGGCGCCGGGTCGACGCCCTTGTCCGCGATCACCGCGGCCAGGGCCCGTGCCGCCTCCAGTGGTTCGAAGGGCGCGTCGAGGACGACGGCGGCCAGGTCGACGAAGACCGGCTCGAGGATCATCGCGAGGGCGTCGACCGGGATGCCGCCGGTGCCGGCCGAGATCCACAGTGAGTTGACGCCGTTCTCGATGTCGGTGACGACGTCCTTGGCGGTGCGCTCGACGTCGGGATCGGTGAACCAGGCCCGGACGTCCCATCCCTCGAGCTCACGCGTGGCCGTCGCGCCGCGGGTGAACGGGGCCTGCCCGGGCAGTCCGCCATCGGGCAGCCCGGCGCTGAGCGCGGGAGTGCCGAGCGGGGTGACCGAGATGCCGTCGAGCGTCGTCGTCGCGAGCGTGCTCCACGCGTCGGTGTCGGGCGCGTCCTCACCGAGCCGGCGCGACTTGCGCAGCACTGCTGCGGTGGCCTGCTCCCACTCCTGTTGCGTGTGCTCAAGACCCTTCGAGAGGGGAACCTCGATCATTGCCGGGGTCCTTGAGCTGGTCGAGGGGTCAGATGCCATAGGGGGCATCGTACGAAGGAGTCGGCGCCCCGGCCACCCGGTGTGACTTATGTGACGGTGGTGTTACGTCGCGTCGGGCTCGAGCTCGACCAGGAAGCCCGCCATGTCGAGGACCTGAACGTGCTCGGCGGGCGTCGCGGTGATCTCGTGCGCGACGGTGCGTCGCCGGCCGGTCGCCATGACCAGACGGACGATCGTGCCGCCGACCTCGGCGTCACCCCCGTCGTCGACGGCGCTCGTCACGTCTGCGTCGAATCCATCCGGCAGCTGGGGCAGCAGCTCGTCGAAGCCCTCGGTCAGCACCGGCCACGTCACGACGTCGCCCACGGCGAACCCGCCGTCCACCACGATGTTTTCGGCGCCGTCCACCCATGTCCACACGCCGCCAACCCTACGGGCATCCGCTCGGGCGCAGCGCCCTGAGATAGTTGGTGCGTGAAGATCCCCGCCGAGCTGCTGCCCCAGGACGGACGTTTCGGGTCCGGTCCGTCCAAGATCCGGGTCGAGGCGCTCGAGGCGCTCGCGGCGACGGGCTCGACGCTGATGGGCACCTCGCACCGTCAGGCACCCGTCAAGAACCTCGTCGGCGCCCTCCGTGAGGGCCTCGCCGACCTGTTCTCGCTGCCGGACGGCCACGAGGTCGTGCTCGGCGTCGGCGGCTCGCACGCCTTCTTCGACGCCGCGACGTTCGGCCTGGTCGAGCGACGCTCGCAGCACCTCGTGCACGGCGAGTTCACCCGCAAGTTCGCGACCGCCGTCCAGAAGGCGCCGTTCCTCGACGATCCCGAGATCCTCGAGACCGATCCGTCGACTCATCCCCTGGCCCAGGCCACGGCGGGCGTCGACGTCTACGCGTGGGCGCACAACGAGACGTCGACGGGCGTCATGACGCCCGTCGCGCGCCCGTTCGACACCGACGACGGCGCGCTGGTGCTCGTCGACGCCACCTCTGGTGCCGGCGGCCTGCCCGTCGACGTCGCCGAGACGGACGTCTACTACTTCGCACCGCAGAAGGGCTTCGCCTCCGACGGCGGCCTGTGGATCGCCCTGATGTCGCCGGCGGCGATCGAGCGGGCCGAGCGCATCAAGGCCGGCGGCCGCCACATCCCGGGCTTCCTCGACCTCCCGGTGGCGATCGAGAACTCCCGCAAGAACCAGACCTACAACACTCCCGCGCTGACCACGCTGTTCCTGATGGAGCAGCAGGTGCAGTGGCTGCTCGGCCAGGGCGGACTCGACTGGGCCGTCAGCCGCACCGCCGAGTCGTCGTCGCGCCTCTACGCGTGGGCCGAGGACTCGTCGTACGCCTCACCGTTCGTCACGGCGCCCGCCGAGCGCTCCCTCGTCGTCGGCACGATCGACCTCGACGGCGTCGACCAGGCCAGCGTCACCCGGCACCTGCGCGACAACGGCATCGTCGACGTCGACAGCTACCGCGGCCTGGGCCGCAACCAGCTGCGGGTGGCGATGTTCCCCGCGATCGACCCCGACGACATCACCCAGCTGACCCGGTCGATCGACCACGTCGTCGCCCACCTCTGACCCCGTCCCGCGAGTGGTGCACAGGTCCCCGCGAGTGGTGCAAGTCCGGCATTCCGAGACGGCGAGTCGTCCGAACTTGCACCACTCGCCGGGAGGATTGCACCACTCGCGAGCTAGCCGACGACCGTTCCGGCGCGGTGCTGGTCGCGGTGGTGGGCGTAGATCTCGGCGTTGCGGTGCAGCTTGTCGACCTCGGCATCGCTGAGCTCACGGCGCACCTTCGCCGGCACGCCGGCCACCAGCGATCGCGGCGGGACGACCATGCCCTCGGTGACCAGGGCGCCGGCGGCGATCAGCGACTCCGCGCCGATG
Source organism: Aeromicrobium sp. (assembly GCA_025965435.1). Taxonomy (GTDB): domain Bacteria; phylum Actinomycetota; class Actinomycetes; order Propionibacteriales; family Nocardioidaceae; genus Aeromicrobium. The sequence goes on from JAOPWZ010000059.1 coordinate 6,125, forward strand.
ACCGCGCCGTTCATGATCGTGGAGCTCATGCCGACCAGCACGTGGTCGCCGACCGTTGCGCCGTGGACGACCGCGCCGTGACCGACGGACACGCCGGTCCCCAGCAGGACGGGCTTGCCCTTGTCGACGTGGAAGACGCAGTTGTCCTGCACGTTCGAGTCGGCACCGATCGTGATCGGCTCGTTGTCGGCGCGCAGCACTGCTCCGTACCAGATGCTCGCGCCCTCACCGATCACGACGGCGCCGACGAGGGTGGCGGACGGGGCGATCCAGGCGGAGTCCGCCACCTGGGGGGTCAGGTCTTCGAGGGCGATCAGCATGGGCCCAACGTACCCACCCGGGTCAGCTGATCCAGCGGCTGATCGGGTCGATCGCGAAGTAGATGACGAACAGGGTGCCGACGATCCACATCAGCGGGTGCACCTGCGCGAGCTTGCCCTTGACCACCTTGAGCAGGACGAAGGCGATGAATCCCGCGCCGATGCCCGCCGTGATCGAGTACGTGAACGGCATCAGGGCGATCGTCAGGAAGGCTGGAATCGCGATCTCCTCGTCCTTCCAGTCGATCTCCCCCACCTGCTGCATCATCAGGAAGCCGACGAGCACCAGCGCGGGCACCGCGGCTTCGCTCGGGATGTGCTCGACGAGCGGCGTGAAGATCGTCGCGAGCAGGAACAGCACGCCGGTGACGACGGCGGCCAGCCCTGTCCGCGCGCCGTCGCCGACGCCGGAGGCCGACTCGATGTACGACGTGTTGGACGAGACTCCGGCAGCGCCGCCGGCCGCAGCCGCGATGGAGTCGACGATCAGGATCTTCTGCGCACCGGCCGGCGTGCCCTCTTCATCGTTCAGGCCGGCCTCTGCGCCGATCGCGGTCATGGTGCCCATCGTGTCGAAGAAGTCCGCCAGCAGGAGGCTGAAGACCAGCAGGACCACCGTGACGAAACCGACGCGCTCGAATGATCCGAACAGGCTGAACTCACCCAGCAGCCCGAAGTCGGGAGTGCTGACGAGCGAGTCCGGGATGGACGGCACATTGAGGTTCCAGCCCTTGGGGCTGGGCTTGCCGTCGACCAGGCTCGGCCCGGCGTCCGCCAGCTTCTCGACGATGATCGCGAGCACCGTGGTGGCCACGATGCCGATGAGGATCGCGCCCGGGACCCGTCGCGCGTGCAGCGCGATCATGAGCAGCAGGCCGATGCAGAACACGAGGACCGGCCAGCCCGACAGCTGTCCGCCGATGCCCATGCCGATCGGCGGGGCGCTCATGCCGGTCGTCCGGACGAAGCCCGCGTCGACCAGACCGATCAGGGCGATGAACAGGCCGATGCCGACCGCGATCGCGGTCTTGAGCTCGCGCGGCACCGCGTCGAAGACTGCCTTGCGGAAGCCCGTCAGGACAAGGACCAGGATGATGAGGCCCTCCAGCACGACGAGTCCCATGGCATCGGCCCACGACATCTGGGACGCGACGGAGTAGGCCACGAAGGCATTGAGTCCCAGGCCCGCCGCGAGGGCGAGCGGGAAGTTCGCGACGACGCCCATCAGGATCGTCAGCACACCCGCGACCAGGGCCGTCGCAGCCGCGATCTTGGCCAGGTCCGGTGCGGCTCCGCCACCGAGGAACTGCCCGTCCGCATCCTGCACGAAGCCCAGGATCAGCGGGTTGAGCACGATGATGTAGGCCATCGTCAGGAACGTGACGACGCCGCCACGCACCTCTCGGCCGATCGTCGACCCGCGCTGCGAGATCTTGAAGTACTGCTCGAGCGTGCTGGTCATGCCACTCCTGTCACGGCGGGATGGTTCGAGGAGTGAGCATGCCAGACCCCTCCGAACGCAACGCATCCGGATTGCGCAGACGCCCGCCTAGCGCCGCCGGACCGCCCCGGCGCTGATCGCGGCCAGCAGTGCGACGACCACCGCGGCCCAGAACCAGGTGGCTCCGGCGAAGCCGTTGCCCCCGGCCGGGGGTGCGGACGCCAGGCCCGGCGGCGCTGTCGTCGCCTCGGCGGGAGCGGCCTTCGTGTCGTCGGGCGTCGACAGCGGGACGCGGATCAGTGGGGAGTCGCTCCCCTCGCTGCCGACGAGCAGCGTCCGTCCGGCCGTCTCGACCGCCAAGCTCTCGCCCTGGTCGACCGACGGCAGGTCCATCGTCGAGACGATCTCCCACGTCTTCGCGTCCAGGACGTAGGCCTCGGAGTAGTCACGCGCCACGACGTACCGTCCGTCGGGGGTGAAGGAGGCATCCGTGACCAGGCCCGGGATCTCCCCCTCCAGCGCCACGGCCTCGTTGGGCCGGTCCGGAACCAGGGGGTCCGGGAGGGCGAAGACCGTACCGCCCAGCAGCCCCTTGCTGATCAGGAACTTCTCGCCGGTCAGGGGGCTGACGACGAGGGCCTCGACGTCGATCGGCCCACCGGGATACACGACCGGGTAGCGCCGCACCGACGTCGCGACGGCATCGCCCAGGCCGAACTCGGGCACCGAGTAGAGCGCCGCATCGGTGCGCACCGCCTGGTTGTCACCCGTGTCGGCGATCCACAGGGTCCCCTCGGCGTCCCGCGAGATCGCCTCGGTGTCGACCAGCTCGGCCTCGACCCGCGCCGTGCCGACCGTGCTGCCGGTGGAGACCTGGATCGCGTAGACGACCGGCGTCCCGCCCGAGTCGTTGATCGTGAAGACCCGGTCGTCGTCGGCGCTCGTGGCGAGGCCGCTCGACTCGTTGATGCGGCCGTCCGACAGCGTGCTGACGGCTTCCGGCTCGGCCGTCGCGGCATCGGCCTTGCCCGCCAGCGAGGCGATCACGACGATGGCGAGCAGGGCGAGGAGCAGACCGGGGATCAGCAGCCGGCGATAGCGCGGATTCATTGCAGATCAGCATGACAGGACACGGGTGGCCCCTCGATCGCGGCGGGTACTGTGGCGGTGTGAGCGACAGCGACGACTGGGTGATCCGGCAGGGCGACGGCCCTGAGACCATCGAGCGCAAGATGGGGCACCGCGAGATCGCGCGCCTCGAGCGTGCCGCCCGTCGTCACGAGTTCGGCCGCCCCGACGTCACCGAGCTCGAGATCGGCCGCAAGACCCACCGCGTCGCGGAGGTGGAGCCGATGGACGTCGACGGCGTCCGCACCATGACGGTCGGCACGATCGTCTGGGGAGTCATCGCGATCGCACTCCTGCCGTTCCTCGGCACCCTCGAGGAGGAGGGCCGTACGTGGTGGCTGTGGTCGGCTGTCGCCGGCTTCGGCCTCGGACTCATCGGCATCGAGTACTGCCGCCGGCGACGCAACGCGCTGCGCATGCAGCCCGGCCGCCGCCGCAAGATCGACTAGGGCCTGTCCCCCGCAGCCGGGAGCCAGGCCCCGGCGATCACTCGTCGTCGGCCGGCTTGTGCAGGGTCGTGCGGAGCGGAACTTCCTTCATCAGCAGCGACGTGATGAGGCTGAGCACCGCGATGCAGGCCGCGACCATGAAGATCGTGCCCGTCGCGTCGCCGTAGGCCGACCGGACGATCTCGGCGACCTGGGGCGGCAGGTTCTTGACGTCGAGCAACGAGCCGCTGCCCGCCGCGGCGGCATCGGGGCCCAGCGCCGCGAGCTTGGACGACACGTCGTCGTTGACCTGGGCGGCCAGGATCGCGCCCAGCACCGAGACGCCGATGGTTCCACCGAGCGAGCGGAAGAACGCCACGACCGCGCTGGCAGACCCGACCTGCGAGACGTCGACGGTGTTCTGCACGACGAGCACGTAGTTCTGCATCAGCATGCCCATGCCGAGGCCGACGAAGCCCAGGGACACCATGGCGTGCCACTCGGGCGTGTGGTGGTCGATCGTGGCGAGCAGGCCGAGGCCGACGATCAGCAGCACCGAGCCGAGCACCAGGAACCGCTTCCACCGGCCCGTCTTGGTGATCAGGCGTCCCGAGGTGAGCGTGCCGATCAGCGAGCCGAGCATCAACGGGATCGTCAACAGGCCCGCCTGGGTCGGGGTGCGACCGCCCGCGACCTGGAAGTACTGGCCGATGAAGACCGAGCCGCCGAAGATCGCGATGCCGACGGCGATGCTGCCGATGATGGCCAGTGCCGTCGTGCGCTCACGGATGACGGCGATCGGCACCATGGGCTCGGGGTGCCGCAGCTCGACGCGCACCGTCAGCACGGCGGCGACGAGCGTGCCACCCAGGAACGCCGCGGTCTGCCACGACAGCCAGTCGAAGCTGTTTCCGGCGAACGACACCCAGATCAGCGGCAGGCTCGCCGCGATCGCGATGAGGACGATGCCTACGTAGTCGACCTTCGCCACCCGCCGGACCGTGGCGATGTGCAGGTACTTCTGCAGGATGACCAGGCTCGCGATGGCGAGCGGGACGCAGACGTAGAACGTCCAGCGCCAGCCGAGCCCGGGGGTGTCGACGATGACGCCGCCGACGAGCGGGCCGCTGACCGTGGCGACGGCCATCGTCGCGCCCAGGTAGCCGCTGTAGCGGCCACGCTCGCGCGGGGGGATGATCGCGCCGATGATCGACTGGGCGTTGGCCGTCAGGCCACCCATGCCGAGGCCCTGGAGGACGCGCATGGCGATGAGCTCCGGGACGTTCTGCGACAGGCCGGCGAACACCGAGCCGATCACGAAGATGATGATCGACACCTGCACGAGCAGCTTCTTGTTGTACAGGTCCGAGAGCTTGCCCCAGACCGGTGTCGAGATCGTCATCGCCAGCAGCGACGCCGTCACGACCCACGTGTACTGGGTCTGCGTCCCCTCGAGGTCGGCGATGATCGTCGGCAGCGCGTTCGACACGATCGTCGAGCTGATGATCGCCGTGAACAGCGCTGCCAGCAGGCCGACGAGGATCTCCATGATCTCGCGGTGGGTGTACGAGGTGGGTGCCGCCTGCTCGGTGCGCTCGGCCGCGCCGACCTTCGGATCGTCTAGTTGCATGTTGCAACCATACGTCTGCATCCGGCCTCCCGCAAATCGAGAACCGCCCTCCGTGAGCGGACTCACGAAGGGCGGTGCGGGTGGTGCAGGCGTCAGAGGCCGTCGACCTCGTCGAGGGTCAAGGTGTCGAACACCGGGTCGGGCAGCTTCTGGATCCCGGCGGACCGGCTGAGCCGCGCACCCGAGTGGGCGCCGCAACCGTGGTCGAACGAGACGACCCTGCCGTCGTCGTTGGCCATGCCGTTGGCGCACACGCCGAACCGGTCGGCCAGCGGTCCGGCCAGGCTGACCATGAACCCGCAGGAGTGGCACACGCCGGACGCCTGCTGGGCGATCGCGGCCTCAGGGCCCTGCTCGCCCTCCTGCCACCGATCGGCGGCCAGCTCGCGCCCTTCGAGCGACAGCACCCACTCGCGGCCGAGGCCGACCTCGCGGGCGAAGAAGCGATCCGGGGTCTGCTCGTCGCCGTCGCCGGCGGACCACGCCGGCACGAGGCGGGCGTCGTCCTCGTCGGGGGGCAGGACGTCGCCGGGACTGAGATCGCCCGGACGGATGCGGTCGCGGTACGGAGTCCAGGCCGGCGCGGTGATCGCGTCGTCGCCGGGGAGCAGCACGACGTCGTTGATCGTGATGCGGTCACTGTCGGGCGCCCGGGAGACGCTGACCGACCAGTACCAGCCGGTGTAGCCCGGCTTGAGGCAGGTGAAGTGCTGCGAGACCAGGCGGTCGCCGTCCTCGACGGCACCGATGTGGTCGCCGACCGTTCCGGCGTCGGCGGCGTCGTCCAGCGCGGAGCGCGCGAGGTCGACGGCTGCTGCGAGCTGGTCATCGATGGGCATTGGACCATTGTCGCCCATGTCGCACACCGGGGCGTTGCGGGGTGGGGCAGGATACAGAGCATGGAGGAGCGCGACTGGCCGTACGACCACGCGGCCGAGCCCGAGGGCGATCGGTCCCCGCCTGCGACCCCTCCCCGGTCCGGCCTCAGCCGCGCCGCTCACGCCGCGAGCCGCGCCTCGCGGGGCACGGCCCGGGTCGTGGCGAAGGGCAGCACCTCGGCCTTCAGCGGCGCGCGGCGCTTCACGCACTCCGGTGGCGCCGGCGAGAGCGGCTTCTCCCGCCTCCTGGAGCTGCACGCCTTCAACACTGCCGGCGACGCTGCCGTGGCGATCTCCCTGGCCGGCACCCTGTTCTTCACGGTGCCCACCGGTGAGGCGACAGGACAGGTGGCCATGTTCCTGGCGGTGACGATGCTCCCGTTCGCGATCGTGGCCCCGTTGATCGGCCCGTTCCTCGACCGCTTCCGGCGCGGCCGGCGCTGGGCCATCGGTGCGACGCTCGCGATCCGCGCGTTCTGCTGCTGGGTGCTCGCCGGGGTCGTCGAGGACGCCTCGCCCGCGTTCTTCCTGGCGGCCCTCGGCTGCCTCGTGTCGTCCAAGGCCTACGGGGTGACCCGCGCTTCCGCGGTGCCCCGCCTGCTGCCCGAGATGTTCACCCTCGTGAAGGCCAACTCACGCATCTCCCTGACCGGCACCGGCGCCGCGGCGATCTCCGCGCCGCTGGCCGTGGGTGCGGCGTACATCGGTGCCGACTGGGCGCTGCGCTACGCAGCGCTGCTGTTCGCGATCGGCACCGTCCTGGCGATCCTCCTGCCCGCCAAGGTCGACTCGAGCGAGGGCGAGGAGCCGGTCGACCTGACGCCCAGCGCGGCCACGGTGCGCAAGGGCCTGAGCATCACCCGGCCGGTCGTCAACGCGCTGCGCAGCAACTCCGGGCTGCGCCTGCTGTCCGGGTTCCTCACGATCTTCATGGCGTTCACGCTGCGCGAGCCGCCGGCCTCGATGGGCTGGGACGGCAACGCGACGATCCTGTTGGGCCTCGTCGTCGGCGGGGCCGGTGTCGGCAACACGATCGGAACCCTGATCGGCTCGGCGGCCAGCACGCGGGCGCCCGAGAAGGTCGTGATCGGCGTGCTGGTCCTCGACGTCGCGGTGCTCGCGACCGTCGGCGTGCTCTTCACGTGGTGGACCGCGGTCATCCTCGGCGTCACGGTCGGCATCTGCCAGTCGCTCGGCAAGCTGAGCCTCGACGCCCTGATCCAGCGCGACGTGCCCGAGCGAGTGCGCACCAGCATGTTCGCCCGCTCGGAGACCTTGCTGCAGCTCGGTTGGGTCATCGGCGGCCTGATCGGCATCGGCCTGTTCACCCTCGATGCGACACCTCGGGTGGGCCTGCTCGTGATGGGGGCGGTCCTGATCGTGTGGCTCGTGTTCGTGCTCAACCAGGCGCGCGGCGCCGAGCCCCGATCAGGCCAGCACGGCCGCCAGCCCGATCAGGACGGGCACGGACAGTACCGTCGTGACCGCGGTGCAGTCCCGGGCGAGTAGCTCAGAGCGGCCGAACAGCGAGGCGTACACGAAGACGTTCTGCGCAGTCGGGAGCGCCGCCATCACGGTGACGCCGAAGACCTCGTGCTCGTCCAGGCCGAACGCGAACCGGGCCAGGACGTACGCCACCGCCGGCTGCCACACGAGCTTGAGGACCGCGATCCACGCGACCTCCGCCCGCTGACCGGAGCCGATCCGTCCTCCGAGCCGCAACGAGATGCCGAAGGCGAGCAGCGCGCCCGGCACGGCCATCCCACCGAGCAACGAGATCGGGTCGGCGACGACGTCCGGCAGATCGGCGCCCACCAGGGACAGCGCGACCCCCAGTCCGGCCGCGATCGTGACCGGGTTGCGCGCCCCCGCTCCGACCAGCCCGAGGAGGGTCGGTCGCCGCCCCGAGGCGTCGAGCTCCAGCACCGACAGGGCCAAGGGGGCGTAGACGATGAGCTGGAGCACCATGATGGGCAGGGCGAACGCCGCGTTGCCGAGCACGTACACGGCGATCGGCAGGCCGAGGTGGCCGCCGTTGGCGTACGACGCGGACAGCGCCCCCACCGTGATGTGCGAGGCCGACCGTCGCCGACGCTTGGCCAGCGGCACGTAGACGACGACCACGGCGAGGACACTGAGGGCGGCGATCGCGAAGCCGGCTCCCAGCACCTCGGAGACGTCGGTCTGTGACAACAGGTCGATCAGCAGCGCCGGGGTCGCGACGAAGTAGACGATGCGGGACAGCGCTCGCTGGCTGTCCTCGCCCAGCACCCCGACATGGGCCAGCAGCAGACCCAGCGCGATGAGGATCCCGATGACCCCGAATCCCTGGAGGACCCCGCTCACGCGGGATGCCGCGGCGTCACGCGCGGGCTAGAGCTCGAGCTCGGTCGCGACGGCGCGAAGCACCTGGGCGATCGGCTTGGCCTTCTTGGCGTCGGGGTGCCGTCCGTGGCGGTACCCCTCGCCCACCGTGTCGAGCATGCGGATCAGGTCCTCGACGATGACGGCCATCGCCTCGGGGTCCTTGCGCCGCGCGTGCGACTGCGAGCGGGCCACCGACGTGACGGGGTCGAGCAGGCGCACCTGCAACGCCTGGTCGCCGCGGCCACCCTGGACGATGCCGAACTCGACCCGTGCCCCCGCCTTGAGCGTCGTGACACCCTCGGGCAGCGCATCGGCACGCACGTAGACGTCCTCGCCCTCGTCACGACTCAGGAAGCCGAAGCCCTTGTCCGCGTCGTACCACTTCACTTTGCCCGTGGGCATGATGGTGCCACCTTCACATCTCAGCTGGACGACAGACGTCGTCCCGGCCAGCGTAGTGGTCGGCACCCACCCCGTGTCAGCGCATCTCAGGAGGAGGATTCCTTCGAGGCCGGATCGTGCTCCTCCGGCTCGAGGTGCGAGCGGTCGTCGAAGGTCACCTCGACGGACTGGAAGCCCTTGTGGCGCTGCGACTTGGCGTAGGCCGAATAGGCCTTCTGGTCGGCCGCCGTGAGGATCACGTTGTCGGTGAACGGGGTCAACAGGGCCCGTGGGTACAGGCGCCGACGGAGGACGACGTTGACCTCCAGACCCAGCACCACCATGATCGCCGCGATGTAGATGAACGCCAGCAGGCCGAGCACCAGGGCGAACGTCTGGTTGACCTGGTCGTCGGCCTTGCCGATGACCTCGCGGACGTAGGTGTTGCCGATGTACTGCAGCACCTGCCACAGCACCGCCGTGACGAACGCCCCCGGCAGGACCGCCCGGATCCCCGCACGACCCAGGCTGATGAGCCGGAACACCGCCGCGAAGATCGTGAACGTCAGCAGGAAGCTGAGCAGCTGGACGAGTCGCTGCAGTGTCGGCTCCAGCTCGGTGCCGATGGCATCGGTGTTGGACAGCACCGAGGTGGTGATGGCGAGGGCCAGGATCCCCAGCCCGCCCACCAGCAGGAACGCCACGCTCCGCAGCCGCAGGAGGAACGGGTTGGCCCTGCTGTTGCGCGGCACCGACCAGGCGATGTTGGCCGCATTCTGCAGTGCCTGCCCCAGGCCCATCGAGCCGTAGGTGGCGGTGAGCGCGCCGACGACGATGGCGGCGGTGCTGCCCTGCAGGCCCTCCGGCCGGCCGAGCTGGTCGCCGATGATCGGGAACTGGCTGAGCGCCGAGTCGAGCAGCTCGTCACGCAGGTCGGGATTGTCCTGCAGGACGAAGCCGAGGATGGAGGTGCTGAGCAGCAGCAGCGGGAAGATCGCGATGAACGCGTAGTACGTGATGATCGCCGAGAGATAGGCGCCCTGGTCGTCGAAGTACTTGTAGATGATGGCGATCGGCATGCCGACGAACCGGTGCTTGCGCTGGAACGCATCGACCCGGCCGATGGGCCGAGGGGCGTGGTCCTCGCTCACGAGGAGCCCGGCGCAGAGGGCAGGTGCGGCGCCAGCGCCTCGACCACCGCGGCGAAGCGCGGCTCGTCCAGCACGGCGCCCTCACGGCGGACGTCGTCCGGGTCGACGCGCAGGAAGCGGTCGAGCCGGACCTCGCTGGGGCGCCCCTTGGAGTCCCACGCCCCCGTGCCGACGTCGAACCAGAAGCGTCCGTCGCGGTTCTCCTGCTCCTCGTCGCGGTCATGGTCCTTCGACGTCATCACCAGCGCGACCAGCGCGGCTCCCACGCGGGCGATCAGCAGCACCGGACGGTCCTTGCCCTGGGACGGGTCGTCCTCGTAGGGGACCCAGGTCCACACGACCTCGCCCGGATCCGGCTCCCCGTCAGGGTGAGGGTCGTACGCGATGTCCACGCGGCAAAGCCTGCCACAGCAGCCCGTCGCCGCAGGGCAGGCCGCGCACGGCGTTCCGACCGGCGCCGCGTCAGTCGAAGTCGGGGAGGTTGCGCTTCATGACCTTGCCGGTCGGGTTGCGGGGCAGCTCGTCGAGGATCATGAGGCGGCGCGGCACGGCAAACCGCGCGACATGCTGCTTGGCGTAGGCCGTCAGGTCGTCCTCGGTCGCCGACGCGCCCGGCTTGAGCACGACATACGCCGCCAGCACCTGGCCGAACTTCTCGTCCGGGATGCCCCTCACGACGACGTCGGACACGTCGGCATGCTCGATCAGCGCGTCCTCGAGCTCCCTCGGGAAGACGTTCTCGCCGCCGGAGATGACCATGTCGTCATCACGGCCCGACACGAACAGGCGACCGTTCTCGTCGAAGTACCCGACGTCGCCGGTGTGCATGAGACCGTCGGCGAACGACTTGGTGTTGCCGTCGGTGTAGCCGCCGAAGGGCATGTCGTTGCCGACGTGGATGACCCCCGTCTCGCCCTGCGGCACCTCACGCCCGTCCGGATCGAGGATCTTGACCGTGGTGCGAAACGGCGGGGTGCCGGCGGTGCCGGGTGCCTCGCGCAGGTCCTTGGGACCGGCGATCGTGACCCAGCCGGTCTCCGTCGCCCCGTAGAAGTTGTAGACCGAGTCGGTGAACAGGTCCATGAACCGGTTGGCGAGGTCTCCGGCCAGGGCCGAGCCGCTGCTGGCCGTGATGCGCAGCGACGAGACGTCCGTCCGCTCGACGACCGCCGGGTCGGCGTCGATCAGCCGCTGCATCATGAGCGGGACCACGACGAGCACCTCGGCTCGGTGGTCCTGGATGTCGCGGAGCACCTGGGCCGGGTCGAACTTGCGCCGCAGGACGTACGTCGGCGCGGTGGACAGCCCGAAGGCGAAGTTGATCAGGCCCCAGGAGTGGAACAGCGGCGCAGCCAGGACGACGGTCGAGTTGCCCCGGTAGGGAATCGCGCCGAAGAACGCCACCAACGGCATGAGGTCCTTGGGCTCCTCGCGCCGCGCTCCCTTGGGCAGCCCGCTCGTGCCGGAGGTGAAGATGATGATCTGCCCGTGCCGCTCGGGCTTGGGATGACCCTTGGTCGGCTGGTCGGCCGTCAGCCCGGCCACGGTCGGCAGGTCGTCCGGCGCGTCCTCGTCGGCCCAGCCGAGCACGAGCAGCGACCGGTCGACGTCCTGCGCCACGTCGAGGAACTCCTGGTCGACGATCACGAGGGAGGCGTCCTCGCGTCCGGCGAGGTCACCGAGCTGCGAGCGGCTCGCCATGGTGTTGAGCAGGAGCACCCGGCCGCCCACCTGCATGATCGCCACGAGCGCGACGATCATGTACCGGTGGTTGCGCGACAGCACCGCGATCGAGTCGCCCGGCTGGACGCCCCGGTCCTTCAGCGCCTGGGTCATCTGGTTGATCTGACCTGCGAGCTCCGACCAGGTGATCTCGCCGGCGTCGTCGATGATGGCCGTCTGCCGGGGGAAGCGCTTGGCCGCGGCGTTGACGCCGGACGGCAGCCCCGGTCCCCACTTGACCAGCTGCACCCCGGCTCCCACCAGGCGGTGCGGCAGGACCGGTCTGAGCAGACCGATCTGCCTGAAGACCTTGAGGGCGTATCCGAGGTCGTTCATGCGATCTCCCGTTCGGTGGGGGCATCCCGGCGACGACACGGCCGAGGACTCGTAAAGTGTAACAACGAGTTACGGCCGGTGTCGTGGACGCGTCAGTGCGCCCCGTCTCGCGACATGACCGCTCGAACCGTCCGTGCCAGGATCGCTAGATCGAGCCGCAGGTTCCAGTTGTTGACGTACTGCAGGTCGATCCGGATCGAGTCCTCCCACGAGAGCCTCGACCGTCCGCTGACCTGCCAGAGCCCGGTGAGGCCCGGCTTGACGTGCAGCCGGCGCCAGACCCACTCGCTGTACTGCGAGGTCTCCGCCGGCAGGGCCGGCCGAGGTCCGACGAGTGACATGTCGCCCTTCAGGACGTTGAACAGCTGGGGCAGCTCGTCGAGCGAGGTGCGCCGCAGTCCACGACCGAACGGGGTGATGCGCGGGTCGTTGGTGAGCTTGAACAGTGGCCCGGCGCCCTCGTTCTGGTGGCGCAGCGCCGCCATGCGTTCTTCGGCGTCGACCACCATCGTCCGGAACTTGTACATCGTGAAGGGACGGCCGTCACGGCCTGACCGCTCCTGACGGAACACCGCCGGACCGTTCGACGTCGCCCGGATCGTGAGCGCGATCGCGATCAGCACGGGCGAGAGCAGCAGCAGCGCCATGGCTGCCGCCACCCGGTCGAGGATCGACTTGGCCACCAGCGACATCAGGTGGTCGTTCGGGGCACGCAGCGACAGCGCGATCTGGTCGCCGACGCGGCGCGGGCTGAGGTACTCGACGTGATCACTCATGTCGGCGATGACCAGGCACTCGACCTCGGCCCGCTGCAGAGCCCACGCCAGGTGCCGGAGAGCCGGATTGGTGAACGCGCGGCCGCTCGCGATCACGACGGAGGTCGCGTGACGCTCCGAGACGGTCGCCAGCACCTCCCGCACGACCTCGTGGAAGCCCTGGTCGGAGACCGCGCCCACCGGTGTGAGCTCGTGCGGCGAGCGCCAGAAGCACGTCGCGACGACATTGACGTCCTTGCGGGTCGCCCAGCGCTTCTGCAGCCGCTTCACCGACTCGACCTGGCCCACGAGGATCGTCGGCTTGCGCCGCAGCACGTGGCGGTGGACGACGGCCGACATCGAGATCACGGCCGGACCCGCAAGTGTCGCCACCATCGCCTGGCGCACGGTGCCGGAGTTGTCGGCGCCGGCGATCACGAGCATGAAGGTGCCGACGCCGACCACCTCGACGAGCCGGATCGCGGGCTTGAACGACCGCGCCCGCTCGAAGGCAGGCAGGGCGGCGAAGCTGTAGGCCAGCCAGATGCCGACCAGCGCCACGACCCCGGCCGTCCACTCCTGCGGCAGCCGGAAGTACTCCGCGGCGAGGTACCACGGCGCTGCGAGCGCCGCGGCGTAGCCGATGACACCCTGCCGCAGCGCGGCACTGGTGACGCGCTTCGACCACGGGATGCGCCGGGCTCCCGGCCGCACGTCGGTGTCGAGCCCCCTCAGAGGGGTGCTGATGTTCGCCGCGACCATGTCAGATCCCCTCGCCGGGGAGAAGTGCCGGCACCGTACGACGGACCGACCGGTTCGAGATGGGCTCTGCCGCGATCATTCGGTCGCTCCCCCTTCGAGGAGGAACGTCCGCAGCATCGAGCTCGACGTGTGCTGGGTGTATGGGAAGTACACGACCTCGACCCCGACGCCGGCCATCGTCCGCTCGAGCCGGTAGCCCTTGGGCGTGCCCTGCCAGTCGCTGCCCTTGAAGATCGCGTCGAACGGGCGCTGCTGCCAGATCGCGAGCTTGTCCTCGGATCGGTCGATGATGACCTCGTCGACGATGCCGAGCGCCGACACGATGTCGATGCGTTCGTCGCACGGCACGACCGGCGGGCGGCCCTTGAGGTTCTCGACGTACTCGTCGCTGGCCACCCCGACGACCAGGTGACGGCAGTAGTTGCGGGCGCGTCGCAGCAGGTTCAGGTGTCCGACGTGGAACATGTCGAACACTCCGCTGGAGTAGCCGACGTCAAACGCGGGTCGATCATCAGTCATTGGGGTCCATGCCTTCGCTCAGTCTCACCGATGGAGAGCACCGAGGAACCCGACCCTGACGGCGTTCGGCGAACTTTCCCCCACACGCTCCCCAACAACAGGCGAACACCGGTCGCCCCCGCGGGTCTCGACCGTCGCCGGCCCCGCAGCGGTCACGATCGCGGCACGCCCGAAACGACTCGATCAGGGAAGGACCAGGAGGGCGAGGTGCGACAGCACCGGCGCCATCGAGATACCTGCCGCGGCGACGGCGACCGCCGCCGGGGCGACGATCGAGCCGACCTCGCGGTTGACCTCCTGCAGGTCCAGGTAGATCGCCATGCACTCGCTGCACGACTCCAGGTGCGCGAAGATCCGCTCCTGGTCGCGGGCGGACGCAGTGCGCCGCACGAAGGCCGACATCTTGGCCCGGTGCTGAAGACAGGTGTGGCTGTCGTCCGGGCGCTCGTCCTTGATGTGCTGCTGGAGGTAGGCCTCCCGCAGCCCCGCACGGGCCCGGTACACCAGGGCCGACACGCTGTTGGGCGACATGTCGAGGATGTCGGCGAGCTCGTGGGGCTTGCGGCCTTCGACGTCGAGGGCCCACAGCACCTTCTGCCACCGCTGCGGCAGGGACTCGTACGCGGCACGGACGGCCGACCGCTCGAAGGCGTCCATCTGGCCGTCGCCGAACGCGACGGGCTTGTCGATCTGCGCGATGTCGTCGGTCGGGATGACGCGCTTGCGAGCCTTGGCCCGGCGTGCGCACTCGTTGCGCACCGTCGTGAACAGATAGGCGCGGAAGGCCCGGTCCGGGCCCTTTCCCCGGCCGAGCAGATCGAGGACCTGCGCGAAGGCCTCCGAGACGACGTCGTCGGAGTCCTCCTTCTGGCCCAGATGCCTGGCGAGGCGGTGCGCGGCGTAGCTGTACCGCGCGAACAAGGCGGCGTAAGCCTCCTGGTGGCCCGACCGTGCCATGGAAAGGAGCGACCCGTCGTCAAGATCAGCGACGTCTAGCTCCGCACCAGACACGTCGACGGCGTCAACGTGTTGCATGTGAATCCCCTGGATATTTTGTTCTTGATCGAGCCCCTGTGGAGACTCTGACGACCTGATCGATGGTGACGATCACTGGCAGCCTCCCACGTACCCGGGACCAGCGCCAGCGAATCGCTGATCCAACTTTTTGCTGAAACGGCAGAGAGAATAAATAAATGTGCCGTCGCTGGTGCCAAATCGGCGATCGACCCCCGAATGCGGGCTGCCATCCCGCGGGGCACATTGTTTTTTGCCGTCGTTCCCGCCCCGGCGTACACTCCAGCGTGCAACTGTGATTTACCCCTCAACCAGAAAAAAATGGCGTGCCCCGTCATAACTTTCTGGCCCAGCGCTCCACACCGGTAGAGGTCCCGACCCCGAGACCTTGTGACGCACAAGGACACTTCGATGGTTACTACCCGGCAGCCACTTCTCTCCGACATCGTCGCCTCGCTCAGGCGGCGGTGGTCCGTCGTCGTGGCCATGATGATCGTCGGGCTGGTTCTCGGCGTGCTGTGCTCGTTCGCGGTGCCCTCGCGGTACGAGGCCACGTCGACGGTGTCGGTCAACCCGATGAGCCTCGACCCGGCCGGGTCGTCCGCCGACGTCGAGCGATCGGTCAGCATGCCGACGGAGGCCGGGGTCGCCACCTCGCCGCAGGTCGCCGCAGCCGCGGCCAAGTCCCTCGACTCCGACCACGACCTGTCGGCCGAGGACGTCCGCGACGCGACCGAGGTCGGGTCGCCGGATGACTCCTTCCTGCTGGAGATCCGGTTCACCGGCCACTCCGCCAAGGAGGCGGCTGCCGGCGCCGAGGCCGTTGCCGAGGCCTACCTCGCGACCCGCCGTGCCGATGCCGCCGCCGATGTCGAGCGCGTCGTGGCGTCGGCCGAGGAGAAGATCGGTGCGGTCCAGGCCAGCGCCGACCTGCCCGAGAACGGCGGCTCGCTGCGCCAGCGCGCGCTCGCCGTCCAGGCGGACGCGCTCGGCGCACGGCTGGCGCAGGTCGGCATCATGGACCTCGACCCCGGTCAGGTCGTCGGCAGCGCCGAGATCCCCGACAGCCCGTCGACGCCCGGCCCGGGCCTCCTCGGGCTCGCCGGCCTCCTCCTCGGGCTGCTGGCCAGCATCCCGGTCGTCCTGCTGAAGAAGGATGACAACTCCGACATCGGCAGCGTCGACGGTCTCCACGCGCTCGGCGACCAGATCGTGCTCGACGGCACGAGGGACACGAACCGCGCCGACACCTGGGACATCGCGGCCTTCATGCTCAAGATCCCCACCGACATCGGCAGCGAGGACTCGTTCCTCGTCATGGTCGATGCCGAGGACGAGCCCGGACGCGCGATCACCGCGGGGCAGGAGCTCGTCGACGCCCTCTCGCGACGCGGTCGCTCGGCACGTTTCGTCGATGCCGGGGCCATCAACGAGGGCAAGATCAGCCGCGGCTGGCCCACCGACCGCAAGCGCGAGTCCTGGGCCAGCGAGATCGTCGTCATCGACACGACACACCTGACCTCGGACGCCAACAAGGTGGCGCTCGGGACCCGCTCGGACTCCGTCCTGCTGGCCCGGTCCACGACGGACGACGCCTCGGCCCTGCGTCGCTTCGCGGGCCTGCTGAAGTCCAACGGCGTCGACATCGCGCTGACCGCGCTGTTCCCGGCTCGTTCGGAGATGCTGACGCTCAACCGCTGAGCGGCACCGCCGAACCGGCGCCTACAGCGCCGGTTCGGTCGCCAGCGCCGCCGTCTCCTCCTCGGTGAAGATGCGCGACCGGATGATGAAACGGAAGCCGGACGGGCCCTCGATGGAGAATCCCGCACCGCGGCCCGGCACGACGTCGATCGTGATGTGGGTGTGCGACCAGTACGCGAACTGCTCCCGCGAGATCCACACGGGTGCCGGCTCGGGTCCGCCGTAGTCCAGGTCGCCCAGATGGACGTCCTGGTGCCCGGTCAGGAAGGTGCCCTGCGTGAAGCACATCGGCGCGGAGCCGTCGCAGCACCCGCCGGACTGGTGGAACATCAGGGGCTGGGCGTGGGACGCCCGGAGGCTGCGGAGAAGCTCCGCAGCCTCCGGCGCCAGACCTACCCTGGCGACCGTCACCGACCGTCACCCTCCATCAGAAGAACCCCAGCTTGTTCTCGTCGTACGAGACCAGCAGGTTCTTGGTCTGCTGGTAGTGATCGAGCATCATCTTGTGGTTCTCCCGCCCGATGCCCGAGGACTTGTAGCCGCCGAACGCGGCGTGCGCGGGGTACTGGTGGTAGCAGTTGGTCCACACCCGACCGGCCTGGATGTCGCGGCCGGCCTTGTACGCGGTGTTCCCGTCGCGCGACCAGACCCCTGCACCCAGCCCGTACAAGGTGTCGTTGGCGATGTCGATCGCGTCGGCGTAGTCGTCGAAGCCAGTGACCGAGATGACCGGGCCGAAGATCTCCTCCTGGAAGATCCGCATCTTGTTGTGTCCCTGGAAGATCGTCGGTGCGACGTAGTAGCCGCCCGACAGGTCGCCACCGAGGTCGACGCGCTCGCCGCCGGTGATGACCTTGGCGCCCTCCTGCACCCCGATCTCGAAGTAGGACAGGATCTTCTCGAGCTGGTCGTTGCTCGCCTGGGCGCCGAGCATGGTGTCGGTGTCGAGCGGGTTGGCCTGGACGATCGCCTTGACGCGCTGTGTCGCGTCGGGCAGGAACTGCTCGAGGATCGAGTTCTGGATCAGGCCTCGGCTGGGGCAGGTGCAGACCTCGCCCTGGTTGAGCGCGAACATCGCGAAGCCCTCGAGCGCCTTGTCGTAGAACGCGTCGTCCTTCATCGCGACGTCCTCGAAGAAGATGTTCGGGCTCTTGCCACCGAGCTCGAGCGTCGCGGCGATGAGGTTCTGGCTCGCGTACTGGGCGATCAGGCGTCCCGTCGTGGTCTCCCCCGTGAACGCGATCTTGCGGATCCGCGAGCTCGACGCCAGCGGCGCGCCGGCCTCCACACCGAAGCCGTTGACGATGTTGACCACGCCGGCGGGCAGCAGGTCGCCGATCAGCTCGATGAGGAGCATGATCGAGGCCGGCGTCTGCTCGGCCGGCTTGAGCACGACGGCGTTGCCGGCCGCGAGGGCAGGCGCGAGCTTCCAGGTCGCCATGAGCAGCGGGAAGTTCCACGGGATGATCTGGCCGACGACGCCCAGCGGCTCGTGGAAGTGGTAGGCCACGGTCTGCTCGTCGAGCTGTGACAACGCCCCCTCCTGGGCTCGGATGGCACCGGCGAAGTAGCGGAAGTGGTCGACGACGAGCGGCAGGTCGGCGGCCATGCACTCACGGATCGGCTTGCCGTTCTCCCAGGTCTCCCCCACCGCGAGCATCTCCAGGTTCTGCTCGATGCGGTCGGCGATCTGGTTGAGGATGTTGCCGCGTTCGGCCACGGAGGTCTTGCCCCACGCGGGAGCGGCCGCGTGCGCGGCGTCCAGGGCGGCCTCGATGTCCTCGGCCGTGCCGCGGGCGACCTCGCAGAAGACCTTGCCGTTGACGGGCGACGGGTTCTCGAAGTACTGACCCTTGACCGGGGCGACGTACTCGCCACCGATCCAGTGGTCGTATCGGGGCCTGTAGGTCACCAGGCTTCCATCGGTGCCGGGCTGGGCGTACACAGTCATGGGAACTCCTTGCGGTTCGAGGGTTCCTGTGACGCTAGTCACAGCCGGGTTGCAGGAATGTTGCGCCCCTCGGCCGGTCGCTCGCTGCGCTCGCTTGGTTTACCCAAGCTCGTCGTCGAGCTTGGCCATGTGCCCCATGACCTGGGCGTATCGCGGCGAGCTGAAGGGCAGGATCGACAGCGTCCGCTCCCACACCTCGAAGTCGTCGCGGCCGTGGGCCGTGTCTGCGAACGACAGCAGGGCGTCGGCGTCGTCCGACGCGAGCAGGCACGACCGCACGTACATGTGCAGCTCGTCGCGGAGCCGCTCGACGGCCGGCGCGGTCGACGCCGGCAGGACGGGACCGCGGTAGCGGGCGACCGCCCGCCGCAGCCGACCGGCGGCCAGGTCGTCCCGCACCCGCGCCACGTCGGTGTCGACGGCACCCCTGAGCCGGTAGGGCCGCGAGGCCAGATCGATGGGACCCAGCACCGTCCGCAGCCGGGACAGCTCGGCCCGCACCGTGACGGGGGCCTGCTCGTCGTCGCTGAGCGCGACGCCCAGCTCGGAGGTCGTCATGCCGTCGCCGGACTCACTCAGGAGCAGGACGATCTCGCTGTGCCGAAGGCTCAGGCGGGTGGTGGTCGCACCATGCCGCAGGGTCGCGCCGTGCCCGCCGAGCACCTCGAGGGTCGGCGCCGACCACCCGCTGCTGATCGGCGGGTGCGCCGCGGGGCTGAGCCGGACGATCCTCAGCTCGGCCTCGACCGCGGCGACCGTCGCCCGGACGAGCGTGAGGCTCTGCGGGGTGACCACGTCGTCGCCGCCGGTGAGGTCGAGGACGCCCAGGATCGCCCCGGTGTCGGGATCGTGGATGGGCGCCGCCGAACAGCTCCACGGGGTGACCTGCCGCGCCAGGTGCTCGGCCCCGAAGATCTGCACGGGACGGTCCAGCGCCAGCGCCGTGCCCGGCGCGTTGGTGCCGGCACTCGTCTCGCTCCAGTCGGCCCCAGGCACGAAGTGCATGCCCTCGGCCAGCGACCGCAGCGCGGCATCGCCCTCGACCCACAAGAGCTGGCCGGCCGCATCGCTGACGGCGACCAGCAGGCCCGCGTCGGCCGCGCTCTCGACCAGCAGCCGGCGGATGACCGGCATCCCTGCCGCGAGCGGGTGCGCGTCGCGGATGGCAGCCAGCGAGTGCTCGTCGAGCCGGATGCGGGCCAGGGCCTGCTCGGGGTCGAGCCCGCCCTCGACGCTGCGCTGCCACGACTCCCGCACGAGCCGCCGCAGCGCCGGATCGGCCGAGCCCGTCGTGACGAACGCATCGTGCGCCACGTTGAGGTAGCGCGACAGCGACGCCGGATCAGCGCCCGGCGGCATCGCGAGCTCGTGAGGACCGGCCATGTGCGAAGTGTACGTCGCGGTGTGACGCGCGTCACGGCTCGTCGGCGTGGCTCCAGGTGACGCCCTCCCGGACGATCCGGGCCGGCGAACCCGCCGCCACGGTGAAGGCCGGCACCTTCTGCCCGCGTACCAGGCTGCGCATGCCGACGACAGCACCTTCACCGATCTCCACGTGCCCGGTGAGCACGGCGTCGCGGCCGAGCCACACGTGCGGGCCGATGCGGATGTCGGCGCCGTAGGGATTGATGCGCTCCCCCGTCGCACGATCCTCCAGGCGGTGCATGTCGTCGGTGGCGATGTAGACGTCCGCCGCCCACAGCTGGTCGGGAGCCGCGACGATGCTGCCCCCGTTGCGGGCGTCGAGGATGGCGCTGCGCGTGGCCACGACCGGCCCGTGCAGCACGATGGACGAGTCCGCGCCGCAGTACAGCTCGCCCGCCGTCAGCACGCAGTCCCGGCCCAGGAAGATCGTGGCGGAGTCGCCCCCGACCAGCAGCGACGACAGCCACTCCATCGGTGACCCGACGACGATCAGCACATCCTTGACGGGAAAGATCCCGAGGCTTGCCAGGACGTGGTCCGGCAGCCAGGCCCGGTCGGCCAGGTACAGGGCATTGCCGAGCTCGTGCCACCAGTCGGGCAGGCCGTCGGCGACCAGCGTCCACACCGGCTCGTCCAGCGCCGGCGCGTCGGCTCCCGTCGAGCGCAGGCGGACGCGGTGGGCGGCGGTCAACGAAGCGGGATCCACCCCCGCATCATGTCGTCCGGGCGCCCCCGGCCGGGCAGCGGACCCGCCGGGGCCGCCCCTCAGGCGTCGCGGCGCAGGAACAGGGCGTACGCCCCGGCGAGCAGCGCCGCCACGAAGACGCCCATGACGATCCCGCCGCCGACCGGCCCGAACGGCTCGGCCCCGAGGGCACGTTGCACGAAGCCGTCGATCGACGACTGCACGTACATCTGGCTGCCGGCGTCGTACGGCAGGTACTTGAGGATCACCGTGATGCCGCCCGCGCCTCGCGGATCGTCGGAGTTCGTCTTGATGATGACGACGATGCTCTGCACGATGAACTCCAGCAGGCTCGGCACCAGCATCAGCAGCGCGACGGCGGCCGTCTGGTTGCGCGTGATGGCGGCGTAGGCGAGCCCCGAGAGCGCGAACAGCACGGTGTAGATCACGATGCCGCCGGTGACCTCCGCGAAGCCCGACGCGCTCGGCAGGTCCAGGCCGAAGGCGATGATGCACAGCAACCCGATCAGGACGCACAGGAACGCCGTCACGGCCGAGATCACGGCGGTCGAGACCACCTTGGCCACGAACACGACGGTGCGGTTCGGGATGGCCGTGAGGGTCGCCCGGATCATGCCGTGGCGGTACTCGTGACCCGTCGAGAACACGCCCAGCAGCCCGACGACGTAGGCCACGAGGAGCGGGGCGCCCGTCGAGCCGCCGATCGTCGCCAGGATCTCGAACGTCTCCTCACCACCGCCGAACGTCGCCGAGCGCCCCAGCGACCAGGCGATCAGCGCTGCGAAGACCAGCTGGAGGAGCAGGGCGATCGCGATGAGCCAGTACGTCGAGCGGATCGTGCGCAGCCGCACGTACTCGTAGCGCAGGGCGTCGATCATGGCTGCTCGCCCCCCTGGGTGCCGCGGAACTCCTCGGACATCCCGGTCGCCTCGAGGAACGCCTCCTCGAGCGTGGCCTGACGGGTCGTGAGCTGGTGGATGCGGGCCCCTGCGGCGTGTGCGGCGTCGCCGATCTGCTCGGCCGTCGCACCGCGGACGACCAGCGCGTCGCCGTCGTGTCCGACCGAGGCCCCGAGCGCCTCGAGGGCCGGACCCAGCAGGCCGGCGTCGGGTGTCCGCACCGTCACGGCCCCGAGGCCGCTGTGCGAGAGGAACTCCTGCACGGGCCCGTTGGCCAGCATCCGGCCGCGGCCGATGACGACGAGCTCGTCGGCCAGCACTGCCATCTCCTGCAGGAGGTGGCTGGACACGAACACCGACCGCCCCTGCGACGCGAGGAACTTGAGCAGGTTGCGCAGCCACGTGATCCCCTGCGGGTCGAGGCCGTTGCTCGGCTCGTCGAGGATCAGGGTGTGAGGATCGCCCAGCAGGGCCGCCGCGATGCCGAGCCGCTGCCCCATGCCGAGGCTGAACTTGCCGGGCTTGCCGCGGGCGACTCCCGTGAGGCCGACCATCTCGATGACCTCGTCGACCCGGCGCGCCCCGATGCCGCTGGGCGCCGCCAGCATCAGCAGGTGGTTGCGGGCGGTGCGCGTCGGGTGGAACGGCTTGGCCTCCAGCAGCGTCCCGACGTGGCGCATGGGGTGGTCGAGCTCAGCGAAGGTCACGCCGTCGAAGGTCGTGACGCCGTCGCCGCGGTCCAGGCCCAGCATGAGACGCATCGTCGTGGACTTGCCCGAGCCGTTGGGCCCGAGGAACCCCGTGACGCTGCCCGGGTGGACGGCGAACGACAGGTCGTCGACGGCTCGCTGCGCACCGAAGGACTTGCCGAGCGACCGAGCCTCGATGAGCGCCATGCCCCTACCCTGCCACGAGCCGATCGGGCATACCGTGCACTCATGAGCGAACGTGTCGTGCGGCCCATCGAGGACGGGGTCGCGACGGATCTGCGCGACGAGCTGACCTATGCCGGCTACCTGCAGCTGCCGACGTTGCTCGCGGCGCAGCAGCCGATCTCCGACCACCACGACGAGATGCTGTTCATCGTCCAGCACCAGGTCACCGAGCTGTGGCTCAAGCAGCTCATCCACGAGCTGCGGTCCGCGATCGACCTCGTCACGCACGACGACCTCCCGCCCGCGCTCAAGCGGCTGGCCCGGGTCAAGGCGATCCAGCGCCAGATGTTCGAGCAGTGGTCGGTGCTGGAGACCCTGACCCCGGTCGAGTACGTCCAGTTCCGCGACGTGCTCGGCAAGGCGTCGGGCTTCCAGTCGCCCCAGTACCGCACCGTGGAGTTCCTGCTCGGCAACAAGAACCCGCAGATGATCGCCGTCTTCGCCCACGACCGGGCCCTGCACGACGCCCTGCTCGCCGACCTGGAGGCGCCGAGCCTGTACGACGCCTTCCTGCGGTACCTGGCCCGACGTGGCCACGACCTTCCGGCCGACGTCCTCGAGCGGGACGTCTCCCAGCCGTACGCGGCCCATCCCGGCGTGACCGAGGCGCTGCGCCGGATCTACGCGGACCCGGCGACGCACTGGGACGCGTACGAGATGTGCGAGGAGCTCGTCGACGTCGAGGAGAGCTTCCAGCTGTGGCGCTTCCGGCACCTCAAGACCGTCGAGCGGATCATCGGCTTCAAACGGGGCACGGGCGGGTCGTCGGGCGTCCACTTCCTGCAGAAGGCCCTCGACCTGACGTTCTTCCCCGAGCTGCTGGACGTCCGCACCCAGCTCTGACCCCGCCCGCCCGCCCCGCCCCGTCCCCGCGAGTGGTGCGTGGTGGACGAATGAGACGGCGTGTCGGTCCAGGACGCACCACTCGGGGGCGGCTGGTCACCGTCCGGGCGCGGCCGGACGGTCGTCGACGTCGCGGCCCGCGGCCAGGTCCGAGCACCCGACCAGCGTCACCTCGTGCCGGACCAGGTAGTCGCGGGCTCCCCGGTCGGCGGTCGCCGCGGCGGCCGCCCCGGCCCAGTGGGCGCGCCCGATGAGCACCGGATGGCCGGGCCCATTCCCGTAGTCGGCCCGCGCGAGGCTCGCCGGCGCAGCCACCCGTACGAGGCGGCGCACGACGTCCGGGCCGACGTCGGGCAGGTCCACGAGGTGCACCATCGCGGCGTCGACGTCCAGGTCCGCGACGGCCGTCAGCCCCGCGCCCAGCGACGCTCCCATGCCGCTGGCCCACGCGACGGCCTCGACGACCACCGCGCGGTCGTCGAGCAGCTCGACCACCGCGTCGCGCGCGGCGCCGACGACCACGACGACCGGATCGCATCCGCCCTCGCGCAGCACGCGCACCGACCGGACCACCCAGGCCTCGCCGTCGGTCTCGGCCAGCGCCTTGGGACCCCCGAACCGCTCGCCGGAGCCCGCCGCGAGCAGCAGTCCGACGACACCAGGCACCGCCCCAGTGTGCCCGGTGTCGCGCGGCCCCGTCCGGTCAGCGCCGCATGACCTTGCGGGCGGCGGCATTGCCGGCGAACTGGCCGATCTGCACGATCAGGATGACGAGCAGGATCGCGACCGCTGTGACGGTCCAGTCGAACTGCTTGAGGCCGTACGTCAGCGCGACCTTGCCGAGGCTGTCGGCGCCGACGACACCCACGATCGCGGTCATGTCGACGATCGCGACGAGGGCGTACGTGAACCCGAGGATCAACGGGCCCAGGGCCTCCGGCAGCAGCACGCTCCAGATCACCCGCCAGCGGCTCGCGCCCATCGCGCGGGCCGCCTCGAGCACGCCGGGGTCCACCGCGACCAGGTTCTGCTCCACGATGCGCGAGATCCCGAAGGCCGAGGCGAACACGATCGCGACCAGGGCGTGCCCGTTGCCGATGCCCGAGATCCCGAAGTACCGCGAGATCGGCTGCAGGGCGATCGCGAGCAGGATGAACGGGATCGGTCGCATGAAGTTGACCAGGACGTTGAGCACGACGCTGACGGGCCGGCTCGGGACGATCCCCCGCTGACGGGAGACGTACAGGCCGGTGCCGATGATCAGGCCGAGCAGCCCGCCGATCACCAGGCCCGCCCCCGCGAGCCACAGCGTGGCCCAGAGGCCCTCGGCGAACTCCGAGCGGAGCTCCCACACGCGGTCCATCACGCCACCTCCCGCGTCTCGACCAGGGCGCCGACGGCGGCGATCGCCTCGTCCACGGCCGAGGCGTCACCGCGCAGCTCGACCGTGAGGTGACCGAAGGTGCGCCCGCGGACGTCCTCGATGCCGCCGAAGACGAGCTCGAACTCGATGCCGCGCCGGATCAGCTCGGCGAACACCGCCGACTGGCTGACCGACTCGTCGAGGAACGAGAGCGTGACGAGGCGGCCCGGGTGCCGACGCCGCAGCGCCTCGAGCGCCGCGGCGTCCGGCACGTCGTCGACCAGGGTCGCGACGAATCGCTGCGTGGCCGGGTGCGCCGGGCGGGAGAAGATGTCGAACACGTCCCCGTGCTCGACGACCCGCCCCTCCTCCATGACGACCACCCGGTCGGCGATCGACTTGACGACCTCCATCTCGTGGGTGATGACGACGATCGTGATGCCCAGCTCGGCGTTGACCTTCTTCAGCAGGCGCAGCACGTCCACCGTCGTCTCGGGGTCGAGCGCGCTCGTCGCCTCGTCCGCGAGCAGGATCTTGGGTGACGTCGCGAGCGCACGGGCGATGCCGACGCGCTGCTTCTGCCCGCCCGACAGCTCCTCGGGCCACGCATGGGCCTTGTCGGCAAGGCCGACGAAGTGCAGCAGGTCCGAGATGCGCTGCTGCTGCTCGGCCTTGGGGACCTTGGCGACCTCCAGCGGGTACGCGACGTTGCCCCAGACGGTCCGCGAGCCCAACAGGTTGAACTGCTGGAAGATCATGCCGATGTCGAGCCGGACCTTCTGCAGCTGCCGCTCACGCAGGGTCGTCAGGTCCGTGCCGTCGACGAGCAGCGAGCCGCTCGTCGTCGGCTCGAGCGCGTTGACGAGCCGGACGAGCGTCGACTTGCCCGCCCCGGAGTACCCGACGATGCCGACGATCTCGCCCGACTCGATCGACAGGTCGACGTCGCGGACGGCGTGCACGGGCTCGCCGCCCTTGCGGGTCGGCGGGAACGTCTTCGAGACGCCCTTCAGCTCGATGAGTGACATGGGTCCAGCCTTCCTTCGGCAGCGTCGCGCCCGGCCGAGAGGATCACCTCGACCGGGACGCGACGACAGATCCGCTCACTTGGTTGCTGCGGTGTCCTTCTCGACCTTGGCCAGCGACGCCTCGAGATCGGCGACGGGCGTCTTGAGCAGCTCGGCGGTACCACCCGAGACCTCGAGCAGGCCGTCCGTGACGGTCTTCGTGTCCTGGAAGATCTCGACCAGCTTGAGGTACGTCGGGTTGTCCTTGTCCTCGGCCTTGGCGGCGAAGATGTTGACGTACGGCAGCGCGTTGGGGTCGGCCGGGTCGTCCTGGGCGATCGCGTCGCCGAACTTCAGGCCGGCCTTCTCGACGAAGTCGTTGTTGATGATGGCCGCGTCGAGGTCGTCGAGGCTCGTGGCCGTGATGTCGGCGGGCAGGGCCTCGACCTCGACCTTCGACGCATCCTTGTCGACGTCGTTCAGGTCAGAGAAGATCGTCCCGCCGTCCTTGAGCGTGATGAGCCCCGCCGACTGCAGGATCAGCAGTCCCCGCGACTGGTTGCTGGCGTCGTCGGGCACGGCGACCTTGCCGCCGTCCGGGATGGCATCGGCCGAGTCGTGCTGCTTGGAGTACAGGCCCAGCGGGTAGATCGCGGTGGAGCCGACCGGCGCGAGGTCCTTGTCGTTGGAGACGTTGTAGTCGGCGAGGTAGACGATGTGCTGGAACTGGTTCAGGTCGAGCTCCCCGGCGTCGAGCGCGGGGATGGGCTGCGCGTAGTCGGTGAAGTCGACCACGTCGACCTTGATGCCCTCGTCCGCGGCGGCCTTCTTGTACGTCTCCCAGTAGGGATCGCTCGCCCCCACGACACCGATCCGGACGGTCTTGCCGCTGGTTCCGCCGGCCGCTGCGGCGTCGTCGCCGTCCTGGGTCAGGAAGAAGACGAGGGCCGCGACGACGGCGATCGCGACGAGCGCCACGACGGCGATCAGGCCGGTGCGCTTCTTGGGCGCCTCGATGAGCTGGTGGTCGGTCATGGGTGCTTCCTTTCGCGCCGGCTCGTGGCCGGTGGTGGCTCGCGGAGGGTTGTTCCGCTCCCCTCCACGCTAGGAAGGTCCAGAGCCCCGCCCTGACGGTTCTCAGCATGTGAAATCCGCGCGGTGAGAGGGGTCACACCCGGTGGCCGGGCATGACGAAGGCCCCCTCCCACGCTCTCGCGCGGTGGGGGCCTTCGCTGGTGCTGCCGGCTGTCAGGTCACGAAGTGACTAGAAGCCCATGCCGCCCATGTCACCCATGTCCGGGGCGCCTCCGCCGGCCTGAGCAGGCTCAGGCTTGTCGGCGACGACGGCCTCGGTGGTGAGGAACAGTGCCGCGATCGAGGCTGCGTTCTGCAGCGCCGAGCGCGTGA
>JAOPWZ010000091.1 GCA_025965435.1 Aeromicrobium sp.
GCGGCTCTCATCGCCACGCTCGCTTACTGGGGGGACGATTCCACCGACGACTGGTGGATCGATGAACTCAGCCGGTATGCCACTCCGCTTGGCCCTGAGGGAGTGGTCGCCCTGTTGAACATCAAAGAGCTTCCCGGCGCGTGGCTCTTCTACGCGGCCGGCGTCGCCGCAGTCGCCAGAGGGCGATGGTCGCTCGTGCGGCGTCTGCTCGGACAGGACACCCGAACCGTGGCTGGCACCGGTCAGGTCCCTCTCAGCACCCGCCTCGACCCGACTTCTGCCCCCAACCGAAGCGACACCCACCCGAGCGACTTCTACCCCCAAGCCAGCGCACTACTAGACAGTGCGCTTTCCGTAGGCGCAGCCACCATCGCCGACGCCTGGCAGACCTTCGAGATCCTCAAGACCGCCGACAAGAAACTGCGATCCCCGCTCTTCGGCGAGTACTACGCCAAGTACCAAGAGCTCAGCACTGAACTGGACAACCTGCGTGCGGCCGACGAACCGCAGCACGTCACTCACGCAGCCTGGCAGAACGCGCACCGAGCGCTCGGCAACCTAGTTCACCTAGACACCGCCAACCGCGTACACGTCCTCGTGCGCGAAACGGCAGACCAGGAGCGGTTTGAGTCTCCTGTAGGCATTCAGCTCCGCGATGCGGTCAAAGCCGCAGGACAAGAGCACCCTCTCATCGTGAGCGGCGTACTCCCCGCCGTCGATGAGGGTGCCGTGGCCGTATTCGCCACGTCCGTCCAGTTCGGCATGCTCGGACCCAAGCTCATCCGAGCTCGGCCCCAGTCGAAAAACCGCACAGGGTACGAAGCCCAGATCACTGCCGTCTGGCTCGACACCGGTCTAGCGCCAGGAGAAACCGGGCCGGCCACCGTCTGACGGACCCAACCATCACTCCACCGTGCAGCCGCCAGGGGTCGCCCGGTGGCTGGCTGTGAAGAACCTGCGGCAGTCGTCGCGCGCTCACCATCACCATCAGGCGATCCGTGCAGCGCGTCCCGGACCGTCCTCAAACCGTCGCGAGGTCGCCCGCCGGCGCTCCGGGCGGAACGCGTTCCAGCGCCAACCACCGCAACCACTCCCGGGCGGCTGTACTTCCTGGGCCCTGCCGGCAGCGGTTGGCGCAGACCCGTGCGCCTCGAGCGTCGACGCTCACCGTCAGCACCGAGCGCGCTTCTCCCAGAGACATGAAGAAGGGCCAGAACCCTGAGGTTCCGGCCCTTCTTCACACTTTGGGAGATTTCCCATGTTTGCGTGCGCGAGGGGGGATTTGAACCCCCACGCCCTTGCGGACACGGGCACCTGAAGCCAGCGCGTCTACCATTCCGCCACCCGCGCATGGTCCCGAAGGACCGAGAGAAAGTCTAACAGGCCCGTTCCGGTAGGTTTCGCCGCGCCCACTGCGGCGGACGGGGTGCCACTTCAGGCACTCCCGATACGATCGCAGAGAACAACTCCGAACTTCAGGAAGGCAAGGGATCATGGCGGGGGTGCTGCAGCGGTTCGAACAACGCCTCGAGGGCGCCGTCACGGGCGCATTCGCTCGGGCGTTCCGTAGCGCCGTGCAGCCGGTCGAGATCGCCGCGGCCCTGCAGCGGGAGGTCGACAACTCCGCCCACATCCTGTCGCGGGAGCGGATGCTGGTGCCGAACGACTTCACGGTCGAGCTGTCGCCGCCGGACTTCGAGCGGCTCAACCCGTTCAGCAGCACGCTGGCCGACGAGCTCTCGACGCTGGTCAAGGAGCACGTGACCGAGCAGCGCTACACGATGGCCGGCACGTTCGCGATCTCCTTCAAGAAGGCCGGCGACCTGAGCACCGGGCGTTTCCGCGTCCGCAGCAAGACGACCGCCGCCGTGACCCCCGTTGCCGGACAGCGCATGACCGAGACGGCCGTGCGCTCGTCGAACGTCGTCATCGAGGTCAACGGGATGAAGCATCCCCTCGACCCTCCCGGCGTCGTGATCGGTCGTGGCAACGAGGCCGATCTCAAGATCGACGACCCGGGCATCTCCCGGCGTCACGCGCAGATCAAGATCCACCAGAGCGGCACCGAGACGACCGTGACGGTCGTCGACCTCGACTCGACCAACGGCGTCGTCCTCAACGGTCACCGCGTCTCCACCGCCGTCGTCGCCGACGGCTCGGAGATCCGGCTGGGCAACACCGTCATCGTCATCCGACTGACCGAGGTGGCCTGATGTCCGAGCTCACGCTGACGCTGATCAAGCTCGGCTTCCTGGCCGTGTTGTGGCTGTTCGTCCTGTCCGCCGTGTCGGTGATCCGTTCCGACATCTTCGGCACCAAGGCGCCCTCGACGCCGCGTGCGCCCAAGCAGAAGACGAAGGCTGCGCCGGCCAAGGCGCGCAAGGCCTCACGCGGGGTGCCGACCACGCTCAAGATCGTCGACGGCCCCAATGCCGGCCAGAGCGTCCCGCTCGGCGACGGGCCGATCCTGCTCGGCCGGGGCACCGACGCCGCGATCCGCCTGGACGACGACTACGTCTCGACCCGCCACGCCCGCTTCGCCACGAACGGCGAGCAGTGGTTCGTCGAAGATCTCGGCTCGACCAACGGCACCTACCTCGGGAGCCAGCGCATCACCGCGCCGATCCCGATCGGACTGGGCATCCAGGTCCGTCTGGGCAAGACCATCGTCGAGCTGCAGAAGTAGGCCATGACCGCCCTCACCTACCGCTATGTCGCCCTGACCGACACCGGTCTGCGCCGCGCCGAGAACGAGGACTCCGGCTACGCCAGCGAGCGCCTGCTCGTCATCGCCGACGGCATGGGCGGCGCCGCTGCCGGCGAGATCGCCTCGTCCGAGACCCTGCACGTCATCCGCCAGCTCGATCGCGACCTCGACATCGACGCGATCGATGCGCTCGACCGCGCCGTCAACGACGCCAACAAGCGGCTGGCCGAGATCATCGCCCGCGATCCGTCCGTCGAGGGCATGGGCACGACGCTCGACGCGATGCTGTGGGACGGCGAGAAGTTCGCCTTCGCGCACATCGGTGACTCCCGCGTGTACCGCCTGCGCCGGGGCGAGCTCCAGCAGATCAGCACCGACCACACCTTCGTGCAGAGCCTGATCGACGAGGGACGCATCTCCAAGGCCGAGGCCCGCGTCCACCCGCACCGCTCGCTGATCCTGCGGGCGATGCTGGGTCGCGACGACAACGGGGCCGACCTGAGCTGGGTCCAGCCCGTCCTCGGCGACCGCTACCTGCTGTGCAGCGACGGCCTCTCCGACATGGTCGAGGACCACGTCATCGCCACGGCCCTGGGTGCCGAGACGATCGACATGGCCGCCACCGACCTGGTCCGCCTCGCGCTCGAGGGCGGCGGCGTCGACAACGTCACGGTGGTCATCGCCGAGTTCGTCGAGCGGGGCACCGACCCCGACGAGCACCTGTCCTCCCACGACGGCCAGCCGCAGCTCGTGGGCGCGGCCGCGAGCCAGGCGCGTCCCCGCACGGGCAACGCCGCCAGCGGCAACGACGACACCTCCACGTTCGACCCCGAGGAGCTCCGCTACGCCCCACGGCCGCCCAGCCGACGCCGGTGGGTGCGCTGGACTGCCGCTCTCCTCGTCGTCGCGGCGATCCTGGGCGGCGGCGGCTACTGGGCCTACCAGTGGTCGCAGGACCAGTACTACGTCTCGGCGCAGGACGGCCGGGTCGCGGTGTTCCGCGGCGTCCAGGCCGACATCCCCGGCCTCACGCTCAGCCGTGTCGACGAGACGACGCAGATCGAGCTGACGTCGTTGACGGACTTCCAGCGCCGCGAGATCGAGGACGGCATCTCGGCGTCCAGCAAGTCCGACGCGCTCAAGACCATCGAAGAGCTCGACGTCATCCCACCGGCCGCGCCGCTGCCCAGCGCGCCGGCGCCGAGCGCTCCCGCACCCGCCCCTGATCCCGCCGCGACCACTCCCGCGGCGGCGACCGATGCGGCATGGCGGCCATGACGACGCCCGTGTGGGTCCCGCGCAAGCGGCGCGGGGCCGAGTTCTTCCTGACCGTCCTGGCGGTCTTCATCGGCATCGCTGCGTACGCGTCGGTCGGACTGGGCGTCGAGGGGACGATCCCGGCCGACACCTACAAGCTCGGCGGCGCGCTCATCGTCGTCGCCGTGGCGACCCACCTCGTCGTGCGCCGCGTCGCTCCCTACGCCGATCCGGTGCTGCTGCCCCTGGTCATCTCACTCAACGGCCTCGGGCTGGCGATGATCTACCGGCTCGACCTCGGCCGCCAGCAGATCGACCCCGACCGTGCCGCGTTCGCCAACTCGCAGCTCGTCTGGACGGCCGTGGGCATCGTCGCGTTCGCCGGCATCCTCAT
Source organism: Aeromicrobium sp. (assembly GCA_025965435.1). GTDB lineage: Bacteria > Actinomycetota > Actinomycetes > Propionibacteriales > Nocardioidaceae > Aeromicrobium. Next base: position 4,359 of record JAOPWZ010000091.1, read on the forward strand.
CGCGGTGCGCGACCACCGGCGCCTGCAGACGCTGACCTACACGTTCGGCGCCGCGGCCATCGGGCTGCTGATCCTCCCGCTGATCCCCGGCCTCGGCCAGACGATCAACGGTGCGCGCATCTGGGTCGTCCTGCTGGGCTTCAGCTTCCAGCCCGGCGAGGCCGCCAAGGTCTGCCTGGCGATCTTCTTCGCGGGCTACCTGGTCGTCAAGCGCGACGCCCTCGCGCTGGCGGGACGCCGGGTCATCGGCATCGACCTGCCGCGCGGACGCGACCTCGGCCCGATCCTGGTGATGTGGCTGGTCAGCCTGGGCATCCTGGTCTTCCAGCGCGAC
>JAOPWZ010000116.1 GCA_025965435.1 Aeromicrobium sp.
CGCGACGAGGACGTCGCCCACCAGCTGCGGGCGGAGTACTGCCTCAAGATCGTCGGCGAGGTCACCGCGCGCAAGGAGGGCAACGAGAACCCCAACCTCGCGACCGGCGCCGTCGAGGTCGTGGCCTCCGAGGTCGAGGTCCTGAGCGCGGCGGCGCCGCTGCCGTTCCCGATCAGCGACCACGTCGACGTCGGCGAGGAGGCGCGGCTCAAGCACCGCTACCTCGACCTGCGTCGCTCGGGCCCCAACGCCGCGCTGCGTCTGCGCTCGAAGGTCAACAAGGCCGCGCGCGACGTGCTCGATGCGCACGAGTTCGTGGAGATCGAGACGCCGACCCTCACGCGCAGCACGCCCGAGGGTGCCCGCGACTTCCTGGTCCCCGCGCGCCTCCAGCCCGGCAGCTGGTACGCCCTGCCCCAGAGCCCGCAGCTGTTCAAGCAGCTGCTGATGGTCGCCGGCATGGAGCGCTACTTCCAGATCGCCCGCTGCTACCGCGACGAGGACTTCCGCGCCGACCGGCAGCCGGAGTTCACCCAGCTCGACATCGAGATGAGCTTCGTCGACCAGGCGGACGTCCTCGAGCTGATGGAGGGCATCCTCAAGAAGATGTGGGCCCTCATCGGGTACGACATCCCGACCCCCATCCCGCACATGACGTACGCCGAGGCCATGCGTCGCTTCGGCTCCGACAAGCCCGACCTGCGGATGGGCCAGGAGCTCGTCGAGTGCACCGAGTTCTTCAAGGACACCTCGTTCCGGGTGTTCCAGGCCGAGTACGTCGGCGCGGTCGTCATGCCCGGCGGTGCCTCGCAGCCGCGTCGGCAGTTCGACGCCTGGCAGGAGTGGGCCAAGCAGCGCGGCGCCAAGGGCCTCGCGTACGTCACGATCTCCGAGGACGGCGAGCTCGGCGGTCCGGTCGCCAAGAACCTGTCCGACGCCGAGCGCGCCGGACTGGCCGACCACGTCGGGGCGAAGCCGGGCGACTGCATCTTCTTCGGTGCCGGTGCGACCAAGTCGACCCGCGGTCTGCTCGGTGCGGCGCGCCTGGAGATCGGCCAGCGCTGCGACCTCATCGACCGGTCCGCGTGGGAGTTCGTCTGGATCGTGGACGCCCCGTTGTTCGAGCCGTCCGGCGACGCCGTCGCCTCCGGTGACGTGGCCGTCGGCGCCGGCGCCTGGACCGCGGTGCATCACGCGTTCACCTCGCCGCAGGACATCGAGACGTTCGACACCGATCCCGGCAACGCGCTGGCCTGGGCCTACGACATCGTCTGCAACGGCAGCGAGCTGGGCGGCGGGTCGATCCGGATCCACCGCGAGGACATCCAGAAGCGGGTCTTCGCAATCATGGGCATCGAGGAGGACGAGGCGCAGGAGAAGTTCGGCTTCCTGCTCGACGCCTTCACCTTCGGCGCACCGCCGCACGGCGGCATCGCGGTCGGCATGGACCGGATCTGCGCGATGCTCGCCGGCGCGGACTCGATCCGTGAGGTCATCGCGTTCCCCAAGTCCGGTGGCGGCTACGACCCGCTGACGGCGGCTCCTGCCCCCATCACGGGCGAGCAGCGCCGCGACGCCGGCGTCGACTGGAAGCCCGAGGCCAAGAAGTCCGACGACTAGGCTCGTCCCATGAGCTCTGACGGACTGTTCGACATCCCGGACACTCCGCCGACGACGGGCAGCGGCGGAGGCAGCCTCAGCGGCAACACCCACGCCTCGGCGCCGCTGGCCGTCCGGATGCGGCCGCGGTCGCTGGACGAGCTCGTGGGCCAGCAGCACCTGCTGGCCCCCGGCTCGCCCCTGCGGCAGATGATCGACGGCAACCAGCCGCTGACGATCCTGCTGTGGGGCCCACCGGGAACCGGCAAGACGACGATCGCGAGCCTGCTCAGCGCTCACACCGACCGCCGGTTCGTCGAGGTCTCGGCGGTGTCGGCGGGGGTCAAGGAGGTCCGCGAGACGATCGCCGGCGCCCGGCGCGCCCTGGCGCAGAGCGGCGTCGAGACCGTCCTGTTCGTCGACGAGGTCCACCGGTTCAGCAAGTCGCAGCAGGACGCACTGCTGCCCGGCGTGGAGAACCGCTGGGTGTCGCTCGTCGCCGCGACGACCGAGAACCCGCACTTCAGCGTCATCTCGCCGCTGCTGAGCCGCTCGCTGCTGCTGACCCTCGAGAGCCTGACCGACGACGACATCGGCGTGCTGGTCGACCGCGCACTGACCGACGAGCGTGGGCTGGCGGGCGTCGTGACGCTCACCGACGAGGCCAGGTCGCACCTCGTGCGGCTCGCCGGCGGTGACGGTCGCCGGGTGCTGACCTATCTGGAGGCGGCCGCCGGCGCCGCGACCAGCCAGGGCAAGGACGAGATCGACGTGGAGGACGCCGCGCTCGCGGTCGACAAGGCGGCGGTCCGCTACGACCGCCAGGGCGACCAGCACTACGACGTCATCAGCGCCTTCATCAAGTCGATCCGCGGATCGGACGTCGACGCCGCGCTGCACTACCTGGCCCGGATGATCGAGGCGGGGGAGGATCCCCGCTTCATCGCGCGCCGGCTGATGATCCACGCGAGCGAGGACATCGGCATGGCTGATCCGACCGCGCTGCCGCTGGCCACGGCCACGGCGCAGGCCGTCGCGATGATCGGCTTCCCCGAGGCCCGCATCCCGCTGGCGCAGGCGGTCATCCACCTGGCCGCGGCGCCCAAGTCGAATGCGGTCATCGTCGCGATCGACGCGGCCATCGCCGACGTGCGGGCCGGCAAGGTCGGTGCGGTGCCGCCGGCGCTGCGCGACGCCCACTACTCGGGCGCCAAGAAGCTGGGTCACGGCCACGACTACCAGTACCCGCACAACGACGTCCGCGGCGTCGTCGGACAGCAGTACGCCCCGGACGACGTCGACGGCACGACGTACTTCGAGCCCGGCGAGCACGGCTTCGAGGCGCGCCTGAGCGAGCGGCTCGCCATCATCCGCAAGATCCTCCGCGACCGCTGACAGGCCCGGACGGCCCGCAGCGCCTATCCTTCGGCTAACAGGAGAGTCACGTCACGGGGGGCACGATGCGGAACAGATGGTTGCGAGCGGTACCGGCTGGGGTGGTGCTGGCGGTGGCGGCGTCGCTGATGACGGCGAGCCCGTCCGCTGCGGCAGGGGGCCGGGTGCTGACCCTGGTCATGAACTCGGGCGTCGACACCTCGTTCGTGCGGGGCGAGACGGTGTGGCTGGGGGGAACCCTCGCGTCCAGCAGCGGCCGGCGGATCTCGGGCCGCACGGTGGTCGTGCACCGTGTGACGTCGAAGGGCCGCACCCGCGTCGACTCGCGCACGACCGGCCGGAACGGCTCGTACCGCTTCGCGCTGCGGGCGCGCTCGGGCGCCACCTACGTCGCATCCGTCGGCACGCTGCGCAGCAAGAAGCTCACCCTGAAGCGGGTCACGACCCGCTCGCTCGAGCAGCGGGAGGCGTCGTTGGCGTCGGAGCTGGGCGGGGCGACGTCCGGCGTGGAGAGCCACGACGGCGCGCGGTGGCGCTCGTACCGTCGGGGGATGCTGGTGGAGCGCGGCGGCGTGACCTGGCTGGTCCGGGCGCGCGCCTGGCGTGAGTACCGCGACCAGGGAGGACCGGCCCGGTCGTTGGGAGCGCCGACCCGCGACGCCAGGTGCGATCTGCTCGAGGGGGGCTGCCTGCAGCACTTCACGAACGGGGCGATCTACACCAACCCGAAGGCGCGTGACACCGCCGTCTCGCAGGAGGGCCCGGACAACCGGCTCGCCGGGCTCGTGGCCGTCGCCCGGTCGCAGGTCGGCTACCGCGAGCCGGGATACCGCAAGAGCAAGTACAACCGCTGGATGGGGCGCACCGGCCCGAACGACCCGTGGTGCGGCTACTTCGTGTCGTGGCTCAGCCACGCCTCCGGCGATGGCCGCGCCATCGTCCGTGCCACGACGTTCCCCGCGCAGATCAGGGCGGAGAAGGCCCGCAAGCGGATCACCTCCAAGCCGGCGATCGGGCGGCTGGCCTACATCGACCTGTTCAACGACGGTCGCACCAAGCACATCGGCATCGTCAGCAAGTTCGACGACAAGCACGTGTGGATCGTGGAGGGCAACGTCGACGCCAAGGGCAAGTCGTCGCTCCCGCGTGGCGTCCACGTCGTGAAGCGCAGCCGGGAGCGGGTCAACTACTACGCGACTCCGCGCTTCTGACGGACCCCTCGGCTGGGCCGCGGTGCGCATCACCGCGATAGGCTCGTCCTCATGTCGGCAGAGGGCTGGATGCTTGTGGCGACCGCGGTCTTGGCCGTGGTCGCGATCGGTGCTGCCCTCGTCGCGGTGCGCGCCGTGCGCCAGATCTCCCGGACGTCGCCCGCCGAAGCCGCCGTCCAGCAGACGGTCCACCGCCCCGCCGAGATCGTCATCCACGAGACCCGCGCCGCCGACACCGAGATGCCTGCGCCGCGCGTCGTCGAGGGACGCCTCGTCGTCCCGCCGACGCAGCACCAGGTGGTGCAGACGGCCCTCGGCCGTCCCGGCGTGCGCCTGTCGGTGTTCGTCCACGGTGCGGCACACGCCCTGCGGGCCGAGAGCCGCGATCGCATCTCGGCGCTGATGCGTCGCGAGTACCGCCGCCGCCGGCGTGAGCGCCTGCAGGCCGGACGGCGCGCCGTCCGGGCCGCGCGGCCCGGTCCTGCGCAGCCCACCCCGCCGTCCGACCAGTGGTTGAGCTCATGAAATCGCGCATCGTGTGGTTCGTGGCCGGCTCGGCCGCCGGCGTCTACTCCGCCGCGAAGGCCCGCCGCGTCGCCTACCGCCTCTCGGCCCCCGGCGTCGTCGACCAGGCCTCGGCCCTCGGGGTCGGCTGGCGCGCGTTCAGCGCCGAGCTGCGCGACGGCATGCAGGCCCGCGAGCAACAGATCGTCCACCGGCTGACGGACGCCTCCGCGCCGCCTGCCCTCGGCCTCGACGAGGCCCCCATCGACCAGACGTCACTCGACCAGAAGGCCACCTGATGCACACTGCGGAGATCCGCCGCCGCTTCCTCGACCACTTCGAGAAGGCAGGACACACCGTGGTGCCCTCGGCGCCGCTGTTGTTCGACGATCCCAACCTGCTGTTCGTCAACGCCGGCATGGTGCCGTTCAAGCCGTACTTCCTGGGCCAGGAGACCCCGCCGTGGAACCGTGCGACGAGCGTCCAGAAGTGTGTGCGCACCCTCGACATCGAGGAGGTCGGCAAGACCACGCGGCACGGCACGTTCTTCCAGATGAACGGCAACTTCTCGTTCGGTGACTACTTCAAGGAAGGGGCCATCACGCACGCGTGGGGCCTCATCACCGGCTCCGTCGACGACGGCGGCCTGGGCATCGACCCCGACAAGATCTGGGTCACGGTGCTGCACACCGACCAGGAGTCGCGGGCGCTGTGGAAGAAGGTCGCGGGCCTGCCCGACGAGCGCATCCAGGATCGGGGCCTGCTCGACAACTACTGGCACATGGGTGTGCCCGGCCCCGGCGGCCCGTGCAGTGAGATCTACGTCGACCGCGGGCCCGAGTTCGGTCCGGACGGCGGCCCCGTCGTCGACGAGGACCGCTTCCTGGAGATCTGGAACCTGGTGTTCATGCAGGAGGAGATCTCCAACGTCCGCGCCAAGGACCAGTTCGACGTCATCGGCGAGCTGCCCAACAAGAACATCGACACCGGCATGGGCCTGGAGCGCGTCGCCTACCTGCTGCAGGGCAAGGGCAACCTCTACGAGATCGACGAGGTCTTCCCGGTCATCGAGAAGGCGTCGGAGATCTCCGGACGCACGTACGGCAAGGACCACACCGACGACGTTCGCTTCCGCGTCATCGCCGATCACGTCCGCAGCGGGTTGATGCTGATGGGCGACGGCGTCACGCCGGGCAACGAGGCGCGCGGCTACGTCCTGCGCCGCCTGCTGCGCCGCGCCGTGCGCTCGATGCGCCTGCTGGGGTTCGACGACCCGGCACTGCCGCTGCTGCTGCCGGTCAGCCTGGAGCGCATGAAGGCGTCGTACCCCGAGCTCGAGGCCGACTTCCCGCGCATCGAGCAGATCGCGTACGCCGAGGAGGAGACCTTCCGCCAGACGCTGGGCAAGGGCACCCAGATCTTCGAGACGGCCGCGGTCGCGGTCAAGGAGAAGGGCGACTCAGCGCTGTCCGGCGACCAGGCCTTCGCGCTGCACGACACCTACGGCTTCCCGATCGACCTGACGCTCGAGATGGCGTCCGAGCAGGGGCTCAGCGTCGACGAGGACGGCTTCCGGGCGCTCATGGCCGAGCAGCGCTCACGCGCCAAGGCCGATGCCAAGTCCAAGAAGGGCAGCCACGCCGACACGACGGTCTACCGCTCGGCCCTCGACGCCAACGGCCCGACGGACTGGCAGGCCTACACGACGCTGACCACCGAGTCGCGCGTCCTCGCCCTGATCGCCGCCGGCGCCACGGTGCCGGCGATCGGCGCGGGCTCGGTCGGCGAGGTCGTGCTCGACCGCACGCCGTTCTACGCCGAGTCCGGCGGACAGCACGCCGACGCCGGGCACCTGCAGTGGGACGGCGGACGGGCCGAGGTGCTCGACGTCCAGCGGCCCGTGCGCGGTCTCGTCGTGCACCAGATCCGCGTGCTCGAGGGTGAGCTGACGCTCGACCGCACGGTCGAGGCGGCCGTCGACCCGGAGTGGCGCCGCGGTGCACGCCAGGCCCACTCGGGCACGCACGTCGTGCACGCAGCGCTGCGCGAGGTGCTCGGCCCCACGGCGCTGCAGTCCGGCTCGTTCAACCGTCCGGGCTACCTGCGCCTCGACTACGGCTGGAGTGGCGGGCTCTCGCCCGACCAGCTGTCCGGGGTCGAGGAGGCGTCCAACCGCGCGCTGCGGGCCGACCTGCCCGTGACGGCCAAGACGATGTCGCTGCCCGAGGCCCGCGAGTGGGGCGCGCTGGCGCTGTTCGGCGAGACGTACGGCGAGGACGTGCGCGTCGTCGAGATCGGCGGCCCGTGGTCGCGTGAGCTCTGTGGCGGCACGCACGTCGAGCGGTCGTCGCAGATCGGCACCGTCGTCATCACGTCGGACGGCTCGGTCGGTGCGGGCAACCGCCGTGTCGAGGCGCTCGTCGGTCTCGAGGGCTTCCAGTACCTGGCCCGGGAGCGCGATGTCGTCCGGCAGCTCACCGACCTGCTCAAGACCCAGCCAGAGGACGTCCCGGGCCGGGTCCAGGACCTCATGGAGCGTCTCAAGGCCGCCGAGAAGGCCGCCGAGAAGATCAAGGCCGCCCAGCTGCTGGGCGCAGCGGGTGACGTCGCCAACAGTGCCAAGGACCTGGGTGGCGTCGCGTACGTCGGCCATCATGCGGCCGGCGCGGGCGGGGGAGACGTGCGCACGATCGCGCTCGACATCCGCAAGCGACTGGCCGATCGTCCCGCGGTCGTGGTCGTCATCGGCGACGCGGGCGACAAGCCGGCTGCTGTCGTGGCGCTCAACGACGCCGCGCAGGAGCGCGGCCTCTCGGCCAACGAGCTCATCAAGGTGGTCGGCCAGCACATCGGCGGCCGCGGCGGTGGCAAGGCCGATGTCGCACAGGGTGGCGGCACGGACGTGGCGGCGATCCCCGCCGCCCTGGCCGCGGTCGAGGCCGCCCTCGGCGCGTGACGACCAGGCGCGGCCGGCGGCTCGGCGTCGACGTGGGGGACGTGCGCATCGGCGTCGCGATCAGCGACCCGGACGGCATCCTGGCCACCCCCGTCGAGACCGTCGCCGCCGGACCGGCAGCGATCGGCCGGCTGGCCCAGATCGTGCGCGAGAACGAGGTGTTCGAGTGCATCGTCGGGCTGCCGACGGGCCTGTCGGGCCGCGAGGGCCCCGCAGCGATCAAGGTGCGGGCCTTCTGCACCGACCTGCAGACCGCGATCGACCCGGTGCCGATCAGGCTGTTCGACGAGCGCATGTCGACGATCACGGCAGACTCGAACCTGCGCGCCAGTGGACGCTCCGGGCGCGGCAAACGCAGCATCATCGACCAAGCGGCCGCTACGGTTATTCTTCAGACCGCGTTGGACTCGGAGCGGACCCGCGGGTCCGCCCCCGGCGAGAGCATGAGGGAAACATGAGCGAGAACGACAGTGGACTGGACCTGATCACGGGTGGTCCGGACGAGCCCGGGGGCCCCGCAGGACCGGGCCGGCGACGGGCCGAGCGCCCGCCCCGCAACTTCTGGCGTCGCCGGATCATCGCGTTGGTCGTGGTCGTGCTCCTGATCGCTGCTGCGGTGTTCGTGGGCGGCAAGGTCAAGGACCGGTTCTTCTCCAGCGCCGATGACTACACGGGCCAGGGCACGGGAAGCATCGTCGTGACGATCCCGCCCGGCGCCGACGGTCAGCAGATGGCCAATATCTTGTTCAAGGCCGGTGTGGTCAAGAGCGCCGACGCGTTCTACCAGCTGGCGCTGACGGACAAGCGGTTCGCGACGATCCAGGCCGGCTCGTTCAAGCTCCGCAAGGAGATGTCGGCCGACTGGGCCATGCGAGAGCTGAGCGACCGGGGCAACCGCGCCGAGGGCAAGGTGACGATCCCCGAGGGCTCCCGCGTGGGCGAGATCGTGACGGCCATCGCCGCCAACACCGACATCAAGGAGGACGACCTCACCGCGGCGCTCGACAAGCCCGAGACGCTGGGCCTGCCGGACGTGGCCAAGCTCAACCCGGAGGGCTACCTGTACCCGGCGACGTACGAGGTCGCGCCCGGCACGACGGCCACCGAGCTGCTTCAGCAGATGGTCAACAAGACCCTCGCCGTGGCGAAGTCGCTGGACATCGGCACCCGCGCCAAGGCCCTGGGCCTGACCGGTGAGCAGGTCCTCACGGTCGCGAGCATCCTGGAGTTCGAGGGCAAGCTCGACGAGGACTACCCCAAGATCGCCCGGGTCCTCTACAACCGCATCGCCGACGGCATGCCGCTGCAGCTCGACTCGACCGTGTCGTACGTCAGCGGCCGGGAGGGCGACGTCTGGACGACGCCGGAGGAGCGCGCCAACCCGTCGCTCTACAACACGTACCAGAACCCGGGGTTGCCGCCCGGGCCGATCGGCTCGCCGGGGGAGAAGACCATCGAGGCCGCGCTGAACCCGGCGGAGGGCTCGTGGCTGTACTTCCTGGCGACCGATCTGGAGACCGGCGAGACGACCTTCAGCAACACCTATGCGGAGCACGTCAAGGCGTGCAAGGCGGCCTTCGGCGCCGACACCCAGTGCTGAGCGCCTGCTGATGCTCTGCGCCATCCTGGGCTCGCCGGTCGCCCATTCGTTGTCACCTGCCATGCACCGAGCGGCCTACGCCGCGCTCGACCTCGACTGGGCGTACGAACGGGTCGAGGTCGGCGAGGGCGGGCTCGCCGCGTTCATGACCGCCCTCGGTGATGACGTTCGCGGCCTGTCGGTCACGGCCCCGTTGAAGCGGGAGGCGGCAGCGTTCGCCCACCAGCGCAGCGAGGACGTCGAGGTGCTCGGCGTGGCCAACACGCTCGTCATCGAGGACGGACTGGTCTCGGCCCACAACACCGACGTCCCCGGCGCCGCCGCCGCGCTCGACGAGCTCGGCGTCAAGCCGCCGATCGTCGCCCGGATCCTGGGTGGCGGTGCCACCGCCGCGTCGGTGGCCCTGACCCTCGTGCGCCTCGGCGTCGAGGAGATCGAGTTCGTGGTGCGCGACCCGTCGAGGGCCGCGGAGGCCGAGGCCGTCGCTCGCGGCCGCGGCATCGGCGTCACCGTCCGGCTCCTCGACGAGCCGCTGATCAACCGGGTCGACCTCTTGGTGTCGACGATTCCCGGCGACGCGATCGGTACGCGGTCGCACGAGCTCGTCGACTCCTCGCGCGCCGTCTTCGACGTCGTCTACGACCCGTGGCCGACCGTGCTGGCCCACGCGGCCGCGGACTCGAGCACCCCGCTGGTCACCGGGCTCGACCTGCTCGCCCACCAGGCCGCGTTCCAGGTGGAGCTGATGACCGGCTCCTACGTCTCTCCACAGGTGTTGCGCGAGGCCGCCCTCGCCGAGCTCTCTGCTCGCTAAGGTGGATCGTGATCATCCTCATCGCCGCCGTCGCGGCGGCGCTCATCGGCGCCCTGGGCCCGTTGGTCCTGCGCCGGCTGCCGGAGCCCCCCCAGCCCGATGACGACAAGCTGCCGTACGCGGTGCTGTCGGAGTTCCGCTTCCTCGCCGCAGGTCTCGCGATCTTCGCCGCCGTGCTCGCGGGGATCGTGGCCTGGCGCATCGACGAGACCGAGCTCGTCCCGGTCTGGGTCGTGCTGGCGGGCGTCGGCTCGTGGCTGTCGTTCATCGACTGGCACACCCGTCTGCTGCCCTTCCTGATCGTCGCCCCGCTGTACGCCGTGACGCTCCTCCTCGTGGCGATGGGTGCGCTGCTGTTGAACGATCTCGACGTCCTGGTGAACGCGCTGATCTCGAACGTGATCGTGTTCGCGGTCTTCTTCGCCTGCTACTGGCTCGGACGCCGCTTCTTCGGCGGGGCCTTCGGCTACGGCGACGTCCGGCTCTCCGGTGTGCTGGCCCTCGCGCTCGGCGCGCTGGGCTCGAGCGAGGTCTTCGTGGGCATGTACGGCGGGTTCATCCTCGGCGCGGTGCTGGGCATCGTGCTGTCGAAGCTCAAGATCGTCGATCCGAAGGAGTATGCCTTCGGGCCCTACATGGTGATCGGCGCGGTGATCGGTGCCGCGTGGGGCCCGGCGATCTACCGGTGAGCCCCACCAAGCTGCGTGGACGCGTGCGGGGCTGAGCGAGGGGGCATGGGAGAATCGTGCCCATGCTTCGTTGGTTGACCGCTGGTGAGTCCCATGGTCCTGCGCTCGTCGCCGTCCTCGAAGGGCTGCCGGCCGGTGTGCAGGTGACCAGCAAGGAGATCCAGGCGGCCCTGGCACGTCGACGTCTCGGCTACGGCCGCGGCGCGCGCATGGCCTTCGAGCAGGACGAGCTCGAGATCGTCGGCGGCCTGCGCCACGGCTCCACGATGGGCAGCCCCATCGCCCTGCGCATCGGCAACAGCGAGTGGCCCAAGTGGGAGCAGGTCATGGCGGCCGACCCGGTCGACACCGAGATCCTCGACGGGCTCAAGCGCAATGCCCCGCTGACCCGCCCGCGGCCCGGCCACGCCGACCTGGCGGGCATGCAGAAGTACGGCTTCGAGGAGGCGCGCCCGGTGCTGGAGCGGGCCAGTGCGCGTGAGACGGCTGCCCGGGTCGCGCTCGGCGAGATCGCGGCGCAGTTCATCCACCAGGCGACCGGCGCCACGATCGTCTCGCACGTCGTCGAGCTCGGCACCGTCCGCGCACCAGCCGGTGTCATCCCGACCCACGCCGATGTCGAGGCGCTCGACGCGGATCCCGTCCGCTGCTTCGACGCCGACACGAGCGCCGCGATGGTGGCCGAGATCGACCTGGCCCACAAGGAGGGCGACACCCTCGGTGGCGTCGTCGAGGTCGTCGTCGAGGGCCTGCCCCCGGGCCTCGGCTCCTACACGCACTGGGACAAGCGGCTCGACGGCCGCCTGGCCCAGGCGCTCATGGGCATCCAGGCCATCAAGGGCGTCGAGCTCGGTGACGGCTTCGAGCTCGCGCGCACCCGCGGCTCGCTGGCGCACGACGAGATCGTCCCGACCGCCGACGGCATCCGCCGGGTGTCCGGCCGGGCCGGCGGCACCGAGGGCGGCATGACGACCGGCGAGATCCTGCGGGTCCGCGCCGCCATGAAGCCCATCGCGACGGTGCCGCGCGCCCTGCGGACGATCGATGTCGAGACCGGTGAGGAGGCGCGCGCCCACCACCAGCGGTCCGACGTCTGCGCCGTGCCCGCTGCCGGCATCGTCGCCGAGGCCATGGTCGCGCTGGTCGTCGCCGACTCCCTGGTCGAGAAGTTCGGTGGTGACTCGGTCGAGGAGACCCGACGCAATGTCGAGGGCTACCTCGCCAACCTGAGGCTCCGTTGAGTCCGCTGCTCGTCCTGGTGGGGCCTCCCGGCGCCGGCAAGACGACGACGGCGCGCGCGGTCGCCAGGCGACTTGGGACGACCTTCCGCGACACCGACCAGGACATCGCGGAGCTGGCCGGCGCGGAGGTGTCGGAGATCTTCATCGACCACGGCGAGCAGCACTTCCGCGAGCTCGAGGAGCAGGCCGTGGCCACGGCCCTGGTCGAGCACGACGGGGTGCTCGCCCTGGGCGGCGGCGCCGTGCTCAGCGAGAAGTCGCGCCAGCTGCTCACGGGGCACCGGGTCGTCTTCCTCGACGTCGGCCTGGCGGCCGCCGTCTCCCGTGTCGGCATGAATAGCAACCGGCCGCTCCTGCTCGGCAACGTACGTTCGCAGCTGAAGGGACTCATGGACCGCCGACGCCCCCTGTACGACGAGGTCGCCCGTTTCACGGTCGTCACCGACACCCTCCAGCCGGCCGAGGTCGTCGATCGGGTGCTCCAGCTCGTCGAGGAGGATGCGTGAGCACCCGGCTGACGGTCCCGACCGCGCATCCGTACCAGGTCGTGATCGGCAACGGCGTGCACGACGAGCTGCGGGGCCTGGTCGGCCTCGGCAGCGGCGTCATGCGCGTCGCGATCATCCACGCCCCGACCATGGCCGACCACGCCCGGCGGCTGCGCGAGCCGCTGCTGGACGACCACCTCGAGGTGCATCTCATCGAGGTGCCCGACAGCGAGCAGGCCAAGACCGCCGACGTCCTCACGTTCTGCTGGAAGATCCTGGGGGAGGCGGGGTTCACCCGCTCCGACGTCATCGTCGGCCTCGGAGGTGGCGCGACCACCGACCTCGCCGGGTTCGTGGCCGCCAGCTGGCTGCGGGGCGTGCGGTTCGTCAACGTGCCGACGACGGTGCTCGGCATGGTCGACGCCGCGGTCGGCGGCAAGACCGGCATCAACACCGCCGAGGGCAAGAACCTCGTCGGGGCGTTCCACGAGCCGGTCGGCGTGCTGTGCGACCTGGACGTGCTGCACGGGCTCCCGGCGCGTGAGCTGCGCAGCGGGATGGCCGAGGTCATCAAGTGCGGATTCATCGCCGACCCGTCGATCCTCGACCTCGTCGAGGCGGCGCCCGACTCCGTCCGCGACCCGATGTCGCCCATCGTGGCCGAGCTGATCACCAAGGGGATCGCGGTCAAGGCACGGACCGTCGCCGGCGACCTGCGCGAGACCGGGGCCGACGGCTCGATCGGCCGTGAGGCGCTGAACTACGGGCACACCTTCGGGCACGCTGTCGAGCGCTTCGAGCGGTACCGTGTCCGTCACGGCGAGGCGATCTCGATCGGCATGGTGTTCGTCGCCGAGCTCGCGCACCGCTCGGGGCTCATCGAGAAGGACCTGCTCGACCGGCACCGCGCGATCCTGTCGAGCATGGGTCTGCCCGTGAGGTACCGGCCCGGCATCTGGGAGGCCTTGGCGACCACGATGCGCCTGGACAAGAAGACCCGCGGCGACCAGCTGCGTTTCGTCGTCCTGGAGTCTCTCGCCCAGCCCGTCATACTCGCCGGGCCGGACGAGTCGCTCCTGCTCGGTGCGTACCAGGCGGTGGCGTCATGACGACCTCAGCACGTCGTGCGGCCCTGTGCGCGGCCCTGACCGAGCGGGGACTGGCGGGAGTGCTCGTCACGACGCTCGTGAACGTCCGCTACCTGACCGGGTTCACCGGGTCCAACGGCGCGCTGCTCGTGCCGGTCGAGGGTGAGCCGGTGTTCTTCACCGACGGCCGTTACCGCGACCAGGCCGACGAGGAGCTGCCGGACGTCGCGCACGTCATCGGCCGCGACCTGCTGACCGGTGCGGCCGAGCGCATGGCATCTGGCCGCTGGGGGCTGGAGACGCACACCCTCAGCGTCGACGGCCACCACCGGCTGGTGGAGCTCGCGCCGGACGTCGAGCTGGTCGCAGCCGGCCGGGTCGTGGAGGAGCTGCGCGAGGTCAAGGACGAGCCCGAGATCGAGGCCCTGCGCCGGGCCTGCGACATCTCCACGCAGGCGCTGGAGCAGGTGCTCGCCGGGCCGCTCGTGGGCCGTACCGAGCGCGCGGTCGCCCGTGACTTGGAGGCGCGGATGCTCGACCTCGGCGCCGAGGCGATCGCGTTCGAGACGATCCTCGCGTGCGGCGACCACACCGCGATCCCTCACCACCACCCGACGGACCGGGTGCTGGCGCGCGGCGACCTGCTCAAGATCGACTTCGGGGCACGGGTCGACGGCTACCACGCCGACTGCACCCGCACGGTCGTCCTGGGACCCGCCGACGACTGGCAGAAGGAGGTCCATGCCGCCGTCCGGGAGTCACAGGCCGCGGGCCTGGAGCTGCTGCGCGAGGGCGTCGCGGTGAGCGCGTCGGACGCCGCCGCACGAGGTTCGCTGCAGTCCACGGGGTGGCTCGACGCCTTCACGACGGGCCTGGGCCACGGCGTCGGGCTCGAGATCCATGAGGACCCGTTCATCGCGGGCTCACACGCAGGTAAACTGTCCAGTCGCACCGTCCTCACGATGGAACCGGGCATCTACGTGCCGGGTCGTGGGGGAGTGCGCATCGAAGACACCGTCCTCGTGACCGCGGGTGCCCCCGAGGTACTCACCACGATGACCAAAGACCTCCTGGAGATCGGCTGATGGCCACCACGAACGACATCAAGAACGGCATGGTCCTCGACCTCGACGGACAGCTCTGGTCCGTCATCTGGTTCCAGCACCACAAGCCCGGCAAGGGTGGGGCCATGGTCAAGACCACGCTCAAGAACATCATGAGCGGCAAGACCGTCGACAAGACGTTCAACGCGGGTCTGAAGATCGAGACCGCCAACGTCGACAAGCGCGACTTCACGTACCTGTACCACGACGGCGACTCGTACGTCTTCATGGACAAGACGACGTACGACCAGCTCAACGTCACCGACGCCGTCGTCGGCGACGCCAAGGACTACATGCTCGACAACCAGGACGCGATGCTCGCGCTGCACGAGGGTGTGCCGCTGTACATCGAGCTGCCGGCGTCGGTCGAGCTGCTGGTCGAGTACACCGAGCCCGGCCTCCAGGGAGACCGCTCGAGCGGCGGCACCAAGCCCGCGCGCCTCGAGACCGGCAAGGAGATCCAGGTGCCGCTGTTCATCGTCAACGGCGAGAAGATCAAGGTCGACACCCGCGACGGCAGCTATCTCGGTCGCGTGTCGTCCTGATGTCAGCCCGGACCAAGTCACGCAAGCGCGCACTCGACATCCTCTTCGAGTCGGAGGCGCAGAGCCTCCCGCCCGGAGGGACGCTGGCTGACCGGCGGGCCGATGGGGAGTACCCCGTCAACGAGTACGCGGTGATGCTGGTCGAGGGCGTCGTCGCCCACCGCGATCGTCTCGACGAGATCATCACGGAGAACGCGAAGGACTGGACGCTGGAGCGCATGCCGGCCGTCGACCGCAACCTGCTGCGCCTCGGCGCGTTCGAGATCCTCTACGTCGAGGACGTGCCCGATGTCGTCGCCGTGAGCGAGGCCGTGAACCTCGCCGCCGATCTGTCGACCGATGAGTCGCCGTCGTTCGTCAATGGCCTGCTGAGCCGGATCGTCGAGCTCAAGCCGAGCCTCACGGTCTGAGCGCAGCGCCGCCACGCACGATGAGGGTTTGCGGTAGCAGGAGCGACCGCAAACCCTCATGGTCGGTCGGACGGGCGCGCCGAGCCGCTGCCGGGGAGCAGGAGGCCCGCTGGTAGTCTGGGCGGGTAATCACGACATCCTTTAACGGCCGTCCCGAGAGGCGGAGAAGGAGGTCAGACATGGTCGCGTCCGATGACGCCGCACGTGCTGACGCTGCGCACACACCGCTCGATCAGACCGCTCGCACGGTCCTCGACGAGCAGGACATCTCCCGGGCGCTGACCCGCATCACGCACGAGATCCTCGAGCGGAACCGTGACTCGTCCGGACTCGTGCTCCTGGGCATCCCGACGCGCGGAGTGCACCTGGCCCGTCGCATCGCCGAGCGGATGTCCGAGGTCGAGGACCGCACGATCACCGCCGGGGCGCTCGACATCACGATGTACCGCGACGACCTGAGGCTCAAGCCGGCCCGGGCGCTCGAGCACACCGAGATCCCCGACGACATCGACGGCAAGGTCGTCGTGCTGATCGACGACGTGCTGTTCTCCGGGCGGACGATCCGCGCCGCGCTCGACGCGCTCAACGAGCTCGGACGTCCCAAGGCCGTCCAGCTCGCCGTGCTGATCGACCGTGGGCACCGTGAGCTGCCGATCCGGGCCGACTTCGTCGGCAAGAACCTGCCGACGTCGCTGGTCGAGCGGGTCAAGGTGTCGCTGGTCGAGACCGACGACCTGGACGCCGTCGCGATCCGGGGGGAGTCGGCATGATCAAGAACCTCCTGAGCGCCGGCGACCTCGACCGCGCCGACGCGATCCGCATCCTCGACACCGCCGAGGAGCTGCTGGGCGTCGCGAGCCGTCCGATCAAGAAGCTGCCCACCCTGCGCGGACGCACCGTGGTCAACCTCTTCTTCGAGGACTCGACCCGCACCCGCATCTCGTTCGAGGCGGCCGCCAAGCGGCTCAGCGCCGACGTCATCAACTTCTCGGCCAAGGGCTCGAGCGTGTCGAAGGGCGAGAGCCTGAAGGACACCGCCCTGACGCTGCAGGCGATGGGCGCGGACGCCGTCATCATCCGTCACCACTCCTCGGGCGCCCCGCACCGGCTCGCCCAGGCCAAGTGGACCAAGGGTGCGGTCATCAACGCCGGCGACGGCACGCACGAGCACCCCACCCAGGCGTTGCTCGACGCGTTCACGATGCGCCGGCACCTCACCGGATCGGTGGGGGGCGACCTGCAGGGCAAGAACGTCACGATCGTGGGCGACGTGCTCCACAGCCGGGTCGCCCGCTCCAACGCGCTGCTGCTCGACACCCTCGGGGCCAACGTCACGCTGGTCGCCCCGCCGACGCTCCTGCCGGTCGGCGTGGACCACTGGCCGGTCAAGACGTCGTACGACCTCGACAGCTCGCTGGAGAAGGCCGATGCCGTGATGATGCTGCGTGTGCAGGCCGAGCGCATGAATGCGTCCTACTTCCCGAGCGCCCGGGAGTACTCCCGCCGCTACGGTCTCGACACCACCCGGCTGAACCGGCTGCCCGACCACGCCATCGTGATGCACCCCGGACCGATGAACCGAGGCATGGAGATCACCGCCGACGTCGCCGACCACGTCCGGTCGGTCATCGTCGAGCAGGTCACCAACGGCGTCGCGGTCCGCATGGCCGTCCTGTACCTCCTGCTCGGCGGCGCGGCTGACGAGAGCACGACCGAAGACTCCTCCACAAAGGACCGTGAATGACCAGCACCGTGATCCGGGGAGCGCGCCTCCTCGGTGCAGAGCCCACCGACATCGCCTTCGAGGACGGTGTCATCACCGCGGTCGGTGACGGCGCCACCGGGCACGACGCGATCGACGGAACCGGTCTCGTCGCGCTGCCCGGTCTCGTCGACCTCCACACGCACGTGCGCGAGCCCGGTCGCGAGGACGCGGAGACGGTGCTCACCGGCTCGATGGCGGCCGCGCGCGGCGGATTCACCTGTGTGCACGCGATGGCCAACACCGAGCCCGTCGCGGACACGGCCGGCGTGGTCGAGCAGGTCTGGCGACTCGGCCGCGAGGGCGGCTACTGCGACGTGCAGCCCGTCGGCGCCGTCACGGTCGGTCTGCAGGGCGCGCAGCTCGCGGAGCTCGGCGCGATGGCCGACTCCGCCGCCGGTGTCAGGGTCTTCTCCGACGACGGCAAGTGCGTGTCGGACGCCGTGCTGATGCGCCGGGCGCTGGAGTACGTCAAGGCGTTCGACGGCGTCATCGCGCAGCACGCGCAGGAGCCCCGGCTCACCGAGGGTGCCCAGATGAACGAGGGCCCGCTCTCCGGCGAGCTCGGGCTGGTCGGCTGGCCCGCGGTCGCCGAGGAGGCGATCATCGCCCGCGACGTGCTGCTGGCCGAGCACGTCGGGTCGCGGCTGCACGTCTGCCACCTCTCGACCCGCGGCTCCGTCGAGATCATCCGATGGGCCAAGAGCCGCGGCATCGACGTCACGGCCGAGGTCACGCCGCACCACCTGCTGCTGAGCGACGACCTCGTGCGCAGCTACGACCCGATCTACAAGGTCAACCCGCCGCTGCGCTCCAACGACGACGTCGAGGCGGTCCGCGAGGGCCTGGCCGACGGCACGATCGACATCGTCGCGACCGACCATGCGCCGCACCCCATGGAGGACAAGGAGTGCGAGTGGTCGGCGGCCGCCTTCGGCATGCTCGGCCTCGAGACCGCACTGTCGGTCGTCCAGCAGACGATGGTCGACACCGGCCGCCTGACGTGGGCGCAGGTCGCCGACAAGATGTCGACCAAGCCCGCCTCGATCGGACGCGTCGAGAACCAGGGTCGCCCGCTCGCGGTGGGGGAGCCGGCCAACATCGTGCTGGTCGATCCCTCGGCGAAGCGCACGATCGACCCCCGCGACACCGCCTCGCTGTCGCGCAACAACCCGTACTCCGGACTCACGCTGCCGGGCGAGGTCGTGGCGACCTTCCTGCGCGGCAGACCAACCGTCCGTGACCGTGCACTCGTGGAAGGCAGCAACGCATGACGAACGACGTTTCGACAGGCTCGACGGGCGAGGCGATGTTGGTGCTCGAGGACGGCCGCGTGTTCCGCGGCGACTCGTTCGGCGCGATCGGCGAGACGATCGGCGAGATCGTGTTCTCGACCGGCATGACCGGCTACCAGGAGACCCTGACCGATCCGTCGTACAAGGGTCAGATCGTGGCCATGACGGCGCCGCACATCGGCAACACGGGCGTCAACGACGAGGACTTCGAGTCGCGCCGCATCTGGGTCGACGGCTACATCGTCCGCGATCCCGCCCGGGTCCGCAGCAACTGGCGGTCGAACCGCAGCCTCGACCAGGAGCTCGCGGCCCAGGGAGTCGTCGGCATCAGCGGCATCGACACGCGCGCACTGACCCGCCACCTGCGCGAGCGCGGTTCCATGCGCGGAGCGGTCAGCTCGACCAGCACGGACGTCGCCGCGATCCTGGCGCGCGTGCAGGCAGCGCCGTCCATGAAGGGCGCCAACTTCCTGGCCGACGTCACGACCGACACGACGTACGTCGTGCCGGCCGTGGGGGAGAAGCGGTTCACGGTCGCCGCGATCGACCTCGGCATCAAGGGGATGACCCCCCGCCGCCTCGCCGAGCGGGGCATGGAGGTCCACGTCATGCCGGCCACGACGACGTACGACGAGATCGTGGCCCTCGCGCCCGACGGCGTCTTCATGTCCAACGGGCCCGGCGACCCGGCTGCCGCCGAGCAGGCCGTCGCCCTGCTCAAGCAGGTGCTGGCGGCGAGGATGCCGTACTTCGGCATCTGCCTCGGCAACCAGATCTTCGGCCGTGCGCTCGACCTGGGCACCTACAAGCTGGTCTACGGCCACCGAGGCATCAACCAGCCCGTGCAGGACCTCACGACCGGCAAGGTCGAGATCACCTCGCACAACCACGGCTTCGCCGTCGACGCGCCCACCGAGGGCACGTTCGAGACCCCCTTCGGGCCGGGTCGGGTCACCCACGTGTGCCTGAACGACGACGTCGTCGAGGGACTCGCCCTGCTCGACCAGGCGGCCTTCAGCGTCCAGTACCACCCCGAGGCGGCCGCCGGCCCGCACGATGCGGCCTACCTCTTCGACCGATTTGTTGATCTGATGCAGGAGAATTCCGTGGTTTCGACCCTTCGACAGGCTCAGGACAAGCCGAGCTCAACCGACGGGGGTGTCTGATGCCGAAGCGCACCGACATCAAGAGCGTCCTGGTCATCGGCTCCGGCCCGATCGTCATCGGCCAGGCCTGCGAGTTCGACTACTCCGGCACGCAGGCCTGCCGCGTCCTGCAGGAGGAGGGCATCCGCGTCATCTTGATCAACTCCAACCCGGCGACGATCATGACCGACCCGGAGTTCGCCGACGCGACCTACATCGAGCCGATCACGCCGGAGTTCGTGGAGAAGGTCATCGCCAAGGAGCGTCCCGACGCGCTGCTCGCGACGCTCGGCGGCCAGACCGCGCTCAACGCCGCGATCCAGATGCACGAGGCAGGCGTGCTCGAGAAGTACGGCGTCGAGCTGATCGGCGCGTCGATCGAGGCGATCGAGAAGGGCGAGAACCGCGAGACGTTCAAGGAGGTCGTCGCGACCCTCCCGCCCGAGTGGGGCGCCGAGTCGGCTCAGTCGGTCATCTGCCACACGATGCAGGAGTGCCTCGACGGCGTCGAGGGACTCGGTGGCTATCCCGTCGTCGTCCGGCCCTCGTTCACGATGGGCGGCTCCGGCAGCGGCCTGGCGTACAACGAGAAGGACCTCCACCGGATCGCCGGCTCGGGCCTCGCGCTCAGCCCCACCACGGAGGTGCTGCTCGAGGAGTCGATCCTCGGGTGGAAGGAGTACGAGCTCGAGGTCATGCGCGACACGGCCGACAACGTCGTGATCGTCTGCTCGATCGAGAACTTCGACCCCATGGGCGTCCACACCGGCGACTCCATCACGGTCGCCCCGGCCATGACGCTCACCGACGTGGAGTACCAGCGGCTGCGCGACATCTCGATCGGCATCATCCGTGAGGTCGGTGTCGACACGGGTGGCTGCAACATCCAGTTCGCGGTCAACCCCGAGGACGGCCGCATCGTCGTCATCGAGATGAACCCGCGCGTCTCGCGGTCGTCCGCTCTGGCGTCGAAGGCGACCGGCTTCCCCATCGCCAAGATCGCCGCGAAGGTCGCGATCGGCTACACGCTCGACGAGATCCCCAACGACATCACGCAGGAGACGCCGGCCTCGTTCGAGCCGACGCTCGACTACGTCGTCGTCAAGGTCCCGCGCTTCGCGTTCGAGAAGTTCCCCGCAGCCGACCCGACCCTCACGACCCACATGAAGTCGGTCGGCGAGGCCATGGCGATCGGCCGCAACTTCACCGAGGCCTTGCAGAAGGCGCTGCGCTCGCTCGAGCGTCCCGATGCGGTGTTCGACTGGAGCAAGAAGTGGGTCGAGCTCGACAAGGCCGCCCTGCTCGAGCAGATCGCGGTGCCGCACGACGGCCGCATCAAGAAGGTCATGGACGCGATCCGCGCGGGTGCCACCCCCGAGGAGATCTTCGCCGCGACCAAGATCGACCCGTGGTTTGTCGACCAGCTCGCGCTGATCAACGAGATCGCCGCCGACCTGATCGAGGCGCCCGAGCTCTCGCCCGTCCTGCTGCGCCGCGCCAAGCGTCACGGCTTCTCGGACGCGCAGCTCGGTCGCATCCGCGGTCTCAACGAGGACGTCGTCCGCGGCGTCCGGCACGCGCTCGGCGTCCGCCCCGTCTACAAGACGGTCGACACCTGCGCCGCCGAGTTCGCCGCCAAGACGCCGTACCACTACTCCTCGTACGACGAGGAGACCGAGGTGTCGCCGCGCACCAAGCCGGCCGTGCTGATCCTCGGCAGCGGTCCCAACCGCATCGGCCAGGGCATCGAGTTCGACTACTCGTGCGTCCACGCCGCGCTGGCGTTGTCGGAGGTCGGATACGAGACGATCATGGTCAACTGCAACCCCGAGACCGTCTCGACCGACTACGACACCGCCGACCGGCTGTACTTCGAGCCGCTGACGCTCGAGGACGTCCTCGAGATCGTCCACGCCGAGCAGCAGGCCGGCCCCGTCGCCGGCGTCATCGTGCAGCTCGGTGGCCAGACCCCGCTGGGGCTCGCCGCCGGCCTCGAGGCGGCAGGCGTCCCCATCGTCGGCACCCAGCCCGCCGCGATCGAGCTGGCCGAGGAGCGCGGCGCCTTCGGCCGGGTGCTGGCCGCGGCCAACCTGCCGGCGCCCAAGCACGGCATGGCGACCACGTTCGAGAACGCCAAGGAGATCGCCGACGAGATCGGCTACCCCGTGCTCGTGCGCCCGTCGTACGTCCTGGGCGGCCGCGGCATGGAGATCGTGTACGACGAGGAGACGCTCGCCGACTACATCAGCCGCGCGACCGAGATCTCGCCGGAACGTCCCGTGCTGGTCGACCGCTTCCTCGACGACTCGATCGAGATCGACGTGGATGCCCTGTACGACGGCCACGAGCTGTACCTCGGCGGCGTCATGGAGCACATCGAGGAGGCCGGCGTCCACTCCGGCGACTCGGCATGTGCCCTGCCGCCGATCACGCTCGGCCAGCTGGAGATCCAGCGCATCCGGGAGTCGACCGAGGCGATCGCGAAGGGCGTCGGCGTCCGCGGACTCATCAACATCCAATTCGCGCTGTCGTCCGACATCCTCTACGTCATCGAGGCCAACCCCCGCGCATCGCGCACCGTGCCGTTCGTCTCCAAGGCCACGGCGACGCAGCTGGCCAAGGCGGCCGCGCGGCTCATGCTCGGCGAGTCGATCGCCGAGCTGCGGGCGGCCGGCGTGCTGCCCGCGACCGGCGACGGCGGGCACCTGCCCGACAACGCGCCGATCGCGGTCAAGGAGGCGGTCATGCCGTTCAACCGCTTCCGCACCTACGAGGGCACCTACGTCGACACGCTGCTCGGCCCCGAGATGCGCTCGACGGGTGAGGTCATGGGCTTCGACGCCGGCTTCGGCCAGGCCTTCGCCAAGGCGCAGGCCGGCGCCCAGAACGGCCTGCCCACCTCGGGCAAGGTGTTCGTGTCGGTCGCCAACCGCGACAAGCGCCACATGATCTTCCCGGTCAAGCGGCTCGCCGACCTCGGCTTCGAGATCCTCGCGACGAGCGGCACCGCGGTCGTCCTGGCCCGTAACGGCGTCAAGGCCACGGTCGTCCGCAAGCTGCACGAAGAGCCACTGCCGGGTCAGGCCCGCAGCACGATCGTGGAGAAGATCCACGACCAGGACGTGCAGCTGATCATCAACACACCGCACGGCGTGACGTCCGGCGGCAGCCCGCGCATCGACGGCTACGAGATCCGCACGGCGGCCGTGGCCGAGGGCATCCCGTGCATCACGACGGTCCAGGGTCTCGCGGCCGCGGTGCAGGGCATCGAGGCGCTCATCGAGGGCAGCATCGGCGTGACGTCCCTGCAGGACTGGGGCAACCTCGTCACCGAGGCCCGGCTGTGACCCGTCAGCGGGGAGGTGGGCTGCGATGAGCTTCGGTTCCAGGGCGCGGGTGGCGATGCAGGCCTACGGCCCCGCATGCATCGGGATCGACCCGCATGCCTCGTTGCTCGAGGCGTGGGGGCTGACCGACGACGTCGAGGGGCTCGACCGGTTCGCGACCATCTGCGTCGAGGCGTTCGCCGGCCAGGTGGCGTTCGTCAAGCCGCAGTCGGCGTTCTTCGAGCGCTTCGGAGCCAGGGGAGCGGTCGTCCTCGAGCGGACGATCGAGGACCTGCGGCACACCGGCTCGCTGGTGATCCTCGACGTCAAGCGCGGTGACATCGGCTCGACCGCCCAGGCGTACGCCGACGCGTACCTCGACGACGACGCCCCCATGGCGGCCGACGCGATCACGGTCAGCCCGTTCCTGGGCTTCGGATCGCTCGATCCCTTCTTCGACGTCGCGGAGAAGAACGACGCCGGCGTGTTCGTGCTGGCCCTGACCTCCAACCCGGAGGGACCCGAGGTCCAGCACGCGCGCGCCGGGGACCGCAGCGTCGCGGGCAGCGTCCTGTCGCAGCTGGCCGGCCTCAACGCCGGCGCCACCCCGATGGGCTCGTACGGGGCCGTGGTGGGTGCCACGATCGGCAGCGCCACGGAGGACCTCGCGATCAACGGGCCGATCCTCGTGCCCGGCTTCGGTGCGCAAGGCGGCACGGTCGACGACATCCGGCGCCTGTTCGGCGGCGTCATCGACAACGTGATCCCGTCGACGTCGCGGGGCGTCCTCGCAGCGGGTCCTGACGTGACGGCGCTGCGCGAGGCTGCGTCGCGCGTCAACGCCGAACTTGTAGGGTCGTGACTCCCAGCATGGCCGTTGATCGAGGAGACATCGAATGAACAAGACCGCTGCGGTGCTGGTCACCGCTGTCGTGTCGATGACCGTGCTGGCGGGCTGCAGTGGCGAGGACCCCTACTGTGCGGCGGTCAAGGAGCAGAAGTCGGTGCTCGACTCGTTCGGCAAGAAGCGCACCGATGCGAGCTTCGCGACCTACGCCAAGGCGGTGCGGGCCATCACCTCGACCGCGCCCGACACGATCAAGGACGACTGGGCGAAGCTCGGCAGCGTGACCGACGGTGTCGTCAAGGCCCACCAGAAGGCCGGCATCAAGCTCGAGGACATGACTCCCGAGAACCTGCAGAAGGTCGACAGCGACGACCTCAAGACGCTCAACGCCGCGTACGAGAAGTTCAACGGCACGACCACGCAGCGGACGGCGGTCGTCAAGGACGTCAAGACCGCGTGCGACATCACCCTGAAATGACCCATCGCACGCTCCCAGAGAGGTGACCCGAGTGGCACTCCCGATACTCACCCCCGAACAGCGCCGAGCTGCCCTGGAGAAGGCTGCCGCCGCGCGACAGCTGCGCGCCGACGTCAAGGTGCGCCTCAAGTCGTCGAGCGCCAGCCTGACCGACGTCATCCAGGAGGCCAAGGTCGACGAGGTGATCGCCAAGCTGCGGGTCGTCGACCTGCTCCAGTCGATGCCCGGCGTGGGCAAGGTGCGCGCGCAGGAGATCATGCAGCGCATCGGGATCGCCAACAGCCGACGACTGCGTGGGCTCGGCGTCAACCAGGTCTCGGCCCTTCTCGCGGAGTTCGCCGACCGTGCCGAGCGTCCCAGTCGTGCCTGACCAGCCCAGCCGGTCCCGGCTCGTCGTCCTGGCCGGGCCGACGGCCGTCGGCAAGGGCACTGTCGCCACCTGCGTGCGCGAGCAGCATCCGGACATCTGGATCTCCGTGTCGGTCACCACGCGCCCGGCCCGTCCGGGCGAGATCGACGGCGTCCACTACCACTTCATCGCCGACGACGAGTTCGACCGGCTGGTCGCCGAGGACGGGCTGCTGGAGTGGGCGGTCGTCCACAGCGCCGCCAAGTACGGCACGCCGCGGGCTCCCGTCGAGGAGCGGCTGGCGGCCGGTGTCCCCGCCCTGCTCGAGATCGACCTGCAGGGCGCGCGGCAGGTGCGCGCGACGATGCCCGAGGCGCTGATGTGCTTCCTGAAGCCACCGAGCTTCGAGGAGCTGGAGCGCCGCCTCGTCGGCCGGGGCACGGAGGGCCCGGAGGAGCGGGAGCGCCGATTGAGGACGGCGCGCACCGAGCTGGCCGCTGAGGCGGAGTTCGACGTGACGATCGTGAACACCGATGTCGAGACCGCGTGCGAAGAATTGGTAGACTTGTTCAGATCCGGCACCAGCCGGGTCAATTCTTGACTCTTCTTTTCCATCAACCGCTTTCTGTGAGGCTCAGTGTCCACGACACGCTCAACTGCCATCGGCATCACCAACCCGCCCCTCGACGACCTGCTCGAGAAGGCGGACAGCAAGTACAAGCTCGTCCTCTACAGCGCCAAGCGCGCGCGTCAGATCAACGCCTACTACTCGCAGCTCGGCGAGGGCCTGCTCGAGTACGTCGGACCGCTCCTGGAGACGGGTGTGCAGGAGAAGCCGCTGTCGATCGCGCTGCGCGAGATCAACGCCGACCTCCTGACGGTCGAGGACATCGATCCCGAGGCCGAGGCAGCCGCTGCGGCCGCGGCTGAGAAGGCCTGACCCACCCCTCGGGGTGACCCACATGGTTATCGAGGTCGTCCTGGGCGTCTCCGGCGGCATCGCGTCCTACAAGGCCGCGGAGCTGGTGCGCCTGTTCACCGAGTCCGGACACAGCGTCCGCGTCGTCCCCACGGAGTCTTCACTGAACTTCGTGGGGGCTGCCACGTGGGAGGCGCTGAGCGGCAAGCCCGTGCAGGTCGGCGTGTTCGAGCACGTCGACGAGGTCGCGCACGTGCGCATCGGCCAGGGGGCCGATCTCGTGCTGGTCGCTCCCGCCACCGCGAACGTGCTGGCGAAGGCCGCCCACGGCCTCGCCGACGACCTGCTCACCAACACGCTGCTCACGGCCCGCTGCCCGGTGATGTTCGCCCCCGCGATGCACACCGAGATGTGGGAGAACGCCGCGACGCAGGCCAATGTCGCGACGCTGCGGGCCCGCGGGCACATCGTGCTCGAGCCTGCGGTGGGACGCCTGACCGGCGTCGACACCGGCAAGGGACGCCTGCCCGCCCCGACCGAGATCTTCCGCGCCGCCCTCAACGTCCTCGAGGACCGCGCGCTGGACCTGACCGGCCGGCACGTGGTGATCTCCGCCGGAGGCACCCGCGAGTTCCTCGATCCCGTGCGGTTCCTCGGCAACCGTTCGTCCGGACGCCAGGGGTATGCGCTCGCAGAGGCCGCGGTCGCCCGGGGAGCGCGCGTCACGGTCGTCGCCGCCAACGTCACGCTCCCGCCGCCCGCCGGCGTCGACGTCGTCCCCGTCGTCAGCACCGAGGAGCTGCGTCAGCAGATGCACCTCGCGACCGCCGATGCCGACGCCGTCGTCATGGCCGCCGCGCCGGCCGACTTCCGGCCCGCGGAGTTCGTCGACGCCAAGATCAAGAAGACTCCCGACGGCGTGGCTCCCCAGATCCACCTGGTCGAGAATCCGGACATCCTCGTCGAGCTGGTCGCGGCCCGCACCAGCAAGCATCCCGTGATCGTCGGCTTCGCTGCCGAGACCGGCGATGCCGACGCCACCGTCATCGAGCACGCCCGCGCCAAGCTCGCCCGCAAGGGCTGCGACCTGCTGGTCGTCAACGACGTCAGCGACGGCAAGGTCTTCGGCCGCGACGACACCGAAGCCGTCGTGCTCGGAGCCGACGGTAGCCTCATCGACGTCCCGCCAGGTCCCAAGAGCGGGCTGGCGCACACGGTCTGGGACGCCGTCGTCCACCGCTTGGACTGAGCAGCACCCACAGACCGTCTCGATCGTTACACTTTTCGACAGCCACCAACCCAGGAGAAAATGTGAGCCGCTTCTTCACGTCCGAGTCAGTGACCGAGGGTCACCCGGACAAGATCGCCGACCAGATCAGCGACAGCGTCCTGGACGCCCTGCTCGCCGTCGACCCCAAGAGCCGTGTGGCCTGTGAGACGTTCATCACGACGGGCCTGATCGTCGTGGGTGGAGAGGTCACCACCGAGGCGTACGCCGACATCGCCAAGATCGCTCGCGACCGCGTGCTGGAGATCGGCTACGACTCCTCCGTCAAGGGCTTCGACGGCGCCTCGTGCGGCGTGCAGATCACGCTCGACGCGCAGTCGCCCGACATCGACCAGGGCGTCGACACGGCCTTCGAGGGCCGCACGCAGGGGTCGGCCGATCCGCTCGACCTGCAGGGCGCCGGCGACCAGGGCCTGATGTTCGGCTTCGCGGTCGACGAGACGCCCGAGCTGATGCCGCTGCCGATCACCAGCGCGCACCGCCTCGCCGAGCAGCTGACCGCCGTCCGCAAGGACGGCACGCTGCCGTACCTGCGTCCCGACGGCAAGACCCAGGTCACGGTCGAGTACGACGACAACGACAAGCCCGTGCGCGTCGACACCGTCGTGCTGTCGACGCAGCACGAAGAGGGCATCGACCTGGAGTCGCAGCTCGCGGTCGACATCAAGAAGCACGTCGTCGACGTGGTTCTGGCCGACTTCGACATCGACACCGCCGACTACCGGCTGCTGGTCAACCCGACCGGCAAGTTCGTCATCGGTGGCCCCATGGGCGACGTGGGCCTGACCGGCCGCAAGATCATCGTCGACACCTACGGCGGATACGCCCGCCACGGCGGCGGCGCGTTCTCCGGCAAGGACCCGAGCAAGGTCGACCGTTCCGCCGCGTACGCGATGCGCTGGGTCGCCAAGAACATCGTCGCGGCCGGCCTGGCCACGAAGGTCGAGGTCCAGGTCGCCTACGCGATCGGCAAGGCGCACCCGGTCGGCTTCTACGTCGAGGCCTTCGGCACCGAGACCGTCCCGGTCGACAAGATCCGCGAAGCCGTCCTGGAGGTCTTCGACCTGCGCCCGGCCGCGATCATCCGCGATCTCGACCTTCTGAAGCCCATCTACGCGCAGACCGCTGCCTACGGCCACTTCGGTCGTCAGCTCCCCGGCGTCGTGTGGGAGACCACCGACCGCGCCGAGGCGCTCAAGGCAGCAGCGTCGAAGTAGGGCTGTCTCAGCGGGCTGGTAGAACAGCACCGTGACCAGCGACGAGGGACCAGAGCAGCTTGCTCTGGTCCCTTCGGCGTCCCCGGCCCGCCAACGGGCTGCGAAGCCCGCCCCGGCGGCGGCGCCCCTGCTGCCCGTGGCCCGCGTCGTCGTCGACTCCGGGCTCGCGCACCTCGACCGGTTCTTCGACTACCTCGTGCCCGAGCAGCTCGCGGTCAGTGCGGTGCCCGGGTGCCGGGTCAAGGTGCGCTTCGCCGGACGCCTCGTCGACGGGTACGTCGTCGAGCGGGTCGAGCGCAGCGATCACGACGGACGGCTCGGCTTCCTGGCCAAGGTGGTCTCCCCGGAGGCCGTCCTCACGCCGGAGGTGCTCAGGCTGGCGCGTGCCGTCGCCGATCGGTACGCCGGCGCGCTCGGTGACGTCCTGCGGCTCGCCGTCCCGCCGCGCCACGCCCGGGCCGAGAAGGTCGTCGGCACCCCCAGCGACGCCCCGTTGCCCATCGGCAGCGTCGAGGGCTGGCAGACCTATGTGCACGGCCTGACGTTCGTGGCGTCCTTGCGGGCCGGCGAGCGTCCGCGTGGCTGGCTGACGGCCGTGCCGGGCCCCGACCCGGCCCGGCTCGTGGCCGAGGCGGTGCTCGCGACGTTGGGCTCGGGCCGGGGATCGGTCGTGTGCGTGCCCGATGCGCGCGACGTCGCCCGGTGGGACGCGGTGTTCACCGAGATCCTGGGGGAGGGGCGCCACGTCGTGCTCACCGCCGCGCAGCAGCCCGAGGCTCGCTACCGGTCGTTCCTCGCGGCCGCACGCGGCGACGTCCGGGTGGTGCTCGGCACCCGTGGGGCTGCCTTCGCGCCGGTGCGCGACCTCGGCCTGGTGGCGATGTGGGACGACGGCGACGACCTGTTCGCCGAGCCCCGCGCCCCGTACCCCCACGCCCGCGAGGTGCTGCTCCTGCGCTCGACACAGCAGGACACCGCGCTGCTCATCGGTGGCTATGCGCGCACCGCCGAAGGCCAGTCGCTGATCGAGAGCGGCTGGTGCACCGAGCTCGCCGCCGAGCAGCGCACGCGCCGGCGCGCCTGGCCACGGCTCGCCGTGACGGACGGCTCGACCGCCGGCTCGAGCCCCGTCCGGCTCCCGCACGAGGCCTTCCGGGCGATCCGGTCCGCCGAGGGATCGGTGCTCGTGCAGGTGCCCCGCCGGGGCTACCGCGACTCGCTGTCGTGCCAGACGTGTCGCGAACCGGCCCGCTGCACGACCTGTCAGGGCCCGTTGGGGCAGCCGTCCGCCTCCGCGCCGGTGGCGTGCCGCTGGTGCGGACGCACGGCGTCGCCATGGGCCTGTCCGCACTGCCACGGCACCCGGCTGAGGTCGCCGGTCGTCGGCGCCCTGAGAACGGCCGAGGAGTTCGCCCGCGCCTTTCCCGAGCTGGAGGTCGTCACTTCCGGTGGTGCCTCGATCCTGTCCGACCTGCCGGCAGGACGCCGCCTGGTGCTGGCGACGCCGGGGGCGGAGCCGCACGTCGAGGGCGGGTACGACGTCGTGATGCTGCTCGACACCTGGTTGATGATGGCGCGCGAGGACGTGCGCGTCGACGAGGAGTCGCACCGGCGGTGGTTCAACGCCCTGGCACTGGCCCGTCCCGGCGGCCGGGCCGTCGCGGTCGGAGATGCCCAGACGCTGCAGGCCCTGGTGCGGGCCGACCCGGCCGGATTCGCTGCCCGCGAGCTGGCTGCCCGCGCCGAGACCCACCTCCCGCCGACGGCCCGACTGGCCACCGTCGACGGCCCCGACGACGTCCTGGCGGCGCTCGCCGAGCGTGCATGGACGCCGCACACCGAGGTGCTCGGACCCGTGCCCGTCGACCAGCGGTCACCCGACGCCGGACAGCGACTGATCCTGCGGGCGCCACGACGCGAGGGCGCCGCGCTGGCGGCGGCGCTGGCTGCGGTGGCCGCCGAGCGCAGCGCCGCCAAGCAGCCCGGCCTGCGCGTCCAGGTGGATCCGCCCACCTTCTGACGGAGATGCGCCGCATAGACTCGGCCCGTGAGAATCGTCTTTGCAGGAACCCCCGAGACGGCGCTCCCGTCCCTCGAGGCGCTGGTGGCCAGCCGCCATGACGTCGTCGCGGTCATCACCCGTCCCGACGCACCGGCGGGCCGTGGTCGCACCCTGACGCCGTCACCGGTCGCGCTGGCGGCCGAGGCGCACGGCATCGAGGTGCTCAAGCCCGCGAAGCCCTCCGACCCGGACTTCATGGCGCGACTGCGCGAGCTCGCTCCCGACTGCGTGCCGATCGTCGCCTACGGCGCGCTGATCCGGCGCGAGGCGCTCGACATCCCGCCCTACGGCTGGATCAACCTGCACTTCTCGGTGCTGCCGTCGTGGCGTGGCGCCGCGCCGGTGCAGCGGGCCATCATGGCCGGTGACGAGGTCACCGGCGCCACCGTCTTCAGCCTGGTCGAGGAGCTCGACGCTGGCCCCGTGCTGGGCACCATCACCGAGCTGATCCGTGACGACGACACCACGGCCGAGCTGCTCGAGCGGCTGGCCGACTGGGGCAGCAAGCTGCTCGTCGACGTCGTCGACCACATCGAGGACGGCGACATCGCGGCCGTTCCGCAGCCCGAGGACAACATCTCCTACGCGCCGAAGCTCACGACGGAGGAGGGGCGCATCGACTGGAACCGCCCCGCCTTCGCGATCGACCGGCACATCCGCGGCTGCACCCCGGCGCCCGGAGCCTGGACGACCTTGGGCGATGACCGGATCAAGATCGGTCGCGCCACGATCGCCGACGACCGCACGCTCGAGCCCGGCCGGATCTCGGTCGGCAAGCGCGAGGTGCGGGTCGGCACGACCACGACCGACCTCATCCTGGGCGACGTGCAGGCCGTCGGCAAGAAGCGCATGGCGGCGGCCGACTGGGCCCGCGGCACGACCTTCGACGCCGAGCCGAGCTTCTCGGGAGATCCGGCATGACCGATCCCGTGCGGTCTGTCGCGTTCCATGCCCTGCGTGCGGTCGGGGAGAAGGACGCCTACGTCAACCTGATCCTTCCGGGGATGCTCGACGAGCACCACATCGAGGGCCGCGACGCGGCCTTCGCGACCGAGCTCGTGCACGGCACCCTGCGCCGCCAAGGCACCTACGACGCGATCATCGACCACGTCGCCAGCAAGGGCATCGGGTCGATCGACGCGCCGGTGCTCGACGCCCTGCGGCTCGGTGCCCACCAGCTGCTCAACATGCGGGTGCCGGCGCACGCCGCGGTCTCCACGACGGTCGACGTCGTCCGCCGCGAGATCGGCCACAAGCCCGTCCACTTCGCCAACGCCCTGCTGCGCAAGATCGGGCAGAAGGACCTCGACGGCTGGCTCGCGATCGTCACGAAGGATCTCGAGGGTGACGAGGACCGCGCTGTCCGGACGTCGCACCCGCTGTGGATCGTGCGGGCACTGCACGAGGCGCTCGGCGGCCACGCCACCCAGATCGACAAGCTGCTCGCGGCCGACAACGTCCCGCCGCGGGTGACGCTGGTCGCCCGACCGGGCCTGAGCACCCCCGAACAGCTCCCCGGCACGCCCGGACTGCTGTCGCCGTACGCCCGCATCCTCGACGAGGGCGGCGACCCCGGCGCCATCGCGGAGGTGCGCGACGGACGCGCGGGCGTGCAGGACGAAGGATCTCAGCTCGTCGCGATCGCGCTGGCCGAGGCGCCTCTCGAGGGTCCGGACGAGCGATGGCTCGACCTGTGCGCCGGCCCCGGTGGCAAGGCGGCCCTGCTGGCGGCGCTGGCCGGCTCCCGCGGCGCGACGCTGGTCGCCAACGAGATGCAGGAGCACCGCGCCGAGCTCGTCCGGCACGGCGTGCGCCGGCTCGACAACGTCGAGGTGACGGTGTTCGACGGCCGTGAGGGTCCGTGGGAGGCCGGGACGTTCGACCGCGTGCTCGTCGACGCGCCGTGCACCGGCCTCGGCGCACTGCGCCGGCGCCCGGAGTCGCGCTGGCGCCGCAAGCCGTCAGATCTCGACGGCCTCGTCCCGCTGCAGGAGGCGCTGCTCACCCGCGCGCTCGACCTGGTGCGGCCCGGGGGAGTCGTCGCGTACGCGACCTGCTCACCGCACGTGCGGGAGACCCGCGGTGTGGTCGACGCGGTCACCGTCGCCCGCGACGACGTCGAGATCGAGTCCACGCACCAGTGGTGGCCCCACATCGACGGCACCGATGCGATGTTCTGTGCCCTGATCCGGCGTCGATAGGGTTCGGGGCATGGGCATCCAGATCACCCCCAGCATGCTGTCGGCCGACTTCGCGAACCTCGAGGCCGAGGCCGCGCGCATCAGCGGCGCCGACTGGCTGCACATGGACGTCATGGACAACCACTTCGTGCCCAACCTGACGCTGGGCGCCCCGGTCATCGAGGCGCTGGCCAAGGTCGCGCAGCAGCCGATCGACGCGCACCTCATGATCGAGGACCCCGACCGGTGGGCGCCCGCCTACGTCGAGGCGGGTGCCGGCAGCATCACGTTCCACGTCGAGGCGGCCGCCGCTCCGGTCCGGCTGGCCCGCGAGATCCGGGCCAAGGGCGCCCGCGCGTCGATGGCCCTCAAGCCGGCCACTCCGATCGAGCCGTACGCCGACCTGCTGCCCGAGCTCGACATGGTGCTGATCATGACCGTCGAGCCGGGCTTCGGCGGTCAGAAGTTCCTCGACCTGTGCCTGCCCAAGATCCGGCGGACGCGCGAGCTGATCGAGCAGCACGGCGGTGACATCTGGCTCCAGGTCGACGGGGGGGTCTCGGTCGAGACGATCGAACGGTGCGCCGAAGCCGGTGCGGACGTCTTCGTGGCCGGTTCTGCCGTCTTCGGGGCCGATGATCCCGACGACATGGTGGCGCAGCTGCGCGCGCTCGGCTCGGATGCCGGACGTCACATCCACTGACGGGATGGGCCCGGCTAGAATGGCGGTACGAGCTTCGCGCTCGTGTGCTCCGGGGTCGGTGTAATTCCGAACCGGCGGTCATAGTCCGCGACCCGCGTCCCACCTCGGTGGGGCACGGTTGAGCCGGTGAAATTCCGGCACCGACGGTGAAAGTCCGGATAGGAGGAGCATGTGTCGTGGCGCTGCGCGCCACGGCGGGCGGCCAGCACCTGGTCACCGACGAACCCCGGGGTGTGCGAGTGAGACATCACCCACCCGGAGGATCATGGCAACCGACATCGAGATCAGCGCGATGCAGCGCGCCCTCGAGGCAGCAGCGACCGTGCGACGGGCGTTGCCGAACCCGCGAGTGGGCTGTGTGCTGCTCGCGCCGGACGGCCGGGAGATCGCGGTGGGCCTCCACCGCGGCGCCGGCACGCCCCACGCCGAGGTGGACGCCCTCGCACAGGCCGGCGACGCGGCCCGGGGAGCGACCGCGGTCGTGACCCTCGAGCCGTGCAACCACACGGGTCGCACCGGCCCGTGCGCGCAGGCCCTGATCGAGGCCGGAGTGGCCCGGGTCGTCTTCGGGCAGATCGACCCCGACCGCACCGCGTCCGGAGGAGCATCCACGCTCCGGGCCGCAGGTGTCGACGTCGAGGCCGGCGTCATGGCCGAGGAGGCCACCGACCTCAACGTCGAGTGGACGTTCGCCGTGACGTCCGGACGTCCGTTCGTGACGTGGAAGTACGCCGCCACGCTCGACGGCCTGAGCGCGGCCCCCGACGGCACCAGCAAGTGGATCACCAGCGACATCGCACGGCGTGACGTGCAGACCTTCCGAGCCGGAGCCGACGCGATCGTGGCCGGTACCGGAGCGGTCCTGGCCGACGATCCCCGCCTGACGGTGCGCGACGCCGACGACATGCCCCTGCCGTTCGACCAGCAGCCGCTGCGGGTCGTCGTCGGTGAGACGCGCATCCCCAACTACTTCCGGGTGTTCGACCGGGTCGCGCCGACGCTGATGATCCAGTCGCGCGATCCCGAGACGGTGCTGCAGAAGCTCGTCGAGAACGGCATCCGGCACATCTGGCTCGAGGGCGGCCCGCGGCTCGCCGGTGCGTTCTGGAACGCCGGCGTCATCGACCGCATCGTCGGCTACATGGCTCCCGCGATGCTCGGATCGGGCCGCGCGGCCCTGGAGGGCGAGGCGACCACCTTGGCCGACCTGCGCCCCATCAACATCGAGGACCTGCGGATGGTGGGTCCTGACATCCGCATCATCGGCACTCCCGGACGTATGCAGCGAGAGGACTTCGACTGATGTTCACCGGTCTCATCGAGGAGAAGGGCACCGTCACCGCGGTGGAGGAGCTCGGCGACTCCGTGCGCCTGACGATCCGTGGCCCCGTCGTCACGTCCGACGCCGGCCACGGCGACTCGATCGCGGTCAACGGCTGCTGCCTGACGGTCATGAGCCAGGACGGCGACACCTTCGGGGCCGACGTCATGAAGGAGTCGCTCGATCGCACCTCGCTGGGCGATCTCGGCATCGGCTCTGAGGTCAACCTGGAGCGGGCCACGCAGGCGGGAGCACGTCTCGGCGGCCACATCGTGCAGGGACACGTGGACGGCACGGGGCACATCCTGGACCGCACGCCCAGCGAGCACGGTGGCGTCGTGGAGTGGGAGATCGTCCGCATCGCCCTGCCCGCCGAGCTGGCCAGGTACCTGGTCGGCAAGGGATCCATCACGGTCGACGGCACGTCGCTGACGGTCGTCGAGGTCGTCGACGCAGATCCGTCGGCGGGCGGCTCGTCGTGGTTCTCGGTGTCGCTGATCCCCACCACGCTCGCCGACACCACGCTCGGCACCAAGGCACCGGGCGACCGGGTCAATCTCGAGGTGGACATCCTCGCCAAGTACGTCGAGCGCCTGCTGGGCGCTCCGGAGAAGGGACAAGCATGAGCGAGCACGAGAGCGTCCGCCTCGACAGCATCGAGCGCGCGATCGAGGACTTCCGCACGGGCAAGGCGATCGTGGTCGTCGATGACGAGAACCGCGAGAACGAGGGCGACATCATCTTCGCCGCGAGCAAGGCGACGCCCGAGCTCATGGCCTTCCTGGTGCGCTACTCCAGCGGCCTGATCTGCGCGCCCATCACCGGCGAGATCCTCGATCGCCTCGCGATCCCGCTCATGACGCCGCACAACCGCGAGAAGATGCGGACCGCGTACACCGTCTCGATCGATGCGCGGGACGGCATCACGACCGGCATCTCCGCCGCCGACCGGGCTCGCACCTGCCGGGTGCTCGCCGACTCGGCGACCGAGCCGTTCGAGCTCAACCAGCCGGGCCACATCATCCCGCTGCGGGCCAAGCCCGGGGGAGTGCTCGAGCGCGCCGGCCACACCGAGGCGGCCGTCGACTTCGCCCGGCTCGCCGGCCTGACGCCTGCCGGGGTGATCGGTGAGGTGCTCAACGACGACGGCACGCTGATGAGGGCGCCCCAGCTGCGGGAGTTCGCCGACGAGCACGACATCGCGCTGGTCTCGATCGAGGACCTGCAGATCTACCGGCGCCTGCACGAGTCGCAGGTCGACCGTCTCGCGACGACCCGTCTGCCGACCGAGTTCGGAGAGTTCACGGCGCACGGCTACCGCGACCGCATCGAGGGATCCGAGCACATCGCCTTGATCCACGGCGATCCCGGCACCCAGGACGTGCTGGTCCGCATCCACTCCGAGTGCCTCACCGGTGACGTGTTCGGCTCCCGTCGCTGCGACTGCGGGCCGCAGCTCGAGCTGTCGATGACGGAGATCACCGCAGCGGGCGCCGGCATCGTCGTGTACCTGCGCGGCCACGAGGGACGCGGCATCGGCCTGCTGCACAAGCTGCGTGCGTATGCGCTGCAGGACGCCGGCAGCGACACCGTCGACGCCAACCTCGAGCTGGGCTTCGGCGAGGACGAGCGCGACTACGCCGCCGGCGCGCAGATCCTGCGTGACCTGGGCGTCACGTCGGTCCGTCTGCTGACCAACAACCCCGGCAAGACCACGGCCCTCGAGGCGTACGGGGTCAAGGTCAGCGAGCGACTTCCCCTGGTCATCGCCCCGACCGAGGACAGCCTGCGATACCTGCAGACCAAGGCCGAGCGCATGGGCCACGATCTTCCCGGACTGGAGAACCTGTCATGAGCGGTGCAGGAGCGCCCGATCTGACGATCGACGCAGCCGGAGCCACGGTCGTGATCGTGGCCTCGAGCTGGCACACGCAGGTCATGGACGGCCTGATCGCCGGTGCGCAGGCCGCACTCGCCGACGCCAACGTCACCGACGTGAGCCTCGTGCGGGCGCCCGGGTCGTTCGAGCTGCCGATCCTGTGCCAGGCCTACGCGCGTCAGGGCTGTGACGCCGTCATCGCCCTCGGTGTCATCATCCGCGGTGGCACGCCGCACTTCGAGTACGTCTCGGCGGCCGCGACCGATGGACTGAACCGGGTGGCGCTCGACACGGGCGTGCCGATCGGCTTCGGCTTGCTGACGACCGACGACGAGGCGCAGGCCCTGGACCGGGCCGGCCTGGCCGGCTCCCGCGAGGACAAGGGACGTGAGGCCGTCGAGGCCGCACTGTCCACCTGGAACGTCCTGCGCACCCTCGCGTGACGCACCGATAGACTCCATGGCGATGAAGACCTTCGATGACCTCTTTGCCGAGCTGACCGACAAGGCAGCCCAGCGCCCCGAGGGCTCGCGCACCGTCGCCGAGCTCGATGCCGGCGTCCACTCGATCGGCAAGAAGCTCGTCGAGGAGGCCGCCGAGTCGTGGATGGCCGCCGAGCACGAGGGAGCCGAGCGGACCGCTGAGGAGATCAGCCAGCTGCTCTACCACGCGCAGGTCATGATGATCGCCTCCGGCATCACGCTCGACGACGTCTACGCGCATCTGTGACGGATCGGCCGGCGCCCTCCCCGAGCCGCTGACCGGTCCGTGCCTCCGCCGCCAGTCACAGAACTTCTGAGAAGAGAACCCGATGCTCAAGATCGCCGTACCCAACAAGGGCGCCCTGGCCGAGGCCGCCGCCCAGATGCTTGCCGAGGCCGGCTACCGCCAGCGCCGCAACGCCAAGGACCTCGTCACGCTGGACCCCGAGAACGATGTCGAGTTCTTCTACCTGCGCCCGCGTGACATCGCGATCTACGTGGGGGAGGGCACGCTGGACGTCGGGATCACCGGCCGCGACCTGCTGCTCGACTCCGGCGCGCACGCGGTGGAGAACGTCGAGCTGGGCTTCGGCGCCTCGACCTTCCGGTTCGCCGGTCCCGTCGGCAAGCTGTCGAGCGTCGGCGACCTGCAGGGTCTGCGCATCGCGACGTCGTACGAGGGCATCGTCGGCGCCTACCTCGCCGAGCGCGGCATCACGGCCGACGTCGTGCGGCTCGACGGTGCCGTCGAGTCGTCGATCCGCCTCGGTGTCGCCGACGCGATCGCGGATGTCGTGGAGACCGGGAGCACCCTGCGGCAGGCCGACCTCGAGGTGTTCGGCGAGCCGATCCTGTCGTCGGAGGCCGTGCTCATCACGCAGCAGGATGCGGCCGAGCCGGTCGGCTTCGACGTGTTCAAGCGGCGGCTCGACAGCGTCATCGTGGCGCGGACGTACGTCATGATGGACTACGACATCCGGGTCGACCAGGTCGACCGTGCCGTCGAGCTGACGCCGGGCATCGAGTCGCCGACGGTGTCCCCGCTGCACCGCGAGGGATGGGTCGCGGTGCGCTCGATGGTGCCGCGCGACGGGGCCCAGAAGATCATGGACCAGCTCTACCAGCTGGGTGCCCGCGGCATCCTGGTCACGGACATCCTCGCGTGCCGGATCTGAGGACGTTCCGCCCCGGCGGCGCGCGCATCGTCTCGTACGCCGTCGCGGTCATCATGCTCGGGCTGACGGCGGTCATCGCCTTCGCGCTGCCCGACGAGATCGCCTTCACGACCGCCGAGACGGTCACGCTGTGGATCATCATCATCGCGGTGCTGGTCCTGCTCCACGGGGTCGGCCGCAGCTTCGTGAAGGCGACGGACACCGGCATCGAGGTGCTGAACGGGTACCGCCGCCGTCAGCTGGCCTGGACCGAGGTCGAGGGCATCGCGATGAACACCGGCGCCCCGTGGCCGACCCTCGTCACGAAGGACGACGAGCGGATCATGCTGTTCGCGATCCAGGGCACCGACGGCAGGTACGCCCGCGAGGCCGTCGCCTACCTGCGCGGACGGGTGCGATGACCCACGGACACGACCGGTCGCTGGCCGGCCCGCAGTTCCCCGGCGACGACGGAACGGTCTAT
Organism: Aeromicrobium sp.; assembly: GCA_025965435.1. Taxonomy (GTDB): domain Bacteria; phylum Actinomycetota; class Actinomycetes; order Propionibacteriales; family Nocardioidaceae; genus Aeromicrobium. Next base: position 38,535 of record JAOPWZ010000116.1, read on the forward strand.
CCGGAGCTTGCCGCGGCGTTCGGCGACGACATCGCCGTGCTGCAGGCCTTGCCCACCGTCCGGGTGTTCGTGCCGATCGTCGCGCTGCTCGGCGAGACGCCGGCCGAGGGGGACAAGAACGCCGACATGGCGGCGGTCCTCATGACCGGTGCCGACGGCCGTCAGGCGCTGCTCGCGTTCAGCAGCGTCGCGACCATGGCCGTATGGGACCCGCAGGCCCGTCCCGTCCCGATTCTGGGCAAGGACGCCGCCCGCGCGACCCTCGACGAGGGTGCCTCGGCGATCCTGGTCGATCTGGGCAACCCGACGTTCACGGTGATCGAGAGCGATGACGTCCAGCACCTCGCCGCGGGCCACCGCCTCGTGCGGAGTGCTGCGGGCACCGCCTGGATCAGCGCGCCGCCGAGCAGCTGACTAGCTCGCGGCGACGCTGCGGACGTCGCGCAGCGGCACCGTGATGTGCACGTTGCCGTCGTGGCGCTCGACCCGGGCGACGAAGCCGGCCTGGCCGACGGATCGCAGCAGCTTGTCGTTCGAGCCGGCCGTGACGAAGGTCAGCCGGGCGGCGCCCTCCTGCTTGGCGACCCCTGCCGCGTACTTGACCACGCGGGTGCCCAGACCGTGGCCCTGCCAGACGTCCTCGATGATGAGCTGGAAGGTCCAGGTCGCGTCGAGGTGCTCGAGCACGCCGTGGCCGACGACGTCGTGGCCCATCTGCACCACGATGGCGGTGCCGGTGTCGGGCACGACGAGGCGTCGAGCCATCCGGGTGGTCATCGGCATCTTGAGCGGCACCTGGTACCGGTTGTACAAGGTATCGACGCTGCACCGTTCGTGCAGGGCCGAGACGGCCTCGATGTCGGCGAGCGTCGCCCGACGGACGACCGGCTCGGCCGTGCCCGGCGACGGGGTGATGAGCGGGACGTCGTTGCCGGCATCGCTGACCAGCGACAGCAGCGCCTGCGCGCGGGTCCGCTCGACCGGGGTGAACGGGATCGCGCGGGTGATGCGGAGCTCGGAGCCGCTGCGATGCGTCAGCACCAGGACGTCGTGGCCCGTGTAGTCGGCGACATCAGGGGGTTCGGTCTCCAGCAGCTCGCGCAGGACCTCCTCGACGTCCCGCTCCTCCTCGAGGATCTGGTGGACGCCCCGCAGGTAGCGAGTCGGCGGGTCGGTCAGCGACGAGTCGGTGACCCGGGTGGCCGACACCGCCGACCCCCCGGCCGCGGCGAACAGCTCGGCGACCCTGACGTCGGTCCAGCCGTCGGGTGCGCTGACGACGAACTCGTCCGTCACCCGCGGTGTCGTCGCCAGGACCTGGAGGGCGACGATGTTGAGGTCGGCGCGGCCGCAGGCCAGCGCGATCTCGGCCAGCATCCCGGGCCGGTCGTGAAGAGTTGTCCGTACGCGCCACTGCATGCCCACATCGTGCAGCAGGGATCTTGCGCTGCCGCGTCGTCCGTGTTTCGGCGGTGCAACATCGGCCGCGGCGGCCGCCGCCACGTCCGGGCGCGTCGATTTCGCAACCGGGTGCCGTCGCTGGTAGCCTTGAGGCCGAAGTGGAGTCACCTCCCACCTGCACGGTTCACGACTGTGGGGTAAGCCAGATGTGTTGCCTGCGGTGCAGACCGCGTGCAAGAGGTCAATGGTTGCGCACTTTCCGGCGTGAGTCGGGAATGTGGCGTTGGTGGCGTCCGTTTCGTACGGGGGCCACTTTTCTTTTTCCCGGAAATGTCCGTGGCCCTCCACACGACCCCAGGAGGATCCATCACCACAGAGCTGCGCGTCAACGACCGAATCCGAGTGCCCGAAGTACGCCTCGTCGGTCCTGGCGGTGAACAGGTCGGCATCGTTCGTATCGAAGATGCCCTGCGACTGGCGGCGGAAGCCGACCTCGATCTCGTCGAGGTGGCGCCCACAGCTCGTCCGCCCGTCTGCCGTCTCATGGACTACGGCAAGTTCAAGTACGAGACCGCACAGAAGGCACGCGAGTCCCGCCGCAACCAGACCAACACCATCATCAAAGAGATGAAGTTGCGTCCGAAGATCGATCAGCACGACTACGACACCAAGAAGGGTCACGTCGTCCGATTCCTCAAGGCCGGCGACAAGGTCAAGATCACCATCATGTTCCGTGGCCGCGAGCAGCACCGCCCCGAGCTGGGCTACCGCCTGCTGCAGCGCCTGGCCGCCGACGTCGAGGATCTCGGTTTCATCGAGTCCAACGCCCGTCAGGACGGCCGCAACATGACGATGGTGCTCGGTCCGCACAAGAAGAAGTCCGAGGCCCAGGCCGAGGTCAAGGCCGAGAAGGTCAAGAGCATGGACGCGAAGGCAGCCGACAAGGCAGCCGAAGAGGCCGAGGTCAAGGCCCATCGCGAGGCCGCCCAGGCGGTCGCCACACCCAAGAAGCCACGTCGTCGTTCAGAGAACCTCGACCCAGACATGGAGGCATAATGCCGAAGTTCAAGCCCCACTCGGGGATGAAGAAGCGCGTCAAGGTCACGGGCAGCGGCAAGCTCCGTCGTGAGCAGACCAACCGTCGCCACCTGCTCGAGGTCAAGTCGTCCTCGCGCAAGCGGCGCCTCGAGGGCTCCACGGCCGTCTCGAAGGCCGATGTGCCCCGCGTGAAGAAGATGCTCGGTCTCTGACCGCGTTCCACCCCTCCCACGGACTAGCAAGTCCACTGATTCTTAAGGAGAACTGAGATGGCACGCGTCAAGCGCTCAGTCAATGCACAGAAGAAGCGCCGTCAGACACTCGAGCGAGCTGCGGGCTACCGCGGTCAGCGCTCACGGCTGTACCGCAAGGCCAAGGAGCAGGTCACTCACTCGCTGGTCTACAGCTACCGTGACCGCAAGGCCAAGAAGGGCGACTTCCGTCGTCTCTGGATCCAGCGCATCAACGCTGCGGTCCGCGCCGAGGGCATGACGTACAACCGCTTCATCCAGGGCCTCAAGGCCGCTGGTGTCGAGGTCGACCGCAAGATCCTGGCCGAGCTGGCCGTCAACGAGCCGGCCGCGTTCTCGGCCCTCGTGCAGACCGCGAAGGACAACCTTCCGGCCGACGTCAACGCTCCGAAGGACGGCGCCGCGGCCTGACCGCGGTACCTCAACAGAGTTGAACCACCACGACGTGGCGAGTCCTCCACCCGATCCCGGGCCAGGCGAGCTCACCGTCCGCTCAGGACGCGTGAAGCACGCCAGGAGGCTCGCCACTCGTGCGTTCCGGGCCGAGCAGCGCGAGTTCCTCGCCGAGGGTCCCCAAGCGGTGCGGGAAGCCCTCGCGCACGGCGGTGCCGTGCTTGAGGTCTTCGCCACGGTCGACGCGACGAAGCAGCACACCGACCTCGTCGCGGCCGCACGTCGCGGCGACGGCACGTGGCACGTCGTGACCGACGACGTCGTTGAGGCGATGACCGACACGGTCCAGCCACAGGGTGTCGTTGCCCGGTGCGCGATGCTCGACCGGCCCCTGGCGGCATTGCTGGACCGGGATCCCTCGTTCCTGGTCGTGTGCGCCGACATCCGCGATCCCGGCAACGCCGGTGCGGTGATCCGCTGCGCCGACGCCGCCGGAGCCCACGGGGTGGTGTTCGTCGGCGACAGCGTCGACCCGTACAACCCCAAGTCGGTGCGCGCCACGGTCGGCAGCATCTTCCACGTGCCGATCGTCGTGGCCCGCGACATCCCCGCCTCGCTGGCGGCCCTGCAGGAGGCCGGGCTGGTCGTGCTGGCCGCGGACGGCAAGGGCGACGTCGGCCTCTTCGACGACTCACTCGACCTGTCGGTCCCCACGGCCTGGCTCATGGGCAACGAGGCGTGGGGCCTGCCCGACGACGTCCGGGCGCTGTGCGACTCGGTCGTCGCGGTGCCGATCTTCGGCCGCGCCGAGAGCCTCAACCTCGCGACGGCCGCGGCCGTCTGTCTCTACGCGACCGCCCGCGCTCGGGTGGGTCGGTCCGGATGACGCGATGCGGTTCGGCAGAACTGGTCCATCGGTACTAGATTCACTGCCCATGCAGCCTGCCCAGCAGACGGTCTTCGACGACTACCCGGACGGCGTCATCATCGCCGGTGCGGATGGGATCGTCGAGTACGTCAATGCGCGGATCAAGGTCATGGCGCGGGCCGAGGGCGACGAGATGCTCGGCATGCACCTGTCCGACGCCGTCCCGTTCGACGACCTCAACGGCAACTCGTGGTTCGACTGCACACGGCCCTACGACGGCCTCAACATCCGCACCCGCACCTCCGAGTCGTCGTGGTGGTCGCCCAGGGGCAGCGAGTACCTGATCACCGCCAGCCTGGTCAGGCAGCGGCGCGGGGGACCGGTGCAACGCGTCATCGTGAGCGTGCGCAACGCCCGCATCCGCAACCTGGCCGACCGTGAGCGGTCCGACCTCGTGGCCACGGTCGCCCACGAGCTGCGCTCGCCTCTCACCGGCATCAAGGGGTTCACCTCGACGCTTCTGACCAAGTGGGACAAGTTCTCCGAGGAGCAGCGGCAGCTGATGCTGGAGACGGTGGACGCCGATGCCGACCGGCTCAGCCGGCTCATCACCGAGCTGCTTGACGCCGCTCGCATCGACGCCGGACGGCTCACGCTGAAGCGCGGACCGGTCCGGCTCGCGGAGGTCGTGCGCCACGTGCTCACGAACGTCTCCGGCGGCGCCACCGAGCCGTTCGAGATCAGCATCACCGACGACGTAGACCTGATCTGGGGCGACAGCGACCGGATCCACCAGGTCGTCACCAACCTGGTCGAGAACGCGATGCGCCACGGCTTCGGGCTGCGCGAGATCGTCGTGCAGAACACCCGTCGGGCCAATCCGGGGGCCGGTGTGTCCCTGGAGGTCCACGACAACGGTCCGGGCATCCCGGTCGAGATGCGGCAACGGGTGTTCAGCCGGTTCTGGCGGTCCGGTCCCGGTGCCGGCAGCGGGCTCGGCATGTACATCGTGCGAGGCATCGTCGAGGAGCACGGGGGGACGATCGAGATCCGTGACGCCGACGGCGGGGGCGCCCTGATCCGGGTGTGGTTCCCCATCAACGAGCCGGACTCGATGTCCGACTGAGGGTCACTAGACTGACCGGGTCGATAGACAGACAGCTCTTCGAAAGACAGGTTTGACGTGTCCGCCCCCAACTCCTCGTACGACCCGGTGGAGGTCACCCCTCTGCGATCCGACGAGATCGACCGCATGCGCGACGAGGCCCTCGCGGCGATCGCGGCGGCCGTCACGCTGGACGACCTCAAGCAGGTCCGCATCGACCATGTCGGTGACCGCTCGCCGATCGCCCTCGCCAACCGCGAGATCGGCGCGTTGCAGCCCCAGGCGCGCAAGGAGGCCGGCCAGCGGGTCGGTCAGGCCCGCGGCGCGATCAACCAGGCGCTCGCTGCGCGCACCGCCGAGCTGGAGGAGGCGGAGGAGCAGCAGGCGCTCGTCACCGAGGCCGTCGACGTCACCCTGCCGTGGGACGTCCAGCCGATCGGCGCCCGCCACCCCGTCACGACCCTGTCCGAGCACATCGCCGACATCTTCGTCGCGATGGGCTGGGAGATCGCCGAGGGCCCCGAGGTCGAGGCCGAGTGGCTCAACTTCGATGCGCTGAACCTCGGTCCCGATCATCCGGCGCGGACGATGCAGGACACGTTCTGGGTGACGCCCGAGCGCGCGGCGATGGTGCTGCGCACCCACACGTCGCCGGTGCAGGCCCGCACGATGCTGACCCGCACGCCTCCCATCTACGTCGCGTGCCCCGGCCGGGTGTTCCGCACCGACGAGCTCGACGCGACCCACTCGCCGGTGTTCCACCAGGTCGAGGGCCTCGCGATCGACGAGGGCCTGTCGATGGCCCACCTCAAGGGCACGCTCGACCACTTCGCCCAGGCCATCTACGGCGACGGCATGACCACACGGTTCCGTCCGTCGTACTTCCCGTTCACCGAGCCGAGCGCCGAGATGGACCTGCTCTGCTACGTGTGCCACAACGAGCCCGATGCCGTGGCGGCGTGCCGCACCTGCAAGGGCGAGGGCTGGGTCGAGTGGGGCGGTTGCGGGGTGGTCAATCCGCGGGTGCTGATCGCCTGTGGCATCGACCCGGAGCGGTACTCCGGCTTCGCCTTCGGCATCGGCATCGATCGCACCATCACGTCCCGCTACGACATCGCCGACCTGCGCGACCTGTTCGACGGCGACATCCGTTTCACCGAACCGTTCGGAGTCGAGCTGTAATGAAGGTTCCTGTCTCCTGGCTCCGCCAGTACGTCGACCTGCCCGCCGACCTGTCCACGGTCGACCTCGCGGCCCGTCTGACGGCGTTCGACCTCAAGCTCGAGGAGATCGTCTCGTCGGGCATAAGCGGACCGCTCGTGGTCGGCCGCGTCCTGAACCTCGTCAAGGAGGAGCAGAAGAACGGCAAGACGATCAACTGGTGCCGGGTCGACGTCGGTGCGCACAACGATCCGTCCGTTCCCGACGCCCCGGGCGAGGACGTCCCGTCACGCGGCATCGTCTGCGGGGCGCACAACTTCGTCGAGGGCGACCTGGTGGTCGTCTCGCTGCCCGGCACGGTGCTGCCCGCCCTGGGATTCGAGATCTCGGCGCGCAAGACGTACGGGCACGTGTCCGACGGCATGATCTGCTCGTCCGCCGAGCTCGGGCTGCCCGGAGATGCGAGCGGCATCATCGTGCTCGAGCCCGGCTCCGCGGCCCCCGGCGACGACGCGATCGCGCTGCTGGGCCTGGGGGAGGAGGTCCTCGATCTCGAGGTCAACCCCGACCGTGCCTATGCGCTGTCGCTGCGCGGCGTCGCCCGCGACGCCGCGATCGCGTTCGGCGTGCCGTTCCACGACCCGGCGGACGTCGAGGCCGAGACGGTCGCGACTGCCGGTCCGGGCGCGTACCCGGTGCAGGTGCAGGACCCCACGGCCTGCCCGGTGTTCGCCGCGCTGACGGTGACCGGTGTGGATCCCTCCGCCGTCACGCCCCCGTGGCTGGCGCAGCGCATCGAGCTGGCCGGCATGCGGTCGATCTCGTTGGCCGTCGATGTGACGAACTACGTCATGCTCGAGCTCGGCTTTCCGATCCACGGCTACGACCGCTCCCTCCTCAAGGGCCCGCTGGTCGTCCGTCGCGCGTCCGACGGCGAGAAGCTCACGACGCTGGACGGTGTCACCCGCACGCTGACCGCCGAGGACGCCGTCGTCACCGACGACCGCGGCCCGGTGGGTCTCGGCGGTGTCATGGGCGGCGAGGAGGTCGAGATGACGTCCACGACGACCGATGTCGTGATCGAGGCGGCCGTGTGGACCGCGCCGATGATTGCCCGCACCGCCCGGACCCAGCGCCTGACGTCGGAGGCGGCGAAGCGCAACGAGCGGGGCGTCGACCCGACCCTGCCCGCCCACGCCGCGCGTCGCGTCGCCGATCTGCTCGTCGAGCACGGCGGTGGCACGTTGGAGGACGGCCTCACGCTGATCGGTGAGGCCCCCGTGCCTGCCGACATCGTCCTGCGGGCCGATCTGTCGGCTCGGGTCACCGGTGTCGACATCGACACGATCGCTGCGGTGGAGGCCCTCGAGGCCAATGGCTGCGCGGTCGAGGTCGACCACGACTGGCTGACCGTCACGCCGCCCCCGTGGCGACCCGACCTGACCGATCCGTACGACGTCGTCGAGGACGTCCTGCGCGTCGTCGGCTACGACCAGGTGCCGTCGGTCATCCCCGTGGCCCCGGCGGGGCGCGGACTGAGCGTGGCCCAGAAGCTGCGCCGCCGGGCGGGCAACATCCTGGCCGGCGAGGGACTCGTCGAGGTCAAGACCTTCCCGTTCGCCGGTCCGGCCGACTGGGACCGCATGGGCCTGCCGGCCGACGACGTCCGCCGTCGGCAGGTGCTGCTGGAGAACCCGCTGTCCGCGGAGGAGCCCGGCCTGACCACGACCCTGCTGTCGGGCCTGCTCCGCAGCCTGGTGCTGAACATCGGGCGCGGGCACGCCGACGTCCACATCACCGAGACGGGACGCGTCTTCCTCCCGCAGGCCGTCGAGGCGGAGGCACCGATCTACGGGGTCGACCGGCGTCCGACGGTCGAGGAGCTCGACGCGTTCGCGGCGGTCCTGCCGCACCAGCCGTATCACGTGGGCCTCGTCATGAGCGGCGAACGTGTGCGCTCCGGGTGGGCCGGCGCCGGTCGCCCCGTCACCTGGGCCGATGCCGTGGCGGTCGTGCGCCACCTCGCGACGGCGCTGCACGTCGACATCGAGGTCGAGGCCGCTGACCAGGCGCCGTGGCATCCGGGCCGGTGCGCCGCGATCGTCCTCGACGGCGTCACGATCGGTCATGCCGGTGAGCTGCACCCGCGGGTGCTCAAGGCCTACGGCCTGCCGCCGCGGGTCGTCGCGGCGGAGGTCGACCTCGACGCCCTCATCGCGGCGTCGCCGGCCGTCGGTCCGCGTCCGGACTTCTCGGCGTACCCCGTGGCCAAGGAGGACCTGGCCCTGGTCGTCGACGTCTCGGCCGCTGCCGGCCCGCTGGCGACGACGCTGGCCTCGTCCAGCCCGCTGATCGAGTCGGCGCGGCTGTTCGACGTCTACACCGGTGAGCAGGTGGCCGAGGGCAAGAAGTCGCTGGCGTTCGCGCTGCGTCTGCGGGCTCCCGACCGCACCCTGACCGACGAGGACATCAAGGGCGCCCGCGAGGCCGCGGTCAGTGCAGCGGCCTCGCAGCACGGAGCCACCCTCCGCACCTGAGCCGCAACCCAACGCTGACGGGTCACTTCTGGCCCCACGACGGGTCACTTCTGTCTCCTGCGGGGGGCCAGCATCGACCCCTCAGGGGGCCAGAAGTGACCCGTCAGCGATCGGGGGCTCTAGAAGGTGACGGTGGGGGCGGTCTCCTGGCCCTCGGGGGCGTTGTAGAACTCGCGGGCCTTCACGCCGGCGACACCGGTGAACAGCAGCCAGGGGATCGTCTGGACGATCTTGTTGAGCGACGCCACTGCGTCGTTGTAGTACTGGCGCGCGAACGAGATCTTGTTCTCGGTGTCGGAGAGCTCCTTCTGCAGCTCCAGGAAGTTCGTGGACGCCTTGAGGTCGGGGTAGGCCTCGGCGACGGCCAGGACGTCGACGATGGCCCGGTCGAGCTGGGCCTGCGCGGCGGCCTTCTCCGGCACGGTGCCGTTGTCGGCAGCGGCCTTGACGGCCGTGCGCGCCCGCGTCACCTCCTCGAACACCCCGCGCTCGTGCTGGGCGTAGCCCTTGACGGTGTTGACGAGGTTCGGGATCAGGTCGGCGCGACGGGTCAGCTGCACGTCGATGCCACCGAGCGCCTCCTGCGCACCGATGTCGAGGCGGCGCAGCTTGTTGAAGGCGTAGGCGGCGAACAGCGCCACCAGGACGATGATGCCGACGATGGACAGAAGAACGACCATGGATGTCTCCTAGGACAGGGATGGGGGGATCGGAGCAGGGACTGCGGGTCTACCAGGAGCCGCCACCGCCGCCGCCACCACCGCCGCCACCGCCGCCGCCACCGCCGCCACCACCGCCGGAGGACGACGACTGCGTGGCCGCGTAGGCGCTGATCGAGGAGGCCAGCGACGACTCGAAGCCGGAGAAGGCGTCGGCGCTGCCGAACGTGCCGCCCGGCGCGGCCGAGCCCGTCCCGCCGGCGAACCACACCGGGGTGGGGGCCGGCGAACCGGTCGTGACCTCGTACTTGCGGGCCCATCGATCGGCGCAGTCGAAGGCGACGGCGTACGGGATGTAGGCCGTGTAGAGGTCCTGACGGCTGCTGAAGTCGAACCGGTCCTTGGCCGAGGTCGTCGACAGCATGCGCTCGAACCCGCCGGCCCGCGACCACAGCTCGCGGCCCAGCGGGGTGCGCCGCCTGCCGATCCCCGCCGTGAACAGTCCCGCTCCGCCGAACGCGATGCCCGCGAGCGGCAGGAGGTACATGGAGACCGGCGGGTGCAGGAAGATCCCGATGCCCAGGAGGGCGACCGCGGCGGCGCCGACCACGATGCGGGCGATGGTCTCGGACGTCACCGAACGTTGCGCGCCGATGCCGTCGGCCCACGTGCTGGTCTGGGCCTCGAGGGCATCACGCGTCGCCTCCAGCTGCTGGCCGGCCTCGACGGACTTCTTGCTGGCCGTGAACGTCGCCCCGGGCTGGGTGACTCCCAGGGACGTCCCGACGAACCGGGTGACGTCGTCGGTCGCGGCCCAGGCGGCCTCGTCACCGACGCCGGTGACGGTCCAGGTCGTGCCGTCGTCGTCGTGCGACAGCGTCGTGAGACCCTGCTCGGCCTGGTAGAGCAGCGTGGCCACGAGACTGCGCTCGGGTGCCTCCTCGCTCGTCAGGTAGGCCGTCTGGACCGGCCCGAGGCCCGGCGGCGGCTCGTACATGACCGGATAGCCCGGCTGCTCTTCACGCGACCGGCGCTCGAGCGCGTACGCGAGGCCACCGAGCACGAGGGTGAGCACGAGGATGGCGGTCAGGTTGCCCGCGGACTGCCCGATGGCCCGGTCGGCCTGGACGGGCCACGGCACCGTCACCCGGTCCGGTGTCTCCATCGGCAGGCCGATGCGGACCGTCACCGGGGTGCGCGGCGGCAGCGGTCCCGTAGAGACGATCACGTTGTCGGTGCCACCGCCCTCGATGCCGCACGTGCCCGAGCTGTCGAACCCCGAGGTGCACTGCACCAGGCCGGATACCGCCGGCAGGGTCATCCGGACCGTGGTCTTCTCGATCTCCATCTGCCAGCCCTCGGGCACGACGTTCCAGTGGAACACCGACTCGGCGGGCTCGTCGTCGGCCCAGCTCGACGAGGCGAACGAGCCGTTGCCGGCGGTGGCGGGAGACAGCGCACCCTTGACGACATAGCTGATCGTGTACGTGTGGGCACCGGGCTCGACGGTCGCGTCGGGATCGCCGATCTTCGCGACGCGCAGCTTGCGGCCCATCTGCCACTGCAGGTCGAACGGGACGCTCTTGCCGTCGAGCTCGACCTTGATCTGCTCGGGATTGAGCCGCACGTGCGGGTCGGTGGGGTCGGCCAGGTCCCAGAAGCGGAAGATGCCGTGCCGGCCGGCCGGGAACTCCGTCGTCAGGGTCTCCTTGGCCACGAGCGTGCCCTCGGCCGTGAGGATGTAGTCGACCTGGTAGTCCGTGATCCGGACCGGATCGGGTCCTGTCGCCTCGTCGTCCCCCCCGACGAGCGCCGACGCGGCGGGCAGGACCAGGAGGGCCGTCGCCACCAGGAGCACGACGACGCGCAGGACGATCCGATTCATGGCTGCATCCTAGGGCGACCGAGAGGTCACGGACCGCGAACGTCCCACGCGACGTCCGCCCGTCTTCTCAGCGCCAGACGTGCTGCAGAGCGCGGTCGAAGGCGGGGGCGAGCGTCTTGACGTACGTCATCGTGAAGTGCGAGTGGTCGCGCCACACGACCGTCCGGCCCAGGACGGGCAGGCAGCGGTCGTCCGGGCAGGCCTGCGTGTTGACGCGCACCAAGGGGACCCGGCCGTCCAAGCGGCGGTAGGCCGTCTCGTAGGCGCCGGGCTCGGGCCGCCGGAACGCGCACTGCGCGACGGTCCTGCCGCCGAGGAGGCAGCGGGTGCCGCGTTCGGCGTCGTCGCCCGGCTTCGCCGGGTTCTCGATGAGGAGGACGTCGATGCCCGCGGCGTCCAGCCGTTCGACCGACCGGACCAGCCCGGCGGCGGCCCTGTCGATCCAGGTCGACTCGCGAGTCTCACGACCGCCACGGTCGACCTGGCGGGCGGCGGAGCCGTCGGAGTTCACCATGACGACCGCGTCGGGCCTGGTCCGCTCGAGGTGCGTGAGGAGGTTCTCGCGGAACCGGTCGCAGCTGCGGTAGGGGCCGCCGACCTGGTCCTTGTGCACCGTGACACCCGTCGCGAGCGTGCAGCTGGCCTTGGCCATGACCCGCACCTGGGCGCCATGGCGGTCCGCCGCGATGCGCACGGCGGGGGAGAGCGCGGTCGCCATGGAGTCACCCACGAGGTAGATCGTCCGCGACCCGGATCCGAACGTGCACGAGTCGAGGTCGGGCAGGTCGGCTCCGTCGGTGTACCCCTTCTGGCAGCCGCGCCGATCGATGTCCGGGTAGTCCGCATGGACGTCGGCCGCGTCGATCTCCAGCCTGCCGGTCGTCACGGGTGCTTCCGAGGGGTCCAGGTCGAAGTCGGTGACGGGCCGGCCCGGCTCTCTCGGTGGCGGCGGCGGTGGCTGTGCCCGTGGCGACGTCGACGGGACGTTGACCGAGACCCTCGCGGTGTACGACGCGACCTCGTTCGCGCACGCCGTCACGGTGCCGATCGACGAGACCGCGACCAGGGCCGTCACGCTGCGTCGGTCGGCGAGCCACGAGGAGCGTCGCACGGGGTTCTCCACGTACCGATAGGTGAGCTCGGCCAGCGCATAGGCCAGCAAGACCAGCATCGCGTTGACCGCCGGGCCTGTCGTCACGAGCCATGAGGCGACGATCATGACGGGCCAGTGCCACAGGTACAGCGAGTAGGAGACGTCGCCGGCCCGGCGCAACGGCGCGAACGACAGGACACGGGCCGTCCGGCCCGCGGTCCCGGTGCCGGCGACCAGGAGGGCGACCGTCGCGAGCGTGGGTGCGGCTGACAGGAACGAGGGATAGGCGATGCCGGCGAACCCCGCATCGTCCAGCACCACGCCTGTGACGGCCACGGCGAGCAGCCCGGCCAGGCCCAGGCAGTCCCGCAGGAGCACCGACCAGCGGATGAGGACCGGCACCGCGCAGGCGGTGGCGACGCCGGCGGCGAGCTGCCAGGCCCGGGTCAGCGGTGAGAAGTAGGCGACGACCTGGTGGTCGGACGTCAGCTGGATCGACCACGCCAGCGATGCGACGCACCCGACGGCCGCGACCACGACGAGGCACAGACGGGGTGACCAGCCGCGGCGGCGGGCGAGCAGCGCGCACGCAGCGAAGATGATCGGGATCGCGAGATAGAACTGCTCCTCCACCGCGAGGGACCAGAAGTGCTGGAAGGGCGACGGGTCGCGCTCGGAGGCGAAGTAGTCGGTGCCCTGGTGGATGAATCGGAAGTTCGCAGCGAACAGTGACGCCCACAGCCCGTCCTCGCCGATCGCCCGGCGGTCGTCCTCCGGAGCCCACAGCCAGGTGGCGCCGAGGGTCGCGGCGACCACCAGCAGCGACGCCGGCAGGATGCGTCGCGCGCGCCGCGTCCAGAAGTCGTACAGGTTCACCGCGCCGGACCGGTCGATCTCGGCGAGCAGCAGCGATCCGATGACGAAGCCGGAGACCGTGAAGAACACGTCGACGCCGATGAAACCGCCCGGCAGCACCCCCGGCCACGCGTGGTGCACCACGACGAGCAGCACCGCCAGCCCACGCATCCCCTGGATGTCTTGACGGAAGCCGCTCGATACCAACCGCACAGGGTAAATTTCTCTCTGTCGTCCGCCAGAATCAACACCGGCGGGCACTCCCACCACCCCGGAGTGCAAACTCTTGCAGTGCTGTGCAAGAATGTGTGCATGTCCAAGGTCCTCACCAGTCTTCCGTCCGGCGAACGCGTCGGCATTGCCTTCTCCGGAGGGCTCGACACCTCCGTCGCCGTCGCCTGGATGCGCGACAAGGGTGCCGTGCCCTGCACGTACACCGCCGACATCGGTCAGTACGACGAGCCCGACATCGCCGGCGTGCCCGGCCGCGCCATGGAGTACGGCGCCGAGCTCGCCCGGATGATCGACTGCAAGCGCCCCCTCGTCGACGAGGGCCTGGCGGCCCTGGCGTGCGGAGCCTTCCACATCCGGTCGGCCGGCAAGACGTACTTCAACACGACGCCGCTGGGCCGCGCCGTCACCGGCACCCTGTTGGTGCGGGCGATGCACGAGGACGGCGTCAACATCTGGGGCGACGGCTCGACCTTCAAGGGCAACGACATCGAGCGGTTCTACCGCTACGGCCTGCTGGCCAACCCCGAGCTGCGGATCTACAAGCCGTGGCTCGACGCCGACTTCGTGGCCGAGCTGGGCGGCCGCACCGAGATGAGCCAGTGGCTCGTCGATCACGAGCTGCCGTACCGCGACAGCCAGGAGAAGGCGTACTCGACCGACGCCAACATCTGGGGCGCGACGCACGAGGCCAAGACGCTCGAGCACCTCGACGTCTCGCTCGAGACCGTCCAGCCGATCATGGGCGTCAAGTTCTGGGACCCGTCCGTCGAGATCGCCAGCGAGGACGTCACGATCTCCTTCGAGGAAGGCCGCCCCGTCGCGATCAACGGAGTCCGGTTCGACGGCGACCCGGTGGCGCTGGTCCACGAGGCGAACGTGATCGGTGGGCGCCACGGGCTCGGGATGTCCGACCAGATCGAGAACCGGATCATCGAGGCCAAGAGCCGGGGCATCTACGAGGCGCCGGGCATGGCCCTGCTGCACATCGCGTACGAGCGGCTGCTCAACGCGATCCACAACGAGGACACCATCGCCAACTACCATCAGCACGGACGTCGCCTCGGCCGGTTGATGTACGAGGGCCGCTGGCTCGATCCGCAGGCGATGATGCTGCGCGAGTCGATCGAGCGCTGGATCGCGTCACTGGTCACCGGGGACGTGACCGTGCGCCTGCGCCGTGGTGAGGACTACTCGATCCTCGACACGCAGGGCAAGGGGTTCTCGTACCACCCCGACAAGCTGTCGATGGAGCGCACCGACAACGCCGTGTTCGGTCCGACGGACCGGATCGGCCAGCTGACCATGCGCAACCTCGACATCGCCGACTCGCGCGCCAAGCTCGAGCTGTACGCGGCCCAGCCGCTCGACCAGGGCCAGGTGCTGGTCGAGAACGGCACCCTGTTCGGCGAGCTGCCGGCCGGCGGTGCGACACGCATCGAGGCCAACCCGTCGGCCGACACCGAGGACGAGCACGCCCTGGACGCGGCCGCCATGGAGTTCGGCACCGACTAGGTGCCGGCCCCCACGACAACGATTTCTGCAAAGGTGGAGAGATGACCACGATCACCGTCGCCGTCGCCGGCGCGAGCGGATACGCCGGCGGTGAGGTGCTGCGCCTCCTGCTGTCGCACCCGGACGTCGAGATCGGCGCGCTCACCGCGGCATCCAGTGCCGGCACGGCCCTGGGCCAGCACCATCCGCACCTCGTCCCGCTCGCCGACCGCATCCTGCAGCCGACGACGACCGAGGTCCTCTCGGGCCACGACATCGTGTTCCTTGGCCTGCCGCACGGCCAGTCCGGCGCGGTCGCGGCCCAGCTGGGCGATGACGTCATGGTCATCGACCTCGGGGCCGACTTCCGGCTGCAGTCCGCCGACGACTGGACCGAGTTCTACGGCGGCGAGCACGCCGGCACCTGGCCGTACGGCCTGCCCGAGCTCATCGTCGGGGAGGGCCGACAGCGGGACGCGTTGGCCGGCGTCAACCGCATCGCCGTTCCGGGCTGCAACGTCACCGCGATCACCCTGGGGTTGCAACCGGCGATCGCTGCGCAGCTCGTCGAGGCGACCGATGTCGTCGCGGTGCTCGCGAACGGGTTCTCGGGTGCCGGCAAGGCCCCCAAGGCGAACCTGATGGCGTCCGAGGGTCTCGGTGCCGCGTCGCCCTACGGCGTCGGCGGCACCCACCGGCACGTCCCCGAGATCATGCAGAACCTGCGCCAGGCCGGGGCGGACGAGGTCACGATCTCGTTCACGCCGACCCTGGTGCCGATGGCACGCGGCATCCTGGCCACGACGACGGCCCGGCTGAAGGACGGCGTCGACATCGCCGCCGTCCGCGCGGCCTACGCGGCCGCCTACGAGTCCGAGCCGTTCATCCACCTGCTGCCCGAGGGACAGTGGCCCACGACGGCGGCGACGCTCGGCGCCAACACCGCCCAGCTGCAGGTCGCCATCGACGAGCGGGCCCGGCGGCTCGTCGTGATCTCCGCGATCGACAACCTGGTCAAGGGCACGGCCGGCGGCGCGATCCAGTCCATGAACCTCGCCCTTGGTCTCCCCGAGACCACGGGCCTCTCGACGATCGGGGTTGCGCCATGAGCGAGCGCCAGCGAGTGAACCATGAAACAGCAATCATGCGGACGCCTTCGTACCGTGGTTTTCTGACGGAGGTGTCCGCATGAGCGTGACCGCAGCACAGGGCTTCACCGCACAGGGGGTGGCGGCCGGCCTCAAGTCGACCGGTGCGCCGGACGTCGCCGTGGTCGTCAACCACGGCCCCTCGAAGGCCGCCGCCGCGGTCTTCACCAGCAACCGGTGCAAGGCCAATCCGGTGCTGTGGAGCCAGGAGGCCATCAAGACCGGTTCGGCCGTCGCCGTGGCCATCAACTCCGGCGGGGCGAACTGCTACACCGGGGCGGAGGGCTTTGCGATCACCCACCGGACCGCCGAGACCGTCGCCGAGCTGCTGGGCGTCGGCGCGATCGACGTGCAGGTCTGCTCGACCGGGCTGATCGGGCTGCTCAACGACAGCGAGGCGCTGCTGTCCGGCGTGCGCGCCGCCGTCGAGGGCCAGAGCGTCGACGGTGGCCACACCGCCGCGACGGCCATCATGACGACCGACAGCGTCGCCAAGGAGGCCGTGGCCCGCGGCGACGGCTTCACGGTCGGCGGCATGGCAAAGGGGGCCGGCATGCTGGCTCCCGCTCTCGCGACGATGCTCGTCGTCGTCACGACCGACGCCGACGTCGACTCCGCGACGGTCGATGCCGCGCTGCGGTCCGCGACGGCGCAGACCTTCGACCGCCTCGACTCCGACGGCTGCCAGTCGACCAACGACACCGTGCTGCTGATGGCGTCAGGCGCCTCGGGCACCCGCCCCGATGCCGACGCGTTCACGGCCGCCGTCACCGACGTGTGCCGCGACCTCGCGATGCAGCTGCTCGCCGACGCGGAGGGGGCCGACCACGAGATCGCGATCGAGGTCGTCAACGCGGCATCGGTCGACGACGCGCTCGAGGTCGGTCGCTCGGTCGCCCGCAGCAACCTGTTCAAGTGCGCGATCTTCGGCAAGGACCCCAACTGGGGACGCATCCTCGCCTCGGTGGGCACGACGCAGGCCGCCTTCGACCCCGCCGACCTCGACGTCGCCCTGAACGGCGTCTGGGTGTGCCGCAACAGCGGCCCGGGGGAGTCGCCCGACTCCATCGACCTCGACGCCCGCGCGGTGTCGGTGATCATCGACCTCAAGTCCGGCGACCAGTCGGGCACCATCTGGACGAACGACCTGACCCAGGCCTACGTCCACGAGAACTCGGCGTACTCCTCATGACTGATGACCAGCAGACCGACCATGAATGGCATCCCGACGAGTGGAAGAAGGCGACCGACAAGGCCGCCACGCTCGCGAAGGCCCTGCCGTGGCTGAAGAAGTACCACGGCACGGTCATCGTGGTGAAGTACGGCGGCAACGCGATGACCGACGAGGCGCTCAAGCGCGCCTTCGCCGAGGACATCGTGTTCCTGCGGCTGGCCGGCTTCAAGCCCGTCGTGGTGCACGGGGGCGGCCCGCAGATCAGCGCGATGCTCGACAAGCTCGGCATCGAGTCGGAGTTCCGCGGCGGCCTGCGGGTGACGACGCCCGAGACGATGGACGTCGTCCGCATGGTGCTCACGGGTCAGGTGGGTCGCGAGCTCGTCGGCCTGCTCAACCAGCACGGCGACCTCGCCGTAGGCCTCTCCGGTGAGGACGGCGGTCTGTTCACGGCCGAGAAGACGATGCCGGTGATCGACGGCGTCGAGACCGACATCGGCCTGGTGGGCGAGGTCGTGGGCGTGCGCCCCGAGGCAGTGCAGGACCTGATCGAGGCCGGACGCATCCCGGTCGTCTCGACCGTCGCGCCCGACGCGTCGGGGCAGGTGCACAACGTCAACGCCGACACCGCAGCGGCCGCACTGGCGGTGGCGCTCGGCGCCGAGAAGCTGCTGGTGCTGACCGACGTCGAGGGCCTCTACGCCGACTGGCCGAACAGCTCGGACGTCATCGGCGAGATCAGCCCCGAGTCGCTCGCCGAGCTCATCCCGACGCTGTCGAGCGGCATGATCCCGAAGATGACCGCCTGCCTCAAGGCGGTCGAGGAGGGCGTCAAGCGCGCGACCGTCATCGACGGCCGTGAGCCGCACGCCGTCCTGCTGGAGATCTTCACCGACGAAGGCGTCGGCACCCAGGTCGTGCCCGGAGCGCCGACCCGCGTCCGCACGGCGCTTTACGCGACGAGCGTCGACAAGGACAAGAGATGACCACGACGACCGAGTGGACCGAGCGCTACCAGGGCGCTGTCATGAACACCTTCGGCCCGCCGCAGACGGTGCTGGTCCGGGGAGAGGGCTCGCACGTCTGGGACGCCGACGGCAACCGGTACCTCGACCTCCTCGCCGGCATCGCCGTCAACGCGCTGGGTCACGGTCATCCGGCGATCCTCGACGCCGTCACCACGCAGCTGTCGACGCTCGGGCACACGTCGAACTTCTTCGCGACCGAGCCGCAGATCCGCCTGGCCGAGAAGCTGGTGGAGCTCGTGGGCCACGACGCCCGGGTGTTCTTCACCAACTCCGGCACCGAGGCCAACGAGGCGGCGTTCAAGGCGACCCGTCGCACGGGCCGCACGCGGATCGTCGTCGCCGAGGGCTCGTTCCACGGCCGCACGATGGGCGCGCTCGCCCTGACCTCCAAGGCGGCCTACCGCGAGCCCTTCGAGCCGCTGCCCGGCGACGTCACCTGGGTGCCGTACGGCGACGCCGCGGCGCTGGAGGCTGCCGTCGACGACACCGTCGCCGCCGTGCTGATCGAGCCGATCCAGGGCGAGGCCGGCGTCGTCGTCCCGCCGGACGGCTACCTGCAGGCCGCCCGCGCGATCACGTCCGAGCACGGCGCGCTGCTGTGGCTCGACGAGGTGCAGACGGGCATGGGCCGTACCGGAGCCTGGTTCGCGTACGAGGAGTCCGGCGTCACGCCCGATCTGGTGACCCTGGCCAAGGGCCTCGGCGGCGGGCTGCCGATCGGCGCGTGCGTCGCGATCGGTGCGGCCGGCACGCTGCTGCAGCCCGGCAACCACGGGACGACCTTCGGCGGCAACGCGGTCTCGACCGCCGCCGCCCTGGCCGTCATCGCGACGATCGAGGCCGACGACCTGCTGGGCCATGCCGTCACGATCGGTGATCAGCTGCGCCGCGGGCTGGCGGACCATCCGCTGGTCGCCGACGTCACGGGCCGTGGGCTGCTGGTCGGCGTCGTGCTGCACCAGCCCCTCGCCGCGGAGGCGCAGAAGGCTGCCCTGGCGGCCGGGCTCATCATCAACAACGCCACGCCTGACCGCCTGCGGCTGGCACCCCCGCTCGTCCTGAGCGAGGACGAGGCTGCCGACGCCGTGGTGGCGCTGCGAGGCGTGCTGGACGAGGTGTCCTCATGACCCTGCGTCACTTCCTGCGCGACGACGACCTCACGCCTGCGGAGCAGGCCGAGGTGCTGGCCCTGGCCGCCGAGCTCAAGGCCGACCCGTACGGGCGCAAGCCACTGGCCGGACCGCAGAGCGTCGCGGTGATCTTCGACAAGGCGTCGACGCGCACGCGCGTCTCGTTCGCGGTCGGCGTCGCCGATCTCGGCGGCAACCCGGTGATCCTGGACGCCGCTGCGACCCAGGGCGGTCGCGGGGAGTCGCCGGCCGACACCGCGCGGGTTCTCGGACGCATGACCAGCGCGATCGTCTGGCGGACCTACGCGCAGTCGGGGCTCGAGGACATGGCGGCCCACGCCGGCGTCCCGGTCATCAACGCGTTGAGCGACGACTTCCACCCGTGCCAGATCCTGGCCGACTGGCAGACCGTCATCGAGCGCAAGGGCTCCCTGGCCGGCCTGACCGTCGCCTACCTCGGCGACGGCGCCAACAACATGGGCCACTCCTACCTGCTCGGCGGTGCCACGGCCGGCATGCACGTCCGCATCGGCGCTCCGGCCGGCTACCAGCCCGACCCACGCATCGTGGCCGACGCCGCAGCGATCGCCGCGAGCACCGGGGGATCGGTGCTCGTCACCGACGACCCCGCCGAGGCGATGACGGACGCCGATGTCGTCATCACCGACACGTGGGTGTCGATGGGGCAGGAGGCCGAGAAGGACGCGCGGCTGCGGCTGTTCGGCGACTACGCGATCACCGAGCGCACCCTCAAGCTGGCCGCGCCCGACGCCATCGTGCTGCACTGCCTGCCGGCCTACCGCGGGCTCGAGATCTCCTCGGAGGTCCTCGACGGACCGCAGAGCGTCGTGTGGGACGAGGCGGAGAACCGCCTGCACGCCCAGAAGGCGCTCATGGTCTGGCTGCTGGAGAAGGCCGGGACATGAGCACCGCCGACACCAAGACCGCCCGTCAGCAGCTCATCGTCGAGCTGCTGTCCCGCCACGCCGTGCGTTCGCAGGGCGACCTGGTCGAGCTGCTCGAGGCCCAGGGCGTCAACGCGACGCCGTCCACCGTCTCGCGCGATCTCGTCGAGCTCGACGCCGTACGGGTGCGCCACGACGGCACCGGGCTGGTCTACGCGGTCCCGGCCGAGGGCGGCGACCGCACCCCGCGACCGGCGACCGGCTCGGCGGCGAGATCGCGCCTGGCCCGCATCGTGCGCGAGCTCCTGGTGACCGCCGAGGCGTCCGCCAACCTGGTCGTGCTGCGCACACCACCCGGGGCCGCCCAGTACCTCGCCTCGGCGATCGACCACTCCACACCGCACGACGTCATGGGCACGATTGCCGGCGACGACACCGTGCTGCTGATCTGCCGCGAACCCGACGGCGGCGAGGCCGTCGTCAACCGCTTCACGGACCTGGCCGGTCCGACACCCAAGGAGAACCCGTGACCCATTCCTCGCCCCCTGAAGCATCTTCGCCCCCTGAGCCTGTCGAAGGGACCGCCCTCTGGGGTGGCCGCTTCGCCTCAGGACCCTCGCCCGAGCTCGTCGAGCTGTCCCGGTCGACGCACTTCGACTGGCGGCTGGCGCCGTACGACCTGGCCGGCTCGCGCGCCCACGCCGGCGTGCTCCAGGCGGCCGGCCTGCTGAGTCGCGACGACCTCACCCGGCTGATCTCCGGCATCGACGCCCTCGCCGCCGACGTCGCATCGGGTGACTTCGTCGCCCGCCCGGACGACGAGGACGTCCACACGGCGCTCGAGCGCGGGCTGCTGGAGCGGCTCGGTGCCGAGCTCGGCGGACGTCTGCGGGCGGGTCGCTCACGCAACGACCAGATCGCGACGCTGTTCAAGATGTACCTGCGCGATCACGGTCGTCAGATCTCGACGCTGGTGACCGAGCTGGTCCGGGCGCTGGCCGGCCAGGCCGAGACGCACCTGGGCGTCGCGATGCCCGGCCGGACGCACCTGCAGCACGCCCAGCCCGTCCTGCTGTCGCACCACCTGCTGGCCCACGCGTGGCCGCTGGTGCGCGATCTGGAGCGGCTCGCCGACTGGGACGCCCGGGTGGCCGCCGACTCGCCCTACGGCGCGGGGGCGCTGGCGGGTTCGTCGCTGGGTCTCGATCCCGAGACGGTCGCGGCGGAGCTCGGGTTCACCGGCTCGACCGCCAACTCGATCGACGGCACCTCGGCCCGTGACTTCGTGGCCGAGTTCGCCTTCGTGACGGCGCAGATCGGCATCGACGTCTCCCGGCTCGCCGAGGAGATCATCATCTGGAACACCAAGGAGTTCGACTTCGTCACGCTGCACGACGGCTACTCCACCGGGTCGAGCATCATGCCGCAGAAGAAGAACCCCGACATCGCCGAGCTCGCACGGGGCAAGTCGGGCCGCCTGATCGGCAACCTCACCGGGCTGCTCGCGACCCTCAAGGGCCTGCCGCTGGCCTACAACCGCGATCTGCAGGAGGACAAGGAGCCGGTCTTCGACTCGATCGACACCCTCGAGGTGCTGCTGCCCGCGTTCACCGGCATGGTCGCGACGCTGACGTTCAACACCGAGCGCATGCAGGCCCTGGCGCCGCAGGGATTCGCGCTGGCCACCGACATCGCGGAGTGGCTGGTGCGTCAGGGCGTCCCCTTCCGGGTCGCGCACGAGCTCTCCGGGGCCTGTGTGCAGGCGTGTGAGCAGCGCGGCATCGAGCTGTGGGACCTGTCCGACGACGACTTCGCGGCGATCGACCCGGCGCTCACGCCGGGGGTGCGCGAGGTGCTGACCGTCGAGGGCTCCCTCGCGTCGCGCGACTCGCGGGGCGGCACCGCGCAGGTGCGCGTCGCCGAGCAGCTGGCCGAGATCCGCGACCGCCTGTCCTGACCGGTTCAGGCGGGTGGCTAGGCTCGCGGCATGCGTTCTCGCCTTCTCGCCGTCGCGGCGTCCACGGTCCTGCTGTCCATCCTCACGGCGTGTGGGGGCTCCGACGACGAGCCCGCAACTGACGCTTCCGCGTCGGCCGACGCCACACCGTCCGCCAGCGCCCCGGCGCCGGCCGCCGACGGCACGTGCACGTACGCCGAGGCGACGGAGGCCGGCAAGAAGGCCGAGCTGCCCCCGAGCGAGCCGACGAGCCTCGATGCGGTGACCATCAAGACCAACCGCGGCACCATCAAGGCGACCCTGACGCCCGAGGCCGCCCCGTGCACCGTCAGCTCGTTCGCATCGCTGGCCAAGCAGGGCTACTTCGACGGCACCAAGTGCCACCGGCTGGTGCAGGGATTCGTGCTGCAGTGCGGTGACCCCTCGGCCACCGGAACGGGTGGCCCGGGCTACAGCTTCGGCGACGAGCTGACCGGCTCCGAGACCTACCCGGCCGGCACGCTGGCGATGGCGAACGCCGGACCCGACACGAACGGCTCGCAGTTCTTCATCGTCCTCGCCGACGCCGACCTCCCGCCGGACTACACGGTCTTCGGCTCCGTCGACGCAGCCGGTCTGAAGGTCGCCCAGGAGATCGAGAAGGAAGGCAACGGACCCGACGGCGTCGCGCCGGCCAAGGACGTCATCCTCGAGTCCGTCAGCTGACCTCGGTGGCGCCGGCGACCCCGGAGGACGTGGCGGAGCGGGCCCGCGGACTGCTCGGACGGGTGCTCCACGGCCACGGCGTGGCCGTGCGCATCACCGAGGTCGAGGCGTACGGGGGAGTCGACGATCCCGCCTCGCACGCCTTCACCCGGACGCCGCGCAGCGACATCATGTACGGGCCGCCGTGGCGCCTGTACGTGTATCGCTCGTACGGGATGCACTTCTGCGCCAACATCGTCACGGGCCCCACGGACCGGGCCGCGGCGGTGCTGGTGCGCGCCGGCGAGGTCGTCGAGGGCGTCGAGACGGCCCGTGCGCGCCGCCTCGGTGTGAAGGACCCCGCCCTGGCGCGGGGGCCGGGCAACCTCGCCCGGACGCTGGGCATCACCCTCGACGACCTCGGCACCGACCTGCACGCGGACGAAGGTGTCCGGCTGGGCCCGCCGCCGGACGGTGCTCCGCCGATCACGGCCGGTCCACGCGTCGGCGTCTCGAAGGCGGCGGACGTGCCGTGGCGCTTCTGGGTCACGGGTGACCCGACGGTGTCGGCGTACCGTCGCAGCCCGCGCGCTCCCGCCCAGGGGTAGCCCCGCGGTCGACCTCACGCAGTCCCGTCAGCGCCAGCGGTACCGGCGCTCGGGCCGGCCGGCGTTGCCGTAGTTGAGCCGGACAGCGGCGAGGCCTTGGTCGACGAAGTACTCGAGGTAACGCCGGGCGCTGACGCGCGACAGGCCGACCCGGTCGCCGCAGTCGGCCGCCGACAGCTCCGGGTTCTGGGCGAGCGCATCGGCGACGAGCTGGGCCGACTCCGGGCTGAGCCCCTTCGGAAGGTCGGCCGAGCTCGACGGCGGCCCGCCGAACGCGCGGTCGATGGTCGCCTGGTCGGGAGCTCCCGCCGCGAGGGTCGTGAGGGCCTCGCGGACGCGCTGCATCCGTGCTGCGAAGTCGACGTACTCGAACGGCTTGACGAGATACTGCATCGCTCCGCCGTGCAGCGCCGTCCGCACGGCCTCGGCATCACGTTCGGCCGTCACCATCACGACGCCGACGGCGCTGCCGTCCGCCCGCAGCTGCTGCAGGACCTCCAGCCCGCTCATGTCGGGCAGGTGGACGTCCAGCAGCACGAGATCCGGTGAGAGATCGGCGCACATCCTCAGCGCCTCCGCGCCGCTGCGGGCCGTGCCGGCGACGGAGAAACCCGGCGTGCGATCGACGAACCTGGCGTGGATGCCGGCGACCATGAAGTCGTCGTCGACGACGAGCACCGAGATCATGCGGCCTCCTTGGGCAGACGGACGTGGAACACCGCGCCCGCGTCGTGGGTGACGGTCACGGTGCCACCGCGCTGGGTGCAGATGAGACGGACGAGCGGCAGCCCGATGCCTCGTCCGCCGAGGACGTCGAGCTTGGTCGAGAAGCCGCGCGTGAAGATCGCGTCGGCGAGCTCCGACGGTACCCCGGGCCCGTTGTCGCGCACGACGAGGTCGATCTGCGACCCCGTCTCGGTCAGGTCGACCGTGACGGCGGGGGAGGCGCCCGCCTTGCAGGCGTCGACGGCGTTGTCCACGAGGTTGCCGATGATCGTGGTCAGGTCGGCGGAGGTCGCCGGTCCCAGAGCGCCGAGCCGCGAGCTCGGCGTCAGGGTGAGGGTGACTCCGGCCTCGGCGGCGACGCTCGACTTCGCGATCAGCAGTGCAGCGACCGCAGGGTCGGACACCCGTTGGGTCACCGCATCGCTGATCTCGGCGCGTCGGCGGGTCAGGACGCCGACCAGGGACGTCACCTCGTCGTACTCGCCGAGCTGCACGAGCCCGGAGATGGTGTGCAGCTGGTTGGCGAACTCATGGGTCTGGGCGCGCAGCGTGTCGGTGATCGACAGGTTCGAGCTGAGCTGGCTCTGCATCGACACCAGATCGGTGCGGTCGCGCATCGTGGTCACGGCACCGATGCCCTGACCACGGCTGGAGGCCGATCGCTGGTTGAACACCACGACGCGCTCGCCGACCAGGAGCGCGGTGTCCTGGCTGTGGGTACCGGCGGTGAGCACCTGGACGACCTGGTCGTCCAGACCCAGCGCGTCCAGCGTCCGCCCCACGACGTCCTCGTCGAGCCCCAGCAGGGCCCGGGCGCCGTCGTTGACCATCGTGACCCGGTTGTCGGTGCCGACGGCGATGACGCCCTCGCGAATGCTGTGCAGCAGTGCCTCGCGGTGGTCCGCGAGCGTCGCGAACTCGTGTGGTGCGAGGCCGCGCGTCCGTCGCTTCACCAGCCGCGCCAGCAGCCAGGAGCCGGCGATGCCGAGCCCGGCGCCCACCCCGAGGTACAGGATGAGCTCGTCCGCGGCGTTGGTGAGCCGGGTCCACGTCGAGGGGTAGCGCTCCTCCGCGATCGCGAGCCCCACCAGGTCCCCGGTGTCGTCGAGGATCGGGGCGTGGCCCGCGACGAAACGGTGTCCCCGCGTCTCGACGTCACCGGTCCAGCCGCGACCGTCCTGCACGCGCGAGTCGCCGAGCTCGGCCCGCTCACCGACCAGGCGCGGGTCCGAGGACGAGAGCACCCGGCCGTCGGGGTCCGCGATCGTCACCTCCGTGGCGCCCGAGAGCCCGACGGCCCGGTCGATGGGTGGGGCCAGGCTCCTGGCGGGGACGGGGCTGTCGATCTGCGCCCGGACGACCGAGAGATTGGCGAGGTACTCCGCGACGGATCGCATCTGGGCGCCGCGCTCGGAGGCGAACGAGGCGCTCGACTGCTGGACCGAGATCGCGCCGACGATCGCCAGCACGAACGCGACGACGACCAGCTGCAGCACCAGGAACTGTCCGGCGAGCGTCAGGTGTCTGCGGTGCGACCACAATGTCCACAACCTCCTTTGGTTCCGCAATGGTGACCCAGACCACATCTTGCCGCGATGATCGGGGTCGATCACAGGAGGTTCCATGACGCCGATCAGGCGCACACATCGGCTCTCCGCGACGGTAGTCCTCGTCGTGGCGGCCCTGCTGCTGTCCGGGTGCGGAGTCACCCGCGAGGGAGACGGTGAGGCGAACCGGCGCCTCAGCATGTACATCCCGAACAGCCCAGGTGGAGGCTATGACCTCACTGGTCGTGCGGCCGCGCGGGTGCTCGAGGACGAGGACCTGTCGGGACGCTTCGAGGTCACCAACGTCATCGGTGCCGGCGGCACCGTGGCGATGCAGCGACTGCTCAACGAAGAGGGCGTCGAGGACCTCGTGATGTCGATGGGCCTGGGTGTCGTGGGTGCGACCTACACCAACGACTCGGACGCCCGCGTGTCGCAGGCGACGCCCATCGCCCGGCTGATCGAGGACCAGGAGGCGCTGATCGTTCCCAAGGACTCGCCCTACAAGACCGTCGAGGACCTGGTCGACGCGTGGAAGGCCGATCCCAAGAGCGTCACGATCGGTGGCGGCTCATCACCCGGCGGACCCGATCACCTGTTCCCGATGCAGCTGGCCAAGACCGTCGGCATCGACCCCAAGCAGGTCAAGTACATCGTGTACGACGGCGGCGGACCGCTCACGAGCGCTCTGCTGGGCAAGAAGATCGACGTCGGGGCCTCCGGACCCAGCGAGTTCGAGGGCCAGCTCGAGGACGGCTCGCTGCGGGTGCTCGCCGTCTCCGGGGCGGAACGGCTCGAGACCGTCGACGCGCCGACCCTGCAGGAGTCGGGCATCGACATGACCTTCGTGAACTGGCGCGGCATCCTCGCCCCGCCCGGCATCTCCGACGAGTCGCGAGACCGCCTGGTCGAGATGTTCACCGAGATGCACGCGACCAAGGGCTGGCAGGAAGCCGTCAAGCGCAATGGCTGGATCGACTCGTTCGCCACCGGCGAAGAGTTCAAGACCTTCCTCGTCGAGCAGGACGAACGGGTCGAGACGACGTTGAAGGAGCTGGGACTGGCATGAGCACGACACAAGACACGGAGGC
>JAOPWZ010000126.1 GCA_025965435.1 Aeromicrobium sp.
AAGGAGGCGGTCCAGAACATCCTCGCCCTCCGGTTCGCCAACGGTCTCCTGGAGCCGTCGTGGAACCGTGACCACCTCGCGTCGGTGCAGATCGACATCCCCGAGGAGCTGACGGTCGAGGGTCGCGGCAGCTTCTACGAGGCCACCGGATGCTTCCGCGACATGATCTCCACCCACCTCTCGCAGGTGCTCGGATTCATCGCGATGGAGCCGCCCGTGCACCTCGACGCGCTGTCGTTGCGCAACGAGAAGGCCAAGGTCTTCCAGGCCATGCGCCCCATCGATCCGGCACGAGTCGTGTTCGGCCAGTACGAGGGCTACCGCGACGAGGAGGACGTGGCCGACGACTCCGAGGTGGAGACCTTCGTCGCCCTCGAGGCGTACGTCGACACCGAGCGCTGGCAGGACGTCCCGTTCCACCTGCGCACCGGCAAGGCGCTCGGCGCCACCCGCCGCACCATCACCCTGACGTTCCGCACCCCGCCCATGGGACGGTTCGACGGCCACGGCTGCGGGCCCAACCAGCTCGTGCTGGAGCTGACGGACTCGCCGAAGGTCAGCGTCGACCTGCACGCCAAGCGGCCCGGTCCCACGATGGAGCTGATGGGCGCAACGCTCCTCCTCGACCTGTCCGAGGACGATCCGGACGACATCCCGTTGGAGGCGTACGAGCGCCTGCTGCTCGACGTCATGCGCGGGGACCAGACGCTGTTCACGCGGTCCGACGAGGTCGACCGGCTGTGGCAGATCTGCCAGCCCGTGCTCGACTCCCCGCCGGAGGTGCAGCCGTACGCCCAGGGCTCATGGGGTCCCGACGAGGCGCTGGCGCTGACCGGCGACCTCGGGTGGCGGCTGCCGGATGCCTGAGCCGGCCCAGGACTGGCCGGCGATCGAGGACCACGGCCTGATCGGGGACCTGCGGACGGCCGCGCTCGTGGGCACCGACGGCACGATCGACTGGTTCTGCGCACCGCGGTTCGACTCGCCCAGCATCTTCGGCTCGATCCTGGACCGCGAGAACGGCGGCTCGTGGCAGATCTCGCCGCACGACGGGGCGACCCGCACGCAGCAGTTCTACTTCCCCGACTCCGCGATGCTGGCGACGCGCTTCCTGACCGGGCACGGCGTCATCGAGGTGCACGACTTCATGCCCGTCCTGGGCGCCGGTGACGCCGACCACCGGCAGCGCCTCGTGCGGCGGGTCGTGGCGGTCCGGGGAACCACGCGCATCCGCATGCGGCTGGACGCACGGCCCGACTACGGGCGTGCGTCCTGCGCGGCGGAGGCCGTCGAGCACGGCGTGCTGCTGGAGGGTGACGGCGTGCGGATGGGGCTCAGCGCCTCCACCGAGCTGACGATCGACGAGGGGCTCGTGACCGCCGATGTCGAGCTCGCCACCGGTGACGTCGCGCTGTTCGTCCTGGAGGTGCTGGGCGACGACGAGGACCCGTGCCGGGCCGAGATCGACGACACGTCGGCCCTGTTCGACGCGACGGCGGCCTACTGGCGGGGGTGGCTCTCCCAGTCGACCTACACCGGCCGGTGGCGCGAGATGGTCAACCGCTCGGCCATCACGCTCAAGCTGCTGACGCACGAGCCGACCGGGGCGGTGATCGCGGCACCGACCACGAGCCTCCCGGAAGTCATCGGCGGTGACCGCAACTGGGACTACCGCTACGTCTGGATGCGGGACGCCGGATTCACGCTGTACGCCCTGCTGCGCCTCGGGTTCACCGAGGAGGCCTCGGCCTTCGTCCGGTGGCTGTCCGAGCGGCTCGGCGAGGAGACCGGCCAGGACCACGACCTGGGACCCTTGCGGGTGCTGTACGACATCGACGGCAACGTGCCGCAGGAGGAGATCGAGCTCAAGCACCTCTCGGGACACCGTGACTCCCAGCCCGTCCGGGTCGGCAACGCCGCGGTCGAGCAGCTGCAGCTCGACATCTACGGCGAGCTCATCGACTCGATCTACCTGTTCAACAAGTACGGGGCCGGCATCAGCAGCGATGCGTGGGCGGACGTCGCGCGGGTCGCCGACTGGGTGTGCGACAACTGGGACCGCGAGGACGCCGGGATGTGGGAGACGCGTAGCGGCCTCCACCGGCACACGACGTCACGGTTGATGTGCTGGGTCGCGATCGAGCGGACGATCCGGATGGCCCGTCAGCGCGGCCTTCCGGGTGACATCGTCGGCTGGTCGGCGGTGCGCGACGAGATCTACCAGCGGATCATGGAGCACTCGTGGGACGACGAGGCCAAGGCGTTCACCCAGGTCGAAGGTGGAACGGCGCTCGATGCGGGCGTGCTGCTGATGCCGATGGTCAAGTTCCTCTCACCGGCCGATCCGCGGTTCCTCTCGACGCTCGAGGCGGTCGAGGACCGGCTCGTCGTCGACAGCCTGGTGTTCCGCTACGACCCCGAGCGGAGCCCGGACGGCCTCGACGGGGAGGAGGGCACGTTCTCGCTCTGCTCGTTCTGGTACGTCGAGGCGCTCACCCGGGCCGGCCGGCTCGAGGAGGCGCAGCTGGCGCTCGACAAGATGTTCACCTACGCCAACCACGTCGGGCTCTATGCCGAGGAGGTCGGGGCGACGGGCGACCAGCTCGGCAACTTCCCGCAGGCCTTCACCCATCTGGCCCTCATCAGTGCGGCGATCAACCTCGATCGGGCCCTCGACGCCTGAGCGTCCGGGCGATCAGATCTCCAGGTCTCCGGCGACGACTCGCTCGGCGATCGTGCCGAGCTCCTCGCCGCGCGAGTACGCCACGGCGCGGAGCAGGGCCAGGGCGTCCTCGTAGCGCAGGTTGGCCCGGAGCTCCAGCTCGCTCGTCGCGCGGTGCACGACGTCGCGGTCCGTGAGGACCTCCGCGAACACGTGGCCCTGTGCGCCGATCGCCGGGTCCTGAAGGACAGCGGTCCCGACCACCTGGCCGAGGAAGCGAGCGACGTCCCCGTCCGTCGTGCGGGCGCCCTCCTTGCGATGGGCCATCAGCACCCCGCGCAGCGGCAGCTCGGAGCGCAACGGGATGGCGATCAGCCGCCCGGAGAAGTCGAGGTCGGCGACGCGGCTGCGCAGCGCCGGCCATCGGTCGTCGCGGACGTCGTCCGAGGGGCCGAAGTCGCCCAGGACGACCGTCCCGGTGTCCAGTGCCTCGATGATGGGGCCTTCGCCGGCCGCGTCCTGCAGCGTCTCCAGCCGTCGTGACAGCGACTGGGTCCAGCACACGGTCGTCCGGCCTTCGTCGACCGTCTCGCTGGTGACGAGGGCGCCACTGGCGTTCAACATGATGCGGCTGGCCTCGCAGAGACGCCGGCCCAAGGTGGTGAAGGAGCTGACCGACGCAAGGAGCGCGGTGAACCGCGCCAGGGGGGCTTGTGTGATGATCATCACTGTCGCGTGCCCCCATGCCAACGGCCCAAACTCCCGACACGCCCCGGTTTGGAGGGCATTCCGTTCACAGGGTTACCCACAGCCTGTGCGGACGCTCAAGAGGGACGATGGGCCCGGTCAGGTCATGACGTAGGGCTTGCGGCGGCTCACCGCTCGTACACGTCGGGGATGCCGTCACCGTCGTCGTCGCGGCGCTCCTCGGCGTCGATCGCCCGGTAGTGGCGATTGCGCGTGCGGAGGATCACCGCGGCCACCATCGCCGAGACGAGGGAGCCCGCCAGGACGCCGATCTTGACGTGCTCGTCGGCCTGGCTGCTCGCACCGTACGCGAGCTCGCCGATCAACAGCGACACCGTGAAGCCGATGCCCGCCAGCACCGAGAGTCCCAGCACGTCGATCCACTCCAGGCTGTCGTCGAGATCGGCCTTGGTGAAGCGGGACGCCAGCCAGGTCGCACCCAGGACACCGATCGGCTTGCCGACGCACAGGCCGAGCACGATGCCGATCGTGATCGGGTCGCTGAACGCCGAGCTGATCCCGTCGATCCCGCCGATCGCGACCCCGGCCGAGAAGAAGGCGAAGACCGGCACCGCCAGGCCCGACGAGAGGGGCCGGACGAGGTGCTCGAGGTGCTCCGCGAGCCCGGGGCCGTCGTGGCCGTCACGACGCAGCACCGGCACCGCGAAGCCGAGCAGCACACCGGCGACGGTGGCGTGGACGCCGGAGGCGTGGACGAGCGCCCACGTGGTCGCCGCCAGCGGCAGCAGCAGCCACCACGGCGTCAGGCGGCGCTGCACGAGGAGGGTGAAGAGCCCCAGCGGGACGAGGGCGGCCAGCAGCCAGAACACCTCCAGGTCACTGGTGTAGAACAGCGCGATGATCGTGATGGCCAGCAGGTCGTCCACGATCGCGAGGGTCAGCAGGAACGTCCGCAGTGCCGTGGGCAGGTGGCTGCTGATGACTGCGAGGACGGCCAGGGCGAACGCGATGTCGGTGGCCGTCGGGATGGCCCAGCCCCGCAAGGAGCCGTTGAGGTTGACGAGCACGAAGATCAGCGCCGGGACCGCCATCCCGCCGACGGCGGCGAGGACCGGGATGGCCGCGCGTCGCGGGTCGCGCAGGTCGCCGGCCACGAGCTCACGCTTGAGCTCGAGTCCCGCCACGAAGAAGAAGATCGCCAGCAGCCCGTCCGCGGCCCACGCGCCCAGGCTGAGGTCGAGGTGCAGCGACGACGGACCGACGACGGTGTCCCGCAGCTCGGCGTAGCCATCGCCCAGGTTGGCCGCGACGAGAGCCGCCAGGGCCGCGACGATCAGCAGCACGCCGCCGATGGTCTCGCTGCGCAGGATGGCCGCGATGCGCGAGGCCTCGGGCCATGACCCGCGGCCGAGAAGACGAGGGGGCGTGGATGACATGGGGGCTCCTGGTGGGTCGACAGCATCATGCCGACCAGACTTCCCGGCGCACCTGCTCCCACCCTACCGGTGCCTCGGCGAGCAGGTAGCCTGCCGGGATGCCGGACGTCGCGATCGCCGCCCCGAACGAAGCCGCTGCCGACGCCGGCGAGCAGGTCGCGCGGGCCGGCGGCAACGCGATCGACGCGGCCCTCGCCGCGGCGCTCGTGACGATGGTCAACGAGGTCGGCCTGGTGTCCCTCAGCTCGGGCGGCTTCGTCACGGTCCAGCCGCCGGACGGCAGCCCGCCCCAGACCGTCGACGGCTGGATGGACATGCCCGGCCGCGGTCGTCCGCTCGGCGGCGGCACGTGGGACATCGACACCGAGTACGGCGGCGGGGTCACCGTGACGATCGGCCCCGGGTCGGTCGCGACCCACGGATCGGTGGCCGCGTTCGAGGAGGCCCACCGCCGCTGGGGGAGCATCCCGTGGCGCGAGGTCGTGACCCCCGCGATCGCCGTCGCCCGGGGCGGCTTCCGGCTCAGCTCGGCGTCGCGCTACTACCTCGGCTACGTGCATGACAGCATCTTCGGCTGGGACGACCAGAGCCACGCGGCCGTGCACGACGCCGATGGTGAGATCGAGACCGGGCTGATCATGCTGCCCGATCTGGCGGTGTCGCTGGAGCTCATCGCGGCCGACGGGGCTGCCGCGCTCCACACCGGTGAGCTCGCCCGGCTCATCAGCGACGACGTCCTGCGTCGCGGGGGCATCCTCGGCGCCGCGGACCTGGCCGCCTACCGCCCCGTCGTGCGTCCCTCGTTGCTCAGCACCGTGGGCGACTGGACGTTCGGGACCAATCCGCCGCCGTCGGTGGGCG
This sequence comes from Aeromicrobium sp., assembly GCA_025965435.1. Lineage (GTDB taxonomy): Bacteria > Actinomycetota > Actinomycetes > Propionibacteriales > Nocardioidaceae > Aeromicrobium. The sequence continues at coordinate 5,668 of JAOPWZ010000126.1, forward strand.
GTGTCTGCGTCGCCGCGATGCTGCGCCTGCTCGACGGACGTCCCGGCGGCGCGTGGGACGCCGACGACATCGAGCACCTGGTGCGCGTGCAGCGAGCCGTCCTCGGCCATCGCCTCGACGTGCTCGACGGCACCGACGACCTGGCGCGCGATGCCGGAGCGTTCCTGACGCTGGTCGACCGCGATCACCTCGCGGTCCTCGAGTCCGGGTCCACCGCCCACGTATCGGCGACCGACAGCGACGGCGGCGCCTGCTCCGTGACCGTGTCGTCGGGCTACAGCTCGGGCATGATCGCGCAGGGCACCGGCATCTGGCTGAACAACTGCCTCGGTGAGCAGGAGCTCAATGCCAGGGGGTTGCACGGCCTGGCCCCCGGGACGCGGCTGCTGTCCAACATGGCGCCGACCGTCGGCCACCACGTCGACGGCTCCGCGCTGGCGATCGGTTCGCCCGGCGCCGACCGGATCACCACGGCGATCGTCCAGGCCGTCGCGGGATTCGTCAACGGCGGTCTCGGGCTGCAGCAGGCCGTCGACCATCCACGGGTCCACGTGCACCGGGCCGGTCGGGCCGACGAGGTGGTCAAGACCGAGACCGAGCTCTCGATGTACTACGGCGGCGTCGCCGCCACGTTGCGGCGTCCGGGCCAGCACATGGTGGCGGCGGCCGACCCGCGCCGCGACGGTGCCGTTCGTCTCGTCCACGGTCCGACGCAGGGGCCTGCGGGTGAGGTTTGATGGACAGGTGTCCCCGACGCCGCCCATCGTCATAGGCCACCGAGGTGTGCCCGGTCATCGACTCGAGCACACCAGGCCCTCGTACCTGCTCGCGATCGAGCAGGGCTGCGACTACATCGAGCCAGACGACGTCGCGACCAAGGACGGCGTGCTCGTCGTGCGGCACGAGAACGAGATCAGCAACACGACCGATGTGGCCCACCGGCCCGAGTTCGCGGATCGCAAGGTCGGCAAGGTCGTCGACGGCGTGCACTACGTCGGCTGGTTCACGGAGGACTTCACGCTCGCGGAGATCAAGACCCTGCGGGTGCGCGAGCGCCTCCCGCAGCTGCGTCCGCACAACATCGTGCTGGCCCACGTCGAGCAGATCCTGACGTTCGACGAGGTGCTCGACATCGCCGCTCAGGCGAGCACGGACCGGGACGAGCCGATCGGGGTCTACGTCGAGACCAAGCACCCGACGTACTTCGCATCCATCGGCCTGGACCTCAACGACCTGCTGATCGCCGATCTCGAACGCCGCCGCGCCAACCAGGCCGACGCGAAGATCACCATCCAGTCGATGGAGACCGCCAATCTCAAGGCACTGCGCGAGCGGACGCCCCTGACCCTCGTCCAGCTCATGGACCGTCAGGGTGCGCCCTACGACTTCGTGGCGTCGGGCGACTCGCGGACCTACCGCAACCTGCGCAAGGTGCCCCAGCTGGAGCGGATCGCCGAGTACGCCGACGGCATCGGGCCCAACAAGAGCCAGGTCATCAAGCGTGACGTGATGGGCCGGCTGTCAGGGGAGACCAAGCTGGTCCGCCGGGCCCATCGCCTCGGGATGACGGTGCACATCTGGACGATGCGCAGCGAGAACAACTTCCTGCCGGCGAACCTGCGGCAGAGCCGCGACAAGGCCGCTCACGGTGACGCGATGGGTGAGTACCTGGCGTTCTTCAACGCGGGGGTCGACGGCGTGTTCACCGACTTCACTCAGACGGCTGTGCGGGCCCGGGAGGTGTGGTTGGCACGTCAGTAGCCTGTCCCCACACCGTGTCGTTCCGGGGTGCCTTGGGCATCAGCACCCAGGCCACGAGGTAGCCGACGATCAGCGATCCGGCCCCGAGGATGGTGCAGACCACCAGGACGATGCGGATCAGGTTGGTGTCGATGCCGGTGGCCTTCGCCACGCCGCCACAGACGCCTCCCAGCCACTTGTCATCGGGGGTCCGGGTCAGCTGCTTCATCGTGTGGTCCTTCCGGGGTGGGGGTGTGCTGCAGGGGGTCGGGCTTGGTGGGAGTGGGGCGTGGCCGCAGGGGGTCGTGCTTGGTGGGAGTGGGGCGTGGCCGCAGGGTCGCGGCCACGCCGATGACGCCGAGCGCGATCAGCACGCCGGACGCCGTCAGGCTGAGCTCGCGAGGCGTCAGGAGGTCCCGCTCCCAGACCGCCCAGTTGCCGACGCAGGCCAGGAAGAACAGCCCGAAGGCCAGCCCCTCCCAGCGGAACGGGTGCCTGTTCATCGGCGGATCACCTCGATGCTGCCGACCTTCTGGTCGATCTGGATGGTCAGGGACGTCGCGGACGGGGTGTCCCCGGCGTCGAGCGAGAAGTCCGTGCCGTCGTCCTTGAGCCCGAAGAGCGAGATCTCGCCAGCCGTGAGATCCGCGTCGACGTTGACGGGCAGGCCGTCGGGGACGATGACCTTGGTCTCGCCGATGCCGGTGTCGAGGACGATCGTGCGACCCAGGAGGGCCTCGCGGTCCGCGACCTGGGTCAGGTCGAGCTCGAGCTCACCGACGCCGTGCTCGTAGCGGGGCAGCACGTCCGCGGCGAAGGGAGGCGTCGGGGTCTGGGAGCCGATGGGTCCATGGGGGAGCACCGAGCCGATCGCCAGGGCGATGGCCAGCAGGACCCCGATGCCGATGAGGGAGCCGCCCTCTCCGAAGAACGTCCCGATCAGGAGCCCGACGGCCACGACGGCCAGGGCCACGGCGACGTACGTCGTCCACGGCACGTCCTCACGGGTCTCCTCGTAGATCAGGGTCGCGGCGAGCGCGATGGCAGTGAGCGAGGCGGTCAGGCCCAGCAGGGCGCGGGACTTGGGCGCGCGGGCCGTCCGTGCGGCCGGCGGGGCGTCTGCCGGGCGTCGCAGGTCGGCGGGGACCGCGGCGACGTCCCGCTCGCGCGCCTCACGACGCCGCCGGGGCCGGATCCAGAACACGTAGCCGATGAGGGCGACGGGGAGCAGCCACCACGCGGTGTCTCCCCACCAGGACCAGCTGCTGTCACCGACGATCGACAGGACCGCCAGGACGCCGGCCCCGACCAGACCGACGACCCGCACCTGCTCCTCGTTGCGGTCGAGGTTGAACCACTCGGCCGCCAGGCTCTTGTCCGCGTCGTCGGACGGCAGGAGGATCCACGCGGCGATGTAGAGGATGACGCCGGCGAACCCGGCGACGGTCAGGACCGCGAGCACGATGCGGATGATGACGGGATCGATGTTGAGGTACCGCGCCGCGCCGGCACACACGCCGGCGACGATGCGGTCGTCGCTCGACCGCTTCATGTCGGCGATGGTGCGCATCCGGCGGGGGTCGAACTCGTCGTCGGGGCCCGCGCCCGGCGGGTGGCCGGGGCCGCCGGCACTGCCGGGGCTCTCCGGGGGGTCGAGGTGCTGCGTGTCGTTCATGGCTCCATCGTCGTCCTCCCGGGGGTCCTTGCGCATCGGGTACGACCCTGAAAACGTCCCGGGACGAGTCAGGGTCGGCGCGGGTCGATCCTGGTGGCGCTCGTGGGAGGCGACGTGTGACGATCACTGGGTGACCGACTACCGCCGCGCCTACCGACCGGCCGAGCGCCGGCTCGTCGGCGGCGTTGCCACGGGCGTCGCCGAGCACCTCGGCGTGCCCGTGCTCTACGTCCGCATCGCCTTCATCGTCGCGACGTGGTTCCAGGGCGTCGGGATCATCGCCTACCTCCTGCTGTGGCGGTTCCTGCCGCTGCAGCGGCCGGACCTGTCACCCGGCCTGGAGTCGGCGACCCGTCGCGGTCTGCGCAGTGGCAGCCGGACCGGCCCGACCGAGGTCGCCCAGACCGTGGCGCTGGGTGCGCTGGGCATCGGCGTCCTGCTGCTGATCCAGGCGACCGGGCGGGGCATCAACGACGGCCTGTTCGGCCCGCTGCTCGTTGCCGTGGTCGGTGTCGCGGTCGTCTGGCGCCAGCTCGACGACGCGACGTGGAGCCGCTGGATGCGGCAGACGTCGGGATGGGCCTTCGCCTCGCGGGTGGCCGCGGGGATCGGTCTCGTCGCGGTGGCAGCGTTGTACCTGCTGACCAAGGAAGGTGGCTGGGGCGCCGCGCTCAACCTCGCCTCGGCGCTGGTCATCGCGGTGCTCGGCGTCGGCCTGATCCTCGGCCCGTGGATCGCGCGACTCAGCGGTGACCTGTCGCAGGAGCGGCGCGAGCGGGTGCGGTCGCAGGAGCGTGCCGACGTCGCCGCGCACCTGCACGACTCCGTGCTGCAGACCCTCGCGCTGCTGCAGAAGAACGCCGGCGACGCCGCCGCCGTCGCCACGCTCGCCCGCCGGCAGGAGCGAGAGCTGCGCGACTGGCTCTACGGCAACGACGAGCAGGCCGGAGACTCGCTCGTGGCGGCGCTGCGGGCCTCCGCGGCCGAGGTCGAGGACACGCACCACGTGCCGGTCGAGGTCATCGCCGTGGGCGACGCGCCCCTCGACGCGGACGTCTCGGCGCTGGTGCGGGCGGCCCGCGAGGCGATGGTCAACGCCGCCAAGCACGCCGGTGCCGACCGCATCGACGTCTACGCCGAGGCAGGCGGGCAGCAGGCCCAGGTGTTCGTCCGTGATCGTGGCGCCGGCTTCGACCTCTCGGCCATCGCCGACGACCGCATGGGCGTCCGGGGCTCCATCATCGCTCGCATCGAGCGGCACGGCGGCACTGCCACGATCCGCAGCGAGCCGGGCGGGGGCACCGAGGTCGCCATGAGCATCCCGCTGCGAACGCCCGGGCCGAACCCGCCGGACGCCGCCGCACCGCCGACCACCGAGACCGCCGAGGTCCCCGAACCATCCGAAGTCTCCGAAGTCTCTGAAGAAGGACGTGTCCCATGACCACGCTTCGTGTCGTGATCGTCGACGACCACGCGATGTTCCGCACCGGGGTGCGCGCCGAGATCGACGGCCCCGTCGACATCGTCGCGGAGGCCGATGACGTCGACTCCGCGATCGCCGTGATCACCGAGGCCAAGCCCGAGGTCGTCCTCCTCGACGTCCACATGCCCGGCGGCGGTGGGCTCGAGGTCATGCGGCGCCTGCACACGCGCCATCCGGAGATCAAGTTCCTCGCGCTGTCGGTCAGCGACGCCGCCGAGGACGTCATCGGCATCATCCGCGCCGGAGCCCGCGGATACGTCACCAAGAACATCTCGGGTCCCGAGCTGCTCGACGCGATCGGCCGTGTCGCGGCCGGCGACGCGGTGTTCTCGCCGCGCCTGGCCGGCTTCGTGCTCGACGCCTTCGCCGGGACGATCGAGATCGCCCAGGTCGACGAGGACCTCGACCGGCTGACCGAGCGGGAGCGCGAGGTCATGCGGCTCATCGCCCGCGGCTACGCGTACAAGGAGGTCGCCAAGGAGCTGTTCATCTCGATCAAGACCGTCGAGACCCACGTCTCCAGCGTCCTGCGCAAGCTGCAGCTCTCCAGCCGCCACGAGCTGACCCGCTGGGCCAACGACCGCCGCCTCATCTGACCCGCCCCCGGCGAGTGGTGCACCGGGACCCGCGAGTGGTGCAATCCGGGGAGAACGAGACGGCGTGTCGTCCCAAGATGCACCACTCGCGGTTGGGTGTGCACCACTCGCGTGGGTCATGATGGATCGATGAAGTCTTTCGGGGTCGCCACCGTGTCCGCCATCGCGCTCGTCCTGCCGCTCGGACTCGTGTCGCCGGCCTCGGCGGCGGTGGACGAGAAACGGCCCGCGGTCGTCGAGACCCGCGTCATCGGGCACAGCGTCAACGGCCGAGCCATCACGGCCTGGCGGTTGGGCAGCCCGAACTCGAGCAAGAAGGTGCTGCTCCTGGGCGCGATGCACGGCAACGAGAGGGGAGCCGTCAAGACCCTGCGCGCCTTGCGCGACGGGCGGGCGATCGAGGGTGCCGACATCTGGGTCGTCCCCGTGGTCAACCCCGACGGGTATGCCAAGAACACCCGGCAGAACGCCCGCAAGGTCGACCTCAACCGCAACTTCTCCACCGGGTGGAAGAGGGCCGGCGGCGCGGTCAACTCTGGACGCAAGGCCTTCTCGGAGCCGGAGTCGCGGGCGATCCGCCGGTTCGCCGACGAGATCGACCCCAGGTACACGATCAGCTTCCACCAGCCGCTCAACGGCATCGACATCCGCGAGACCGGCAACCGGGCGTGGGCCAAGCGCCTCGCCGCCCAGATCCGGCTGCCGAAGCGGGCGTTCGACTGCTTCTCGAAGTGCCATGGCACCTACTCGATGTGGTTCCGCAAGCACCACCCCCAGAGCGCCGTCATCACGGTCGAGATGACCAAGAACCCGTCGAACAAGTACCTGGAGCGGATCGCGCCGCGGGCCATCCTGCGCAGCTTCAACGCGACGCGCTGAATCTCGCACCTCGCAGGCGAAAGTTCACGCCGCGGCAACCTGACGGGTCTAGCCTGAGGTGATGGACGAGCCCCATCTGATCGTGCTCTTCGGCGCCACCGGCGACCTGGCCCGGCGCAAGCTGCTGCCGGGAATCATGCACCTGCTGCAGTCCGGGCTGGTGCCGGACTCGAGAATCATCGGCGTCTCGCTCGACGAGTTCGACGACGACGACTTCCGCGAGTTCGCCGAGAAGGCGTACCGCGAGTTCAGCACCCGCGAGGTCGACGAGCAGCAGTGGAGCGAGTTCGCGCCCAAGCTGTCGTACGTCAACGTCACGGCCGGACCCGAGGCCCTGGCCGCGGCGGCCAGGGCCCTCGAGGACGAGCTGGGTGGCGCACCCCGCCGGCTCCACTACCTGAGCGTCCCGCCCAAGGCGGCTCTCGACGTGGTGCACACGCTCGACGCCGCGAAGCTCGTCGAGCGCTCGCGGATCATCATGGAGAAGCCGTTCGGCACCGACCTCGCGAGCGCCAAGGCACTCAACGCCGAGCTGCACGACGTCTTCGCCGAGGAGCAGATCTTCCGCATCGACCACTTCCTGGGCAAGGAGGCGGCGCTCAACATCCTGGCGTTCCGGTTCGCGAACGGTTTGTTCGAACCCATCTGGAACCGCAACTTCATCGACCACGTGCAGATCGACGTGCCCGAGACGCTGTCGCTCGTCGGACGGTCGGGGTTCTACGAGGGCACCGGTGCGTTCAAGGACATGGTCGTGACCCACCTGTTCCAGGTGCTCGCGTTCATGGCCATGGAACCGCCGACGTCGCTGGACTCCGACTCGATCAGCGAGGAGAAGAACAAGGTCTTCCGGTCGATGCTGCCGCTGGACCCGCACAGCGTCGTGCGCGGTCAGTACCAGGGCTACCGCGACGAGGACGGCATCGCGTCCGACTCCGAGACCGACACGTTCGTGGCGCTCAAGGTCGAGATCGACAACTGGCGCTGGGCCGGGGTGCCGTTCTACCTGCGCACCGGCAAGCAGCTCGCCGAGGGGGCGCGCATCATCTCGATCGCGTTCAGGGAGCCGCCCAAGAGCATGTTCCCGACCGGATCGGGTGTCGGCCTTGCCGGGCCCGACCACCTGACCTTCGACCTCGCGGACGAGTCGCGGATGTCGTTGTCGTTCTACGGCAAGCGCCCCGGGCCGGGCATGCGCCTGGACAAGCTCAGCATGCAGTTCGGATGAAGGAGACCGAGCGCGCCGGCCAGGTCCTCGAGGCCTACGAGCGGCTGATCTACGACGCGATGCGCGGCGAGCACACGCTGTTCACGACCGCCGAGGGCATCGAGCGGCTCTGGGAGCTGTCGGAGCCGTTGCTCAACGACATCCCGCCCGTCCGGCCGTACGCGGTGGGCACCTGGGGCCCCAACGCGATCCACCAGCTCATCGCACCGAGGGCGTGGCGGCTGCCCTTCGAGCGCAGCTGGCGCCGGCCGAACACCCTCGCGGACTAGCTACTGCTCGGGGCGGTCGCGCCGGGTCAGCTGGTCCTGGATGTCGTGGCCGGGCAGACGCGGGGACGCCTCGTGGGAGCGGTCGGGGCTCCCGGCGCCGCTCAGGGCGAGGGCGAGCACGGCGATGCCGGCGATGAGCAGCAGCAGGAGGACGGCGGTGAACGGCACGTCGCCACGCTATCGGGTGCGGCCAACGGTTCTGGGCGCGGATCAGCCCCAGTGGCGCTCGAGGAGGCGGACCGCCTCGTCGCGCGACAGTCCCTGCCGCCGTGCCTGCAGCACGAAGGCGCGCGCGGCGTCGTCCGTGGCCTCGTCGGGCGCCTGACGGGAGGCGATGAAGGTGCCGTTGCGTCCGCGCGTCTCGATGACGCCGTCGGTCTCGAGCGCACGGTAGGCCTTGGCGACGGTGTTGGTGGCCAGGTCGAGCGTGGCTGCCAGGCCCCGGACCGTGGGCAGCTTGTGACCGGCCGGGTACGAGCCGTCGGCGGCGCCCTCCGCGATCTGGCGGCGCAGCTGCTCGAACGGCGCCTCGGGACCGCTGTGGTCGATCGTCAGCCTCACCGTCTCAGCACCACCATCGGGTAGGGCCGGTCGGCGGCATCCCGCTCGCGGCGGAGCACCTCGACGAAGCCCTGGGAGCGGTAGAAGCCGACGCCCGTCGTGTTGTCGGCGTAGACCTCGACGCTCGTCGCGCTGATGTCGTCGAGGAGGCGCGTGCCGAGTCCCTGTCCGTGGAAGGGCGGGTCGACGTAGAGCAGCTCGACATGGGTGTCGTGGGCGCCGACGAAGGCGATGGCGTCGCCGTCGAGCTCGGCCAGCCGCACGTCCATCGAGGGGAGGTACGAGTCACGGATGAATGGTCGCATGGCGCTGAAGTCGTCCGGATCCATGAAGGCGTGCGACGAGCGCGCGGCTCGCTCCCACACATCGGTCAACGCGTCGAGATCGGGCTCGCGCGCCGTCCGGATGCTGACGTGGGGATCCATGACAGGCCAGTCTAGGACGGCCCGAACCGCTGCGGTCGCTGTCGGGCGCGGCAACTAGGCTGGGGGCACGATGACCTTGCCGTTCCCCGTACCCCCGATGGGTGGTCCGCCCGTCGCTGCCCCCGGCTCCGCCGACAAGCGGCGCCCCCGCTCCGAGACCCTCCTCGAGGGGCTCAACGACGCGCAGCGACAGGCGGTGTCGCACCCGGGTGGGCCGCTGCTCGTCGTCGCGGGCGCCGGGTCCGGCAAGACCCGCGTGCTGACCCGCCGCATCGCGTGGCTCATCGCGGCGCGCGGCGCCCATCCGGGCTCGATCCTGGCGATCACCTTCACCAACAAGGCCGCCGCCGAGATGCGCGAGCGCGTCGCCGACCTCGTCGGGCCCCGCGCGCGCATGATGTGGGTCTCGACGTTCCACTCCGCCTGCGTCCGCATCCTGCGGCGTGAGGCCACCAGGTTCGGGTTCACGTCGTCGTTCACGATCTACGACTCGGCCGACCAGCGCCGGCTCATGACGTTGATCTGCCGCGACATGGAGCTCGATCCCAAGAAGGTCAACCCGCGCGCGGTCCTCAACTGGATCTCCAACCTCAAGAACGAGCTCGTCGACCACGAGGCCGCGGCGGGCCGGGCACAGAACCCCACCGAGGAGATCTACGCCGAGGCGTACAAGACGTACCAGGCACGGCTGCAGTCGGCCAACGCGATGGACTTCGACGACCTCATCATGAACACGGTCCACCTGTTCCAGGCCTGGCCCGACGTCCGCGAGACCTACCGTCGCCGGTTCCGGCACATCCTGGTCGATGAGTACCAGGACACCAACCACGCCCAGTACCAGCTCATCCGGGAGCTGACCGACGCCGACTCCGACCTGCTCGTCGTGGGCGACTCCGACCAGTCGATCTACGCGTTTCGCGGCGCCAACATCCGCAACATCCTGGAGTTCGAGGACGACTTCCCGAACGCCACGACGATCCTGCTGGAGCAGAACTACCGCTCGACCCAGACCATCTTGTCGGCGGCCAACGCCGTCATCAGCCGCAATGAGGGGCGCAAGGACAAGCAGCTGTGGTCGGCCCAGGGCGATGGCGAGAAGATCGTCGGCTACGTCGGTGACGACGAGCGCGACGAGGCCCAGTTCATCGCCGACGAGATCGACAAGCTGGTCGACGCCGGCGACGTGTTCTCCAAGGACGTCGCGATCTTCTATCGCACCAACGCGCAGAGCCGGGTGTTCGAGGAGGTCTTCATCCGGGTCGGCCTGCCCTACAAGGTCGTCGGCGGCGTCCGGTTCTACGAGCGCAGGGAGATCAAGGACGCCCTCGCGTACGTCCGCGTGCTGGTCAACCCGCGCGACACGGTGTCGCTGCGCCGCATCATCAACGAGCCCAAGCGGGGCATCGGCGACCGGGCCGAGGCCTCGATCCAGCGCCTCGCGACGCTGCACGACATCAGCTTCTGGGAGGCGCTGACCCGCGCCGACGAGGCCCCCGACCTGGCCACCCGGTCGCTCAACGCGATCCAGGCGTTCACGTCGTTCATGTCCGAGCTCATGACGATGGCCGAGACGGGCGCACCGGCCGATGCGGTGCTCGAGGCGGCCCTGACCCGCAGCGGCTACCTGTCCGTGCTCGAGCAGAGCACCGACCCGCAGGACGAGACCCGGGTCGAGAACCTGGCCGAGCTCGTCGCGGTCGCCCGCGAGTTCGTCGTCGGCGCCAGCACGGTCGACGAGGCTGAGGTGGTCGACGAGGAGCAGTCCGACGCGGTCGAGGCGATCTCCGACGAGCCGACGCTGGGCGCGGGATCGCTGGCGGCCTTCCTGGAGCAGGTCGCCCTCGTGGCCGACGCCGACCAGATCCCCGACGAGGGCGATGGTGTCGTGACGCTCATGACGCTGCACACGGCCAAGGGCCTGGAGTTCCCCGTCGTGTTCCTGACCGGTCTGGAGGACGGCGTCTTCCCGCACATGCGCTCGCTGGCCGACGTCAAGGAGCTCGAGGAGGAGCGGCGGCTCGCGTACGTCGGCATCACCCGCGCCGAGACCCGGCTCTACGTCACGCGGGCGACGACCCGAGCGGCCTGGGGCGCCCCGTCGTACAACCCGGCCTCCCGTTTCCTCGACGAGCTGCCGGCGGCGCTCGTCGACTGGCGCCGGCTCGCGTCGCCGCCGACGCAGTGGACACCGAGCCAGCCGTCCGCCACGGCCCAGGCGTCGTTCCGGTCGTCCAACGTCGCCGCCCGGTCGAAGAAGGCCGACCGCGAGATCGTGTCACTGGCACCGGGCGACCGGGTCAGCCACGACAGCTTCGGCCTCGGTACGGTCATCGCCGTGGAGGGGCAGGCCGAGAAGTCCGTCGCCTCGGTCGACTTCGGCTCCTTGGGTGTCAAGCGCCTGTTGCTGCGCTACGCCCCCGTCGAGAAGCTCTGAGACCCACCAACCCGCTGAGTGTGACGTTTCGGGCTGACGCCCCGCGGAGACCGGCGCGCAAACGTCACACTCAGCGGGGACGTGCGCCGGGGATGTTGCCGGGGATGTTACGGGGTGACGTCGTGGGCCACGAGGGCCGCGTACGGGTCGACGGGGCCGCCGCCGCCCGGGTGCACCTCGAGGTGCAGGTGGGGGCCGGTCACGTTGCCGGTGGAGCCGGTGTAGCCGATGACGTCGCCGGGGCCGACCTGGTCGCCGGGGGAGACGGCGAAGCTGCTCTGGTGGCAGTACCAGATCTCGGTGCCGTCGATGAGGCGGATGATCGTGCGGTTTCCGTACGCGCCCTCATAGGCGGTGGAGACGACCGTGCCGGCGCCGACCGAGACGATCGTGCTGCCCGAGGGACCGGAGAGATCGAGTCCGGTGTGCACCGTCGACCACAGGCCGCTGCTCTGGCCGAAGCGAGCGCTGATCCGGTAGCCGGTGACCGGGATGACCCACCGGTTCAACGCGAGCTGCTCGGCTTCCTTGCCGACGGCCGCGGCGAGCTCCTCGTCGGCCAGGCGCTTCTGCTCCGCCTGGGCCTTGGCCTGGCGGTCGAGCGTCTCGCGGTCGAAGCTGCGGCTGACGTCGACATCGGTCTGGTCCGGACCCGTGTAGCTCTGGCTGATCGTCTGGTACTTCTCGGCCGCGAGCGAGTTGCCGTCCGCCGAGCCACCGAAGACGGCAGAGCCGAAGGCCGCCAGGATCAGCGCGAAGGCGCCGGCCATGGCCGGGGTGGGGGTGAAGATGCGGCGGGTGCGGCGGCGCTGGGCGGCTCGCTTGCCGGCCGTGCGCTGCGGGGTCTGCTGACGTACGTCAAGTCGGCGTTTGGGCGCAGACGATGACACGCAGATGACCTCCGGAACGGTGATTGACGAACGTCCCGAGCCTAGCCGAGGAATGGTGACCGACGAAACCGAATGGGAATAATGGGTGGACGTGGATCGGTCGTCCCGCGTGGAACGGGGCAGCGGCTGTGACGGTCTTCACCCTGTGGCAGCATGCGGGACATGGCCGGTGACCGGATCGTCGTGGGATCTGTCGGCGACGACGACGCACGATCCGCCGGGCGACGACTGCGCGACGCGGGTCATGAGGTGATCTTCGTCGGCGCCCGGCAGACGCCCGAGCACCTCGTCCGCACCGCCGTGTCGGAGGACGCCGACCGCATCGTGGTCCACGCCGACGCCGGCACGCTGGAGCTGATCGAGCGACTGTGCGCCGAGCTGGGCGTCCCTCATGTCGCCGTCGAGTCCGTTGTGTGACGCATTCAACGCGCTTTAACTACGGGTTAACGGATAGAGTCGCGAAGGCTCATTTGTGTGACGGCCTCCGGCCGATCCCTTGAGTGCAGCGGAACTCCAACCGAGGACGGACACCACCGTGGATTTGATGGAATATCAGGCGAAGGAACTCTTCGCCAAGCATGGCGTCGCGACGACGCTCGGCGTTGTCGTCCAGACCGCCGACGATGCCAAGGCCGCAGCCGAGCAGCTGGGTGGCGTCACCGTCATCAAGGCCCAGGTCAAGGCCGGCGGACGTGGCAAGGCCGGCGGCGTCAAGATCGCCAAGACTCCCGAGGACGCCTTCGAGCACGCGTCGAACATCCTGGGCATGGAGATCAAGGGCCTCACGGTCAACCGCGTGCTGGTCACGCCGGCGACCCCGCCGATCGAGGAGTACTACTTCTCCTTCCTCCTGGACCGCTCCAACCGCAGCTACCTGTGCATCGCCAGCGTCGAGGGTGGTGTGGAGATCGAGGAGGTCGCCAAGACCAACCCCGAGGCCGTGCGCCAGATCCCGATCGATGCCGGCACCGGCGTCGACGAGGCCAAGGCCCGCGCGATCGTCGAGGAGGCCAAGTTCCCGGCCGAGCTCGCCGAGCAGGCCGTCACGATGATCCAGGCGCTGTGGAAGGTCTTCGTCGAAGAAGACGCCACGCTCGTCGAGGTCAACCCGCTGGCCCGTCTCGAGGGCGACAAGCTCGAGGCGCTCGACGGCAAGGTCTCGCTCGACGAGAACGCCTCCGAGGTGCGTCACCCGCACCACGAGGACTTCGTCATGCACGAAGAAGCCGATCCGCTCGAGGCGAAGGCCAAGGCCAAGGGCCTCAACTACGTCAAGCTCGACGGCCAGGTCGGCATCATCGGCAACGGCGCGGGTCTCGTCATGAGCACCCTCGACGTCGTCGCGTACGCCGGTGAGAAGCACGGCAACGTCAAGCCCGCCAACTTCCTGGACATCGGCGGAGGAGCCTCCGCCGAGGTCATGGCCAACGGCCTCGACGTCATCCTCAACGACCCGCAGGTCAAGAGCGTCTTCGTCAACGTCTTCGGCGGCATCACCTCCTGCGACGCGGTCGCCAACGGCATCAAGGGCGCTCTGGAGCTCCTCGGTGACGAGGCCTCCAAGCCGCTGGTCGTGCGCCTCGACGGCAACAACGTCGAGGAGGGTCGCGCGATCCTCAACGAGTTCAACCACCCGCTCGTCACCCAGGTGGACACGATGGACGGCGCGGCCGACAAGGCCGCCGAACTGGCGAACGGTTAAGGGGCAGACATGGCAATTTTCTTGACCAAGGACTCAAAGGTCATCGTCCAGGGCATCACCGGTGGTGAGGGCTCCAAGCACACCGCCCGCATGCTCGCCGCCGGCACCGACGTCGTCGGCGGCGTCAACGCCCGCAAGGCCGGCACCACGGTCGAGCACAAGGACGCCGACGGCAACACCGTCGAGCTCCCCGTGTTCGGCAGCGTCGCCGAGGCCATCGAGAAGACGGGCGCCGACGTGTCGGTCGCCTTCGTCCCGCCGGCGTTCACCAAGGACGCCGTCATCGAGGCGATCGACGCCGAGATCGGCCTGCTGGTCATCATCACCGAGGGTGTCCCGGTCCAGGACAGCGCCGAGTTCTGGGCCTACGCCCAGGGCAAGAAGACGCGCATCATCGGCCCGAACTGCCCCGGCATCATCACGCCGGGCGAGGCGCTCGCGGGCATCACGCCGGCGAACATCGCCGGCTCGGGTCCGATCGGCCTGGTCTCCAAGTCGGGCACGCTGACCTACCAGATGATGTTCGAGCTGCGTGACTACGGCTTCACGACCGCCATCGGCATCGGCGGCGACCCGATCATCGGCACGACGCACATCGACGCCCTCGAGGCGTTCGAGGCTGACCCCGACACCAAGGCGATCGTCATGATCGGCGAGATCGGCGGCGACGCGGAGGAGAAGGCTGCGGCCTACATCCAGGCGCACGTCACCAAGCCGGTCGTCGGCTACGTCGCGGGCTTCACGGCTCCCGAGGGCAAGACGATGGGCCACGCCGGCGCCATCGTCTCCGACGGTGCGGGCACCGCGCAGGGCAAGAAGGAAGCGCTCGAGGCTGCGGGCGTCAAGGTCGGCAAGACGCCGTCCGAGACGGCTGCGCTGATGCGCGAGATCCTGAAGAACCTGGTCTGACACCGACCAGCTGAACGCGCCCCCGGTCCTCGGACCGGGGGCGCGTCCGTCGTCTGCGGCCGAGTCCGCAACCCCTCACACCCAGTCCCGGACGGATTCATCGTGACCCCCTCGTCGTCGGCCACCAACCGCGAGAACGTCGAACCCACCGTGCGCAACGCGCTCCGCTCACCGCGGATGCTGCGCACCGAGGTGCTGGCCGGTCTGGTCGTCGCGCTGGCCCTGATCCCCGAGGCCATCTCGTTCTCGATCATCGCCGGGGTCGACCCGCGCGTCGGCCTGTTCGCCTCGTTCACGATGGCCGTGACGATCGCGTTCCTGGGCGGTCGTCCTGCGATGATCTCGGCCGCCACCGGTGCCGTCGCGCTCGTCGTCGCCCCGGTCATGCGCGACCACGGATATGACTTCCTGATCGCGACCGTGCTGCTGGGCGGCGTCATCCAGATCCTCCTGGCTGTCGCCGGTGTCGCCAAGCTGATGCGGTTCATCCCGCGATCGGTCATGGTCGGCTTCGTCAACGCCTTGGCGATCCTGATCTTCGAGGCGCAGATCGACCACCTGATCGACGTGCCGTGGGCCGTCTACCCCATGATCGCGGTGGGCATCGCGATCATCGTGGGATTCCCACGGGCCAACGACGTCATCCCGGCGCCGCTCGTCGCCATCGTGGCCCTGACCGCCTTCACGATCATCGGTGCGATCAACGTCCCCGACGTCGGCGACCAGGGCGAGCTGCCCGACAGCCTGCCGTCATGGTTCGTGCCGGACGTGCCGTTCACCCTGCACACGCTCGAGATCATCGCGCCGTACGCGCTCGCGATGGCGCTGGTCGGCATCCTCGAGTCGCTGCTGACCGCCAAGCTCGTGGACGACATCACCGACTCCCACTCCGACAAGACGCGGGAGACCTGGGGCCAGGGCGTCGCGAACATCGTCACGGGCTTCTTCGGCGGCATGGGCGGCTGCGCGATGATCGGCCAGACCATGATCAACGTGAAGGTCTCGGGCGCGCGCACGCGCATCTCGACCTTCCTGGCCGGCGTGCTCCTGCTGGTGCTCGTCGTCGGGTTCGGCGACGTCGTCGCCCTGATCCCGATGGGCGCACTCGTCGCGGTGATGGTCATGGTCTCGGTCGGCACCTTCGACTGGCACTCGATCCGGCCGGCGACCCTGCGCAGGATGCCGAAGAGCGAGACGACCGTGATGCTCGCGACGGTCGCCGTCACGGTCTTGAGCCACAACCTCGCGATCGGTGTCGCGGTCGGCGTCCTGGTCGCCATGACGCTGTTCGCCCGACGGGTGGCGCACCTGACCGAGACCACACGCACGATCGAGGAGGACGCGGACGGAGCGCGGCGGGCGGTCTACGCCGTGACCGGTGAGCTGTTCTTCGCGTCCAGCAACGACCTCTACACCCAGTTCGAGTACGCCGACGATCCCGACCGGGTCGTGATCGACCTGTCGCGCTCGCACATCTGGGACGCCTCCACCGTCGCATCGCTGGATGCCATCACGACGAAGTACCAGCGCAAGGGCAAGACGGTCGAGATCGTCGGCCTGGACGGCCCCAGCGCCGAGCGGCACGGACGCCTGAGCGGCGGGCTCGGCGGCGACTGAGCGTCCCTTTCGACAGGCTCAAGGGGCAGAGGCCAGGCTCAAGGGGCGGGTCAGCCGGCGTACTTGAGCCGGGTGGCGGCGCGGCGCGCGATCTTGGTGAACTCGTTCTGGGTGATGTCGTACTCGCCGGCCGGCGTGAACGTCACCTGCGCGACGTCGGCGCCCCGGCGCACGATCGCGGTGCGGTAGTAGATCTTCTTGCCGTCGGCGACCTCGAAGCCGACGCGCCACGCGGTGCCGGACGCGGCGGCGACCTTGACCTTGCGCGACTGGTCGACCTCGGCCGACAAGATCTCGTCGCCACAGCCGTCGATCCGCCCGGTGATCTCCTGGACGAAGGCCTTGGCCTTCTTGGGCGATGAGAACCGGGCCGTCGTCTCTGCCACGCCGAACTCCTGGGGGAGCCCCTGCGCCTGGTAGAGGACGTACACGCGCGAGCTCGCCGAGGTGACCGACTTGCTGGTGTAGGTGGCCTTGTCGCACTGGGTCGCCGCGGGGTTGGTCGCGGCCGAGAACGGCGCCGCGGCCCACACGCTGTCGATGTCGGCGACCGGGGGGAGATCGACGATGCCGAGGAACGACGGCGCCTCCGTCGTCGGCGGTGGGTCGGTCTTCAGGACCTGGATCGAGTCGGAGCACTCGCCGCCGCTGTCCTTGCAGACCTTCGCGACCGAGGCGTTGAGCGTCTGGGCGAACGCCTCGATGTCCGGGCCCTCGGCGCCGTCCGTCTCGTGGACGAGCGTGCTGGTGACCTTGCCGGAGTGGCTGAAGCCGACCGTGAAGGTCCGCTCCGGGGAGCGGTGGGAGCGCAGCGACAGGATCTGGAAGTCGCCGATGGGGCGCTGCACGGTGTACGCCGCGACGAGCTGGACGCGGGGATGCTCGCAGTCGGAGTACCACTGCACCAGCTGCTGGTAGGTCTGCGTGGCGATCTTGCTGTTGCGGGAGACCTCGATCGCCTGGGCGACGCGGGCATTGCCCGGACCGTCGCCGGTGAAGGCCCGGACGAACACCCTGAGCGGGTCGGGGTCGGCGTAGCGCTGCGTCGGGCAGGTCGCGTAGGGGGTCGTGTTGGCGACGTCGTCGTCGGTGCCCTCCACGGTCCACGTCTTCGACGGGTCGAGCGTCGCGACCTGGCCGGCGGCCAGCAGGTTGCCGGCGTCGATCTTGCGCGCGTCCAGCACGACATCGGGCCGCTCGGCGCCGATCTTCTGGCGCCGGGGCAGGTCGGCGCTGGTGGCGAGCGCGTCACCGTCGGTGGCGACGAGCCCTCCGCCGAAGATCACGGCGATGGCCGCCGCCACGAGCAGGATGGTGTTGCGCCGGCGGCCGCGCCGGGCGGCGCTGCGCACGTCGGCGGCCGGCGGCATGTCGAGCGAGTCGGTCGCGGCAGCCAGGCCATGCATGCGGCGCTCGATCGCATCGATGCTCTCGCCCAGCGCGGACTCCAGCTGCGCGAGGGCTGTCGTGACGTTCTCGATACCCTCCTCGGCGGGCAGCCCGACCTCGCGGGACGCCTCCTCCAGGTCGGTGTTGCCGAGGGTCATCAGCACGATGAGCCGCCGGTCGTCGACCGGCAGGTCGTGCAGCGCGCCCAGGAGCTCGGTGTCGCTGTCCTCCTCGTGACGGCGACGCAACGGGTGGGTGCCGCGGCTGAGCGCCGTGATCTTCCAGGCCTCGTTGCGGACGTACGAGAGGGGATGACGGTCGCGGATCTTGGTCCAGTCGCGCCAGGCGCGACGGTAGGCGTCGACCGTCGACTCGTTGGCGACCTGCCGGTCGCCGCAGACCGCGTACGTGACACGAACGGCGTCGGCGAAGGTCGAGGAGTAGAAGCTGTTGAACTCGTCGACGCGAGTCATGTCAGCCTCCTTCGGACGTCCGGCGTGCCTGTGTGCAACGCGGCAACTTTACAGGGAGGATGAAGCGGTGCCCGCGCCCGTTGAGTCCTCCTACCTCCGGCCGGCCTTCCTGACGGCGATCGCAGCAGCGGTTCTCTCGTGGGCCGCCGCGGCAATCGTCGTGGTGATCGCTCACGGCGGCTCCGGCTTCTCAGCAGGTTCTTTGGCACGCACCACGATCCGCGTCTGGCTCGTGTCGCTCGGTTCGGGCATCGACGCCGGGCCGGTGTCGATCGGCCTGGTGCCGCTCGGAGCAACACTGCTGTGCGTCGGCCTGGTCGCCCGCGCGGCCGCCTGGGTCGTGGCCGATCCGCTCGACGAGCTCCCCGCGTTCGCCGCCGCCTCGGCCGGCGCCTACGGCACGATCGCGGCGATCGCCTCGGCCGCGACGAACGTGGGAGACGTCCACACCTCGGTCGTCCGGGCGGCGTTCTCGGCGTTCATCGTGGGTGGGCTCGGGGCCGTGTGGGGGTCGGTGCTCCGCCACGGCGACGCCGACCGCTGGTGGTTCACCACGTCGGACGGCATCCGGGCCGCGGTACGGGCCGCCGTCCCTGGCCTGCTCGCCGTGCTGGGTGCGGCCGCGGTCATCGTGGCGGCGCTGCTGGTGCTCAACGTCGAGCAGGCGGGAGACCTGTGGGCCCTGCTCGATCCGGGCCTGGGCGGTGGGCTGGCCCTGGCCGTCGGATCGGTCCTGGCGGTCCCGACGCTCGTCCTGTGGACCGCCTCGGCACTGGTCGGGCCGGGCTTCGCGATCGGCTCGAACACGTCGGTCGACCTGACCGGCTCGCAGCTCGGCCAGGTGCCCGGCTTCCCCCTGCTCGCCGCCCTGCCGACGCCGGGCGAGTTCCCGGGCTGGGTCTTCGTCCTCGGGCTGGTGCCGCTGCTCGGCGGGATGCTGAGCGGCTGGCGGGTCGATCCCGGCGAGCGGACGGGGCTGGTGCCCCGCGTCGTGCTCGGTGCCGCCGCGGGCGCGAGCGCCGGACTGGTGCTCGGCGTGCTGATCGGGCTCTCCAACGGGGCCATCGGGCCCGGACGGCTGGCTGAGGCCGGACCGCCGACGTTCACCCCGTTGCTCGTCGCCGTGCCGGCGATGGCGCTGGGCGGCGCACTCGGTGCGGTCCTCGCCCACTATCGTGGTGCCCGTGCCTCCCGCCCCTCGGACACCAGCGCGCCTGGTCGTGCTCGTCTCTGGAAGCGGCACCAACCTCCAAGCGCTGATCGACGCGTCGTCCGCGGCTGAGTACGGAGCCCAGATCGTGGCCGTCGGCGCCGACCGCGACGGCATCGAAGGGCTGGCGCGGGCCGAGCGCCACGGCATCCCCACCTTCGTGCTGCCGACATCGCAGTTCGAGGACCGCCCGGCGTGGGACGTCGCCCTGGCCGACAAAGTCGCGTCGTACGAGCCCGACCTGGTGGTGCTGGCCGGCTTCATGAAGCTCGCGGGGCCGGCGTTCCTGGCCCTGTTCGGCGGACGCACGCTCAACACCCACCCCGCCCTGTCGCCCGCGTTCCCGGGCATGCACGGGCCGCGCGACGCGCTGGCCTACGGCGTCAAGATCACCGGTGCGACGCTCTTCGTGGTCGACGAAGGGGTCGACACCGGCCCGATCGTCGCCCAGGTGGCCGTGCCGGTGCTCGACGGCGACGACGAGAGCACCCTGCACGAACGGATCAAGACCAGCGAGCGCGCCATGCTGGTCGAATGGGTCGGCGCCCTGGCGCGCAACGGCTTCCACCTCGATGACCGGGCCGTACGGCTCGGAGGAGACACACATGACCACCAGCCCTGAATCCTCGACGCGTCCGATCAGGCGCGCCCTCGTCTCGGTCTACGACAAGACCGGTCTCGAGGAGCTCGCCCGCGACCTGCACGCCGCCGGCGTCTCGATCGTGTCGACCGGCTCGACCGCCAAGGTCATCGAGGGCGCAGGCGTCCCCGTGACCCCCGTCGAGGAGCTCACCGGCTTCCCCGAGTGCCTCGACGGACGTGTCAAGACGCTGCACCCGCGCGTCCACGCCGGCATCCTCGCCGATCTGCGACTCGACGATCACGTGGCGCAGCTGGCCGACCTCGAGATCGAGCCCTTCGACCTCGTGATCGTCAACCTCTACCCGTTCACCGACACCGTCGCCTCGGGAGCCTCGCCCGACGAGTGTGTCGAGCAGATCGACATCGGCGGCCCGTCGATGGTCCGCGCTGCCGCCAAGAACCACCCCAGCGTCGCCGTCGTCGTGTCTCCCGCGGCGTACGACGAGGTCCGGGCGGCGCTCGGCGCCGGCGGCTTCACCTTCGAGCAGCGCAAGCGGCTCGCTGCCCGGGCCTTCGCGCACACCGCGGCCTACGACGTCGCGGTCGCGTCGTGGTTCGCCAGCGCGTACGCCCCGAGCGAGGACGGCTGGCCGGACTTCACCGGCGCGACGTGGGACAAGTCGGCGGTGCTGCGCTACGGCGAGAACCCGCACCAGCAGGCCGCGCTCTACGAGAACGGCCGGGGCGGGCTGGCCGCTGCCGAGCAGCTGCACGGCAAGGAGATGTCGTACAACAACTACGTCGACACCGATGCCGCCCGCCGGGCCGCGTACGACTTCGAGCTTCCGGCCGTCGCGATCATCAAGCATGCCAACCCGTGCGGCATCGCGGTCGGCGCGGACGTCGCCGAGGCGCATGCCCGGGCCCACGCCTGTGATCCCGTGTCGGCGTTCGGTGGGGTCATCGCGACCAACCGGGCCGTCAGCGTCGCCATGGCGGAGCAGGTCGCCGAGGTCTTCACCGAGGTCATCGTCGCTCCCGACTACGAGCCCGGTGCCGTCGAGGTGCTGCAGGGCAAGAAGAACATCCGCATCCTGCGCGTCCCGTCCGACGAGACCCCCAGCGCCACCGAGTTCCGCGGCGTCAGCGGCGGTGTCCTCCTCCAGCGCGTCGACCACGTCGACGCCGACGGGGACGACCCGACCACGTGGACCCTCGCCGCCGGCGAGCCCGCGGACGAGGCCACCCTCGCCGACCTGCAGTTCGCGTGGACGGCGTGCCGCGCTGTGAAGTCGAACGCGATCCTCCTGGCCAAGGACGGCGCCTCGGTCGGCGTCGGCATGGGACAGGTCAACCGCGTCGACTCGTGCAAACTGGCCGTCGAGCGGGCCGGCGACGAGCGGGCGACGGGCGCCGTGGCGGCGTCCGATGCCTTCTTCCCCTTTGCCGACGGACTGCAGGTGCTGCTCGATGCCGGGGTGAAGGCCGTCGTCCAACCGGGCGGCTCCGTGCGCGACGACGAGTCGATCGAGGCGGCCAAGGCGGCCGGCGTGACCATGTATTTCACCGGGACGCGGCACTTCTTCCACTGACGGGTGCGCTGACCGGCCGCGATGAGGCAGCGGCCCTCAGCGCCCCGGACGGTCAGGCGGTCGGCTCGCGGAGCGCGGCGACCACGCGGTCGACCTCGGCGGCCCCCAGCACGTGCGCGGCGACCAGCTGACGGATCGCGGTGGTGAGGATGCGGGCCTCGGCGTGATCGGAGCTGAGTCCTGACTGACGGCGCACCGCCGTACCGGCGATCAGGGCGACGACGGCGGCCGCGATCGCCTCCGGATCGGGGACCCCGACCCGGGCCAGGAGCGACGCCGCGAGCGACTCGATCGACACCAGGCCCGCGTCCGCCAGGTCGCGCAGCTGCGGCTCCCGGGTCGCGGCGAGGAAGATGGACAGCTCGAGCGCGGCAGCCTCGGGTCCGCGCCGCGCGAAGACCGTGTCGAAGAGGGCCGTCGCGTCGTCGAGGCTCGCACCTGCCTGCAGGTCGACCGTGGCGAGGGCGTCGAGCTCGCGGGTCCACTGGACGACGTGGGCGCCGAGCGCCTCGCGGATGAGCTCGTGGATCGACTCGAAGTAGTACGTCGTCGTGGCCGGCGGGAGGCCGGCTCGCGATGCGACGGCGCGGTGCGTGATCGCCCGCGCGCCGCCCTCGGCGAACAGCTCGATCGCGGCCGCCAGCAGCTCCTCGCGGCGCAGCCGACTGCGCTCCTGGGACAGCTGGGCACGGGTGGCCATCGTCGCTCCTCGATCATCCTTGTACGCCGCACCAGCTCGGCGGGTGCGCGTGAACCCGTTGAGGGAAAAGTCTATGCGCCGGCCCATGGCGCTCCAGATCGCTGCCTGCCGCCGGATGACCGGCGTGACGTGGGAGAATCGTCCCCGTGACTGCGCAGATCCTGGACGGCAAGGCGGCTGCGGCCGCGATCAAGGGCGAGCTTCGCGAGCGGGTGACCGCGCTCCGTGACAAGGGCGTGGTGCCGGGGCTGGGGACGATCCTGGTCGGCAACGATCCGGGCAGCCAGTGGTACGTCGCGGGCAAGCACCGTGACTGCGCCGAGGTGGGCATCGAGTCGATCCGCATCGACCTGCCCGACACGGCGACGCAGGCCGAGGTCGAGGCCGCGATCGACCAGCTCAACGCCGATCCGATCTGCACGGGCTACATCCTGCAGCTGCCGCTGCCCAAGGGCCTGGACGAGAACGCCGCGATCGGCCGCATCGACCCGCTCAAGGACGCCGACGGCCTGCACCCGACGAACCTCGGCTGGCTGGTCCTGGGCAAGCAGGCGCCGCTGCCGTGCACGCCTCGGGGCATCATCGAGCTGCTCCGCCGCCACGACGTCCCGATCGCCGGCCAGCACGTCGTGGTGGTGGGTCGCGGCATCACCGTGGGGCGTCCGATGGGCCTGTTGCTGACGCGGCGCAGCGAGAACGCGACGGTGACCCTCTGCCACACCGGTACGAAGGACCTGGCGGCCGAGGTGCGGCGTGCGGACATCGTGATCGCCGCGGCGGGAGTGCCGGGCATCATCTCGGCCGACATGGTCAAGCCGGGTGCGGCGCTGCTCGACGTCGGTGTGAGCCGCGACGAGAACGGCATCGTCGGCGACGTCGATCCGGCAGCCTACGAGGTGGCCGGCTGGATCTCGCCGAACCCCGGCGGGGTCGGTCCGATGACCCGGGCGCTGCTGCTGGCCAATGTCGTCGACACCGCCGAGCGCCTGAACCCGTGAGGCTGCCACGCAGCCGAGGCTCGCAGTTCTATCTGCTGCAGCTGCTGGTCGTCGCGATCGGGCTCGTCCTGGTCGCGGTCGGACAGTGGCGCCCCGGCGTGGTGGCGATGGGGCTGGCCTTCGTGGCCGGGGCGCTGGTGCGCTTCGTCGTGCCGATCGACCACACGGGCATGCTGCGCGTGCGCGGCAAGGCCTTCGACATGGTGTGGATGGGGACGCTGGGCGTCGCGCTGATCGTCCTGCCGATCCTGATCCCCAACCAGCCGGGCTGACCCGCCCGCGAGTCACGCAGTCCCGCCGACGAGTCACGTAGACCCGCCGACGAGTCACGTAGCGCCGCGGTGCGGCGCCCCCAGTGACTCCTCAGCGGGTCTGCGTGACTCGTCAGCGCGGCGGGCGCTCAGATCAGGCCGAGCTCTTTGACGGCGTCGCGCTCCTCGATGAGCTCCTGAGCCGTGGCGTCCATGCGTCCGCGGCTGAAGTCGTCGATGTCCAGGCCCTGGACGATCTCCCAGTCGCCGTCCTTCGTCGTGACGGGGAAGGAGTAGATCAGGCCCTCGGGGATGCCGTACGAGCCGTCGGAGCGCACCGCCATCGAGGCCCAGTCGCCCTCGGGCGTGCCGGTCAGCCAGGTGCGCGCGGCGTCGATCGTGGCCGACGCGGCCGAAGCGGCCGACGAGGCGCCACGCGCCTCGATGATCGCGGCTCCGCGCTGCGCGACCGTCGGGATGAAGCTGTTCTCGATCCACGACTGGTCGCCCACGACCTCGGCGGCGTTGCGGCCACCGACCTCCGCGTGGAAGATGTCGGGGTACTGCGTGGCGGAGTGGTTGCCCCAGATCGTCAGCTTCTTGATGTCCGCCACCTTCGAGCCGGTCTTGGCCGCGAGCTGGGACATGGCGCGGTTGTGGTCGAGGCGCGTCAGCGCGGAGAAGCGCTCCTGGGGGATGTCGGGGGCGTTGCTCATGGCGATCAGCGCGTTGGTGTTGGCCGGGTTGCCGGTGACGCCGATGCGCACGTCGTCGGCGGCGTTGTCGTTGAGCGCCTTGCCCTGGCCGGTGAAGATCGCGCCATTGGCCGACAACAGGTCGCCGCGCTCCATGCCCTTGGTGCGGGGACGCGCGCCGACCAGGAGGGCGAGGTTGACGCCGTCGAAGATGTGGGCGGGGTCATCGCCGATCTCGACCGAGTCGAGCGTGGGGAATGCGCAGTCGTCGAGCTCCATGACCACGCCCTCCAGCGACTTGAGCGCCGGAGTGATCTCGAGCAGTCGCAGCTGGATGGGCGTGTCGGGCCCGAGCAACGCGCCGCTGGCGAGGCGGAAGAGGAGGCTGTAGCCGATCTGGCCGGCGGCGCCGGTGACGGCGACCTTGACGGGAGTTGTGCTCACGAGATGTGCTCCTTGAACGGTGCGGAAATCTGGAGATACGTTCCGAAACTAGCGCAGCAGCGTCCGGAAATCTTGCCGGGCATGGTCGCGGCGTCCGTTCGTCGGTCAGCGGACCGTCCGCGGCCCGAGATGCCACACCCGGCCACCGAGGCCGACGACCCAGGGGCGCTGCTGCGGACGACGGTCCCTGGCCCACGTCGTGCGGCACCGGTAGACGCGCTCGACCGCCCGGATCGAGGCCAGTGGCTCCGGCAGCGGGCCGTCATCGGCGACCAGGAAGTCGACGACGTCGTCGTGCGCGCATCCTCGCCGTTCGTGGCGGCCGGCCCAGGCGTCGAAGCGATCGACGAGATCATCGACCTCCCGCAGGCCCGGGACCGCTGCGACCGCCTCGCTGCGCCGCTTGGTCCGCAGGACCCGCGTCGTCAGCTCGGCGGACCAGGGATCGAAGCCGTCCGGCACCTGCCCGCGCAGCAGCGACTGCAGGACGTGCTGCTGGCGGCGCTCGAGCTCCTGCCGGCTCACGACGTCACCCGGGGACGCTGCACAGCCCGCCGCACCCGCGCCAGCTCCGACCTCACGATCTCGGCGTCGACGTCGGTGTCCCGCTCGAGGAGGACCGGAGGACCGTCGCGCCCCAGCAGGTCGACGACATGTGTGAGGAGGTCGAGGACGTCCTCGGTCATGTCATGGGCGTGCGTGTCCCAGTAGACGCCCGACGGATCGGTGAAGCCGCCCGCCACGTGGACGTACGCCACGTGATCCAGCGGCATGCGGTCGAGCTGCTCGCGCGGGTCGCCGCCCAGCGCGGAGCACGTCGCGTGGAGGTTCGCGACGTCCAGCAGGACGTAGCAGCCGGTGGCCTGCGTGAGCGCTGTGAGGAACTCCGGCTCGTCCATCGACGACTCGGGCCACGCGAGGGTCGTGGCGATGTTCTCCAGCGCCAGGGGGACGGGCAGTCGCGCCTGGGTCGTCCGGACGTTGTCGACCAGCACGGCCAGCGAGTCCGGGTTTCGTGCCGCGGACACGAGGTGCCCGGCCTCCAGGACGTCGTCGTGGAGCGCATCCGTGCCCGCAGCGGGCCGGCCGGCCCGCACGAAGGCGACATGCTCGCTGACCAGGGGAGCGCCCATGGCCGTCGCGAGGGCCCCCAGCCGGTCGATCCGGTCAGCATCCGGTGCCGCCCCGCCGGCGAGGCCCAGGGTGACCCCGTGCGGGACGACCGTGAGGCCCGAGCGGATCGCCTCGGTCAGGGCGGCCGGGAGCCCGCCGGGCGACACGTTCTCCGCGACGACCTCGGCGAACCGCATGCCGCCGCGGGTCTGCTCCAGCAGCTCCTCGGCGATGCCGGGACGCCAGCCGGCGCCGACCCCGAGACCGGCCAGCGGTGAGCGGGGCATCAGCCGCTACCGCCGCCGCAGCCACCCCCGCCACCGCAGGAGGAGCCTCCGCCGCACGAGCTGCCGCCGTCGTGGCCGCCCGAGGAGCCGCCGTCGCCGCCGCCGGCCCAGTAGGCCCCGCCTCCGGCCGCACCGTACTCACCGGACCGCCGCCGACGCTTGCGGGTCGACGAGGCGGGGGACCGCAGGAGGCACGTTGCGACCACCGCGACGACGATGGCGACGCCGAGGACGACGAAGGTGATGACCATGAGAACCTCCCGATCGGGCGGAACCGGAGTCCGTCGACGCTGACGTGACGCGGAAATGGATCGTCTCAGATGAATGGATGTGGGGGAAGAGGGGACTCTGGGGATCAATGCCGACGTGAGATATCTTGATGTCAAAGGATTTTTCGCGCACCCCAACGGAGGAGTCGCCGCACTCATGGCCAAGATCATCTACACCCACACCGACGAGGCGCCCGCACTGGCGACCTACTCGTTCCTCCCCGTCATCGAGGCCTACGCCTCGACGGCCGGCGTCGAGGTCGAGACCCGCGACATCTCGCTG
>JAOPWZ010000128.1 GCA_025965435.1 Aeromicrobium sp.
GACGTCATCTCCGTCCTCGACGGCCTGTACGACCCCCGGTGGGCCGATGACTGGGACGCGGTCGGCACCGTCGCGGGCGATCCCGCTGCCTCCGTCACGAAGGTGCTGTTCGCGGTCGATCCCGTGCGAGCCGTCATCGACGAGGCCGTCGAATGGGGTGCCGACCTCGTCGTGGTGCACCACCCGCTGTGGCTGAAGGGCGTCACCTCGGTCGCGGCGACGACCCCCAAGGGGCGCGTGGTCCACACGCTCATCGAGCACGGCATCGCGCTGCACACCTGCCACACGAATGCCGACTGCCCGCCCCTGGGTGTCTCCGAGGCGATGGCCCACACCCTCGGCGTCACGGACGTCCGCCCGCTCGAGCCCGACGACGATCCCGCCCGCGGGAGCGGCCGCATCGGGACGCTGGCCGAACCGCTGCGACTCGAGGTGTTCGCCCAGCAGGTGGCGGAGCGTCTGCCGTCCCACCACAGCGCGGTGCGCATCGCGGGTGACCCCGACCGCCTCGTGGAGACCGTGGCGGTGTGCGGCGGCTCCGGCGACTTCCTCCTGCCCGCGGCGCAGGCGCAGGGAGCCGACGTCTACGTGACGTCCGACCTGCGGCACCACCCGGTGAGCGAGCACCTGGAACAGCCCGATGCCTGTGCGGTCATCGACGTCCCGCACTGGTCGGCGGAGTGGACCTGGCTGCCGGTCGTGGCCGAGGCGCTGACGGCGCGCCTGCCGGGTGTCGAGTCGCGGGTGTCGACGATCGTGACCGATCCATGGACCGCCCACCTGCCGGGTACGGTGTGACTGTGAAAGCCGACCCCACCGCCCAAGCCGCGCTGCTCGACCTGCAGGCTCAGGACTCCCTGATCGCCCAGCTCCAGCACCGCAAGAACACGCTCCCCGAGCTCGCGAAGATCACCGAGCTGGAGGCGAAGTACAAGGACCTCGATGGTCAGCGCATCGAGCACGACACCGCCGTCTCCGACCTCAGCCGCGCCCAGAAGAAGGCCGATGCCGAGGTCGAGCAGGTCAAGACCCGCCGCACGCGCGACGAGGAGCGTCTCAACTCCGGCGCCGTGAGCAACCCCAAGGACCTCGCCAGCCTGCAGCACGAGCTGGTCGCGCTCGAGCGTCGGATCTCGACGCTGGAGGACGAGGAGCTCGAGATCATGGAGGCGCTCGAGGAGGCCCAGGCGCGGCTCACCAACGTGCAGGGCGACCTCGACGGCATCCGCGTCCAGCTCGACGAGCTGACCGCCGCGCGCGACGCCGCGATCGCGGCCATCGACGAGCAGGCCGCCGAGGCCCAGGCCGAGCGCACCTCGTCCGCCGCGGGCGTGCCCGCCGACCTCACGACCCTCTACGACAAGATCCGCCACCAGTACGGCATCGGCGCGGCCGCGCTGCGGGCCCGCCGGTGCGAGGGCTGCCGCCTCGAGATCAACGGTGCCGACCTGCGCGAGCTGGCCGCCGCGCCGGAGGACGAGGTCCTGCGCTGCCCCGAGTGCAGCCGCATCCTCGTGCGCACCCCCGAGTCAGGCCTGTGACCTCGCGGGTCATCATCGAGGCCGACGGTGGCTCGCGCGGCAACCCGGGACCTGCGTCGTACGGCGCGCTGATCCGTGACGCCGACACCGGCGCTGTCATCGCCGAGCGCGGCGAGACGATCGGGGTGGCGACCAACAACGTCGCGGAGTACAGCGGGCTCATCGCCGGGCTGGAGCTGTTCAACGAGCACACGCCCGACGCGCAGCTCGAGGTGCGCATGGACTCCAAGCTCGTCATCGAGCAGATGGCCGGCCGCTGGAAGATCAAGCACCCGGACATGAAGCCGCTGGCTGCCTCGGCGCAACGGCTCGTCCCGCCCGCGACGGTCTGGACGTGGGTGCCGCGCGAGAAGAACGCAGCGGCCGACGCCCTCGCCAACGCGGCCCTCGACAGTCAGCGCGACGGAGGCACGGGGCTGGTGACCGGACCCGGCGCTGCTGCGCACCCGATGCCCGCCAAGCCGGCAGCGAGCGGCTGGGGCGGGGGTGCGTCCGGTGCCGCGACGACGCTGGTCCTGCTGCGCCACGGCGTCACCGCCTCGACCGATCGCAAGGTGTTCAGCGGCAGCGGGAGCGCCGATCCCGGATTGACGGAGGTCGGTCACGAGCAGGCCCACCGCGCCGCCCTGTGGCTCAAGGAGCACGGGGGCATCGACGCGATCGTGGCCTCACCGCTTCGGCGCACCCGGGAGACGGCCGCCGCCGTCGCCGACGTGCTCGGGCTGCCGGTCGAGATCGAGGACGGTGTCATCGAGACGGCGTTCGGCGACTGGGACGGCTACACGTTCGCCGAGATCCAGGAGCGCTGGGGCGAGGAGCTCCGGGCGTGGCTGCGGTCGACTGCGGTCGCCCCACCGGGCGGTGAGGCATTCGACGCGGTCGACGAGCGCGTGGCCGCAGCGCGCGATCGTCTCGTGCAGGCGTACGCGGGCCGGACGGTCCTGGTCGTGAGCCACGTGACGCCGATCAAGCTGCTGGTGCGGCACGCGCTGGAGGCTCCCATGAAGGTCATCTACAAGATGGAGCTGTCACCCGCATCGATCACCACGGTGCAGTGGTGGGCCGACGGGCCGGGGTCGCTGCGGAACTTCAACCTGGTTCCCTGACCACGTTCGTCGACTCAGGTCAGGGCGACCTCGGCCACCACGACGTCCAGCCGGCTCCCGGCCCGCTCGACCGTCCAGCCGAGATCGGCCAGCGCCGTCTGCAGCTCGTCGATCGTGCGGGGCTCGGCGCCGGACTCGAGGAGCCCGCGGACGATCCGCCCCTTCGTCGCCTTGTTGAAGTGGCTGACGACCTTGCGCCGGCCGTCGTGCTCGTGCAGCACGCGCATCGTGGCCGTCCGCTCGGCGAGCTCGGCCGGCGGCTTGCCGAGCGCCGTGTAGGTGCCCGATCGCAGGTCGACGAGGAGGCCGTCGCCGACGGCGTCGGCCATGACGCGGGGGAGCGGGGTGCGCCAGCGTCCCGCGACGGTGCCCAGGCGCGGCAGCGTGACGGTGCCCGACAGTCGGTACGCGGGGATGCGGTCCGCCGGTCGCAGGAGCCCGAACAGCGCGCTGGCGATCGCCAGTGACGTGTCGGCGCGCTGTCGCGACGCGTCGTCGAGGGACGACAGGTCCAGGGCGGAGAACAGCACCCCGGTGTAGATCTCGTCGGCCCGGGCAGCAGGCTGCTCGGTCAGCACCGCGTTGATCGCAATGGCGTCGGCCTGCGTGGGGCCGAGGCCGAGCACCTCGGCAGCCCGCTTCTGCTGGCCGTTGCAGAGCTTCACGAGCGCGCGCAGCAGCTGTTCGCGGACCGGTGTCAGGACCGGGAACGACAAGGCGTCGAGGTCCAGCGGCGTCCCCGCGGTCGGTCTGGTCTTTCCTTCTGACGGGGGAAGCAGGATCAGCACGGGACGACCCTACGCACCATGCGTGCGCCGCTCACAGCCAGCCGGCGCCCTCGGCGATGAGCAGGACGCCGAACACGACGAAGGCCAGCGTCGCGCCGATCTTGATGACCTTGTCCGGCAGGTGCTTGCCGAGGACAGCACCGGCGACGATGGCCAGGGCATCCGCCGCGACCATGCCGACCGTGCTGCCGATCCACGTGCCGAGCCACCCTTCCTGGGTCGCAAGGGTGATCGTCGCGAGCATCGTCTTGTCGCCGAGCTCGGCCAGGAAGAACGCGACGCTCACCGCGAGGATCGCGGCACCCTGGCTGAGACGGGCCTTCTCGGCCTCGTTCTCGGTCAGCTCGTCGCCGCGCCACGTCCACGCCGCGAACAGCAGGAAGGCGATGCCGGCGACGATCGAGATGACGTGCTGGCTGTCGGCGAAGCTGTCCCCGATCCACGCGCCGATCCCGACGGAGGCGAGGTGCACGATCGCCGTGGCGGCGGTGATGCCGATGATGACGTCGCGGATCTTGTAGCGGGTCGCGAACGTCATGGCCATCAGCTGGCTCTTGTCGCCCAGCTCCGCCACGAAGATCACCGCGGTGCTCAGCAAGAACGCATCCATATGAGAAAAAGCCCCTCGTCCGCCTGGACGAAGAGCCGCGATCGACGAGTCCTCGACCAGGAATGTCAATGACACATCTGGTCGAAAGTCTCGTCCGCCACACGATCGGTGGATCGTGGTGGCCTGCTGCACCGGATCCCCACACGTTCGTGGAGCTCAGTATGTCGACACAGCCGTTGGGGACTACTCCCTTTCGTGGCTCGAGCCTATCGGACGTCCCTGCGTGGTCGCCGGGCGAGGGGGTGGTCGCGATCGAGGGTAGGATCGGCGACGCGAATGAGTCGGCCGGGCGGCCGCGGCGCGTCCGTCAGGACGGGTCGAGGAAAGTCCGGACTCCACAGAGCAACGGTGGTGGCTAACGGCCACCCACGGCGACGTGCGGGACAGTGCCACAGAAATCAGACCGCCAGCGGCCTTTCGGGGTGCGGGTAAGGGTGAAACGGTGAGGTAAGAGCTCACCAGCGCTCCGGGTGACCGGCGCGGCTAGGTAAACCCCACCGGGAGCAAGACCAAGAGAGCACCAATTCGTTCGCGAAGCGGTGCTTGCGCTGACGGGCTGCTCGTCCCATGTCAGCGGGTAGGTTGCACGAGGCGTCCAGCAATGGGCGTCCCAGATGGATGGTCGCCCGGGTCGACGGAGCAATCCGCCGACCCGACAGGATCCGGCTTACAGGCCGGCTCATTCGCCCCGACCGATCGTGCCGCGCATCCGGCGAGCGTCGGGTCGACAGCGTTTCGCGATGGGGATGCGTGGGTAGTGTCAAGACAGCTGGCCCCTCGTACGAGGTGTGGCCTCACCCGCGACCCCCAGGAGCACCCATGACCGTTCCCACCATTGCCTTGAACAACGGCGTCGAGATCCCGCAGCTGGGATTCGGCGTCTTCCAGATCGACCCGGACGAGACGAAGGACGCGACACTCGCCGCGCTGGAGGTCGGCTACCGGCACATCGACACCGCGCAGATGTACGGCAACGAGAAGGGCGTCGGCGAGGCGATCCGTGAGTCGGGCGTCCCGCGTGACGAGATCTTCGTGACGAGCAAGCTCAACAACGGCTTCCACGCCCACGACGACGCCCTGAAGGCGTTCGAGGGGACGCTCGAGGCGCTCGGCCTCGACAAGGTCGACCTGTTCCTCATCCACTGGCCGCTGCCGGGCATCGACGTCGACTTCGTCGAGACCTGGAAGGCCCTCGAGGAGGTCTACCGTGACGGCCGGGCCCGCTCGATCGGCGTCTCCAACTTCCAGCCGACCCACCTGCGCCGGGTCGTGCAGGAGGGCCAGATCGTGCCCGCCGTCAACCAGATCGAGGTGCACCCCTTCCTGACGCAGGACGACGTGCGCGCGGTCAACGCCGAGCACGGCGTCGCCACCGAGGCGTGGTCGCCGATCGCCAAGGGCCTGGTGCTCGACAACCCCGCGATCACGGGTCTCGCGACCGAGAAGGGCAAGACCCCGGCCCAGATCGTCCTGCGCTGGCACATCCAGCGCGGCGACATCGTCTTCCCGAAGTCGGTCACCCGCAGCCGCGTCGAGGAGAACTTCGACATCTTCGACTTCGAGCTCGCCGACGGCGAGATGGGTCTCATCAGCGCCCTCAACAAGGACGAGCGCACGGGCCCGAACCCGGACGAGTTCAACTACATCCCCTGAGACTCGGTGATCCTGAGACTCCAGTTGGTCCCTGAGCCGGTCGAAGGGCTCACGAGGAGAGGGTGAGGATCTCCGCACCGCTGCTCGTCACGAGCAGGGTGTGCTCGAACTGGGCCGTCCGCGACCGATCCTGGGTCGCGGCGGTCCAGCCGTCGTCCCACATGTCCCACTCGATCGAGCCGAGCGTCAGCATCGGCTCGATCGTGAACGTCATGCCGGGCTGGATGCCGGTGTCGTAGCCCGGGTCGTCGTAGTGCGGCACGACCAGCCCGTCGTGGAACGCCGGTCCGACGCCGTGGCCGGTGAAGTCGCGGACGACCCCGTACCCGAACCGC
>JAOPWZ010000034.1 GCA_025965435.1 Aeromicrobium sp.
AGACGTCGTCGACGGCCTTCTTGATGATCGTGGCGCGCGGGTCGAAGTTCTTGTAGACCCGGTGACCGAAGCCCATGAGCTTCTCGTCACCCTTCTTGACGCCCTCGATGAACGCCGGGATGTTCTCGGGCGTCTTGATGCGCTTGAGCATCTTCAGGACGGCCTCGTTGGCGCCACCGTGCAGCGGGCCGTAGAGAGCCGCGATTCCGGCGCTGACGGCCGAGTACGGGTCGACCTGGCTCGAGCCGACGGAGCGGACGGCGTTGGTCGAGCAGTTCTGCTCGTGGTCGGCGTGCAGGATGAACAGGACCTCGAGGGCCTTGGCCAGCCGCGGGTCCGGGTTGTACTTCTGCTCGCTCATCTTGAACAGCATCGAGAGGAAGTTCTCGGTGTACGTCAGGTCGTTGTCGGGGTAGACGTACGGCTTGCCCTGTGCGTGCCGGAACGACCAGGCGCCCAGCGTCGGCATCTTGGCGATCAGGCGGACCACCTGCTCGTGGCGGACCTGGGGGTCGGAGATGTTGCGGGCCTCGGGGTAGAACGTCGACAGCGCGCCGACGCTCGACAGCAGCATGCCCATGGGGTGCGCGTCGTAGCGGAAGCCCTGCAGCTGCGACTTGAGGTTCTCGTGGACGAACGTGTGGAACGTGACCTCGTGGACCCACTGCTCGTGCTGCTCCTTGGTGGGCAGCTCGCCGTGGATGAGGAGGTAGGCCACCTCGAGATAGGTCGACTTCTCGGCCAGCTGCTCGATGGGATAGCCGCGGTACTCCAGGATGCCCTTGTCGCCGTCGATGTAGGTCACGGCGCTGCGGGTGGAGGCGGTGTTGGTGAACCCCGGGTCGTAGACCGCGAGGCCGGGCTCGTCATCGGTCTTGCCGATCTTGCCGAAGTCTCCGGCGCGAACGGTGCCGTCGGTGATGGGGAGCTCGTACTCCTCGCCCGTACGGTTGTCGCGAACTGTCAGCGTGTTGTTCTCGGTCACGATGGGTCTCCTGTGACGTGGCAAAGTGGCAGGCTGAGATGTTGCCTACCGGTTCCAACCTAGACCGATGTGAGCGGCAACACTCATCGGGGTCGGTGCGCCCCTCGTTTTGACCTTCGTGGCCGCTGGCGGTTAACCGAGTGTGTCGTTGTGCCCAGTGGCTCTGCCCTGGGCGACGACCACCAGAGTTGGATCTCAGAACCGTACCCACATCCAAGAACGAGAAGGTCACGCCGTGCGCACGTTCAGCCCCAAGCCGTCTGACATCACCCGTCAGTGGCACGTCATCGACGCTCAGGACATCGTCCTCGGCCGTCTCGCCGTCCAGGCTGCGACGCTGCTGCGCGGCAAGCACAAGCCGACCTATGCACCGCACGTGGACGGTGGCGACTTCGTCATCATCGTCAACGCCGAGAAGGTGGCTCTGTCGGGCAACAAGCGCACCGACAAGCTCGCCTACCGTCACAGCGGTTACCCGGGTGGACTCAAGTCCATCGCCTACGGTGACCTGCTGGACAAGGATGCCCGCAAGGCGATCGAGAAGTCGGTCCGCGGCATGCTCCCCAAGAACCGTCTGGGTGATCAGCTGATCACGAAGCTCAAGGTCTACTCCGGCCCCGAGCACCCGCACACCGCCCAGAAGCCCCAGCCGTTCGAGATCACGCAGATCTCCCAGTAAAGAAGAGAAGCGCAATCATCGTGGCTCAGACTGACACCGCACCGTCCACCACCGAAGAGACCGAGTTCCAGGCGAACTCCGAGGGTGTTGCCTACACCTCGGAGACGGCTGGCTCGTCCGAGACGTCCAGCAAGCCGGCGACCATCGCTCCCGGCGCCGCTACCGGTCGCCGCAAGGAGGCCATCGCTCGTGTCCGCATCGTGCCGGGCACCGGCGTGTGGACCGTCAACGGCAAGCCGCTCGAGGAGTACCTCCCCAACAAGCTGCACCAGCAGATTGCCAAGGAGGCCTTCGCCGAGACCGGTCTGCAGGACCGCTTCGACGTCATCGCGCGTGTCACCGGTGGTGGCATGACCGGTCAGGCCGGCGCGCTGCGCCTCGGTGTCGCCCGCTCGCTGAACCAGATCGACGAAGAGGCCAACCGTCCGGTCCTGAAGAAGGCCGGACTCCTGACGCGCGACTCGCGCATCAAGGAGCGCAAGAAGGCTGGCCTCAAGAAGGCACGTAAGGCGCCCCAGTACAGCAAGCGCTGATCGTACGTGGGTCGGATCTTTGGCACGGATGGCGTTCGCGGAGTCGCGAATCGTGATCTGACCGCCGAGCTCGCCGTCGACCTCGCGGTCGCCGCGGCCCACATCCTGGGCGAGGTTGGTGCTTTCGCCGACCAGCGCCCCACAGCAGTCGTGGCCCGTGACCCCCGCGCCTCCGGAGAATTCCTGGAGGCCGCGGTGGTCGCGGGCCTTGCTTCTGCGGGCGTCGACGTGCACCGCCTGGGGGTCGTGCCGACCCCGGGCGCGGCGTTCCTGACGTCCTACCTCGAGGCCGACATGGGCGTCATGATCTCGGCCAGCCACAACCCGATGCCCGACAACGGCATCAAGTTCCTGGCCCGCGGTGGGCTCAAGCTCGACGACGACCTCGAGCTCCTGATCGAGCAACGCCTCGAGGAGCCGTGGGACCGTCCGACCGGCGCGGACGTGGGACGCATCGGCGACAGCCATGCCGGCGTCGCCGCCTACGTCAAGCACCTGGTGGAGTCGACTCCCAGCCGCCTCGACGGACTCACGATCGTCCTCGACTGCGCGAACGGCGCGGCGCACGAGGTCGGACCCGACGTGTTCGAGCAGCTCGGCGCGACGGTCATCGCGATCCACGACGAGCCCGACGGCCTCAACATCAACGAGGGCTGCGGCTCGACCCATCTCGACGATCTGCAGAAGGCCGTGGTGGAGCACGGGGCCGACGCGGGATTCGCCTTCGACGGCGACGCCGACCGGTGCCTCGCGGTCGACCAGACCGGCGCGATCGTCGACGGCGACCACATCCTGGCGATCCTCGCGCTCGCGGCGCGCGATGCGGGCCGCCTGACCGACGACACGGTCGTCGCGACGGTCATGAGCAACCTCGGCTTCGTCAAGGCGCTCGGCGCTGCGGGCCTCACGGTGATCCAGACGGCCGTCGGCGACCGCTACGTCCTCGAGGCGATGCGCGCCGGCGGCTTCAACATGGGGGGCGAGCAGTCCGGTCACGTCATCATGGGCGACTACGCCACGACGGGCGACGGCGTGCTGACGGCGGCCCACCTGGCCGCTCGCATGCGCCAGACGGGTTCGACGTTGTCCGAGCTCGCCGCCGTCATGACGCGGCTGCCGCAGGTGCTGGTCAACGTCCCCGGTGTCGACAAGGGCCGTGCCGACACCGATCCGACGCTGCTGGGCGAGGTCGCGATCGCCACGGCGAAGCTCGGCGACACCGGCCGGGTGCTCCTGCGGCGCTCCGGCACCGAGCCGCTGGTGCGCGTCATGGTCGAGGCCACGACGCACGAGGAGGCGGCCGAGGTCGCCCAGCACCTCGCCGACGTCGTCCGCAAGACCCTCACCCCCTGACCCCCGCCCGCCGGGGTACCGCGAGTGGTGCATCTTAGGGAATCCGAGACGGCGTGTCGTCCGAACTTGCACCACTCGCGGTGCGGATTGCACCACTCGCCGCGGCCATAGGATGACGGCATGCTGGTGATCGAGCGCGTCGACCTCTCGGACACGCCGAGCTTCGAGGCCCTCTACGACGTGTACGCCCGATCGCTGACGCGCGACTTCGACGGCGCGTGGCTGGCTGCCGAGAAGCGGGTCAACCTGACCGACGACGAGTACGGCGCGAAGATCGCACTGCTCGGCCGGCTCGACGGTGCTCCCGTCGCGGGCGGCTGGGTCGTCATGCCGCTGCGGGACAACACGGACTTCGCGTTCCTCGAGGTCGTCGTGCTGCCCGAGCACCGCCGCCGCGGACACGGCTCGGCCGTCCTGGAGCAGCTGATCGGCATCAGTCGCGCCAGCGGCCGGTCGACGGATTTTGCGATGCCGGTGTGGGGTGTCGACGAGGAAGGGGACGCCGGGCGCTGGTTCGTCGAGGCTCACGGCTTCGAGCTCGACATCATGGACGCCGTCCGCGAGCTGTCGCTGCCTGCCCAGCTGCTGCCCCTTGAGCTCGACCCGCACTACACGCTCGAGACCTGGCGTGGTCCGTGCCCGGACGAGTGGGTCGACGAGTACGCCGACCTGCGTCGCATCCTGACCAGCGAGGCGCCGAGCGGCGACGCGGGCCTCGAGGACGAGTACTGGGACGCCGCGCGGGTGCGCAAGGACGAGGCCGATCTCGTCCGGGTCGGCCGGGAGATGCAGGTCGTGGTGGCACGAGCGGGCAGCGGTGAGCTGGTCGGGCACACCCAGCT
Organism: Aeromicrobium sp.; assembly: GCA_025965435.1. Classification (GTDB taxonomy): domain Bacteria; phylum Actinomycetota; class Actinomycetes; order Propionibacteriales; family Nocardioidaceae; genus Aeromicrobium. The sequence goes on from JAOPWZ010000034.1 coordinate 4,393, forward strand.
GGCCTTTCCGGCCGACGGGATCGAGGTCTACCAGTGGGACACGCTCGTGCGGCCCGAGCACCGGGGGCACGGCCTGGGCCTGGCGCTGAAGACCCGTGCGTTGCAGGCCTCCGCCGATCTTCTGGAGGGGCGGCGCCGCATCACGACGGAGAATGCCGCCAGCAACGCGCACATGATCGCGGTCAACGAGAAGCTCGGCTTCCGGCAGACGGCGTGGACCGGCGAGTACGTCCGCACGCTCTGACCGAGTGGTGCAAAGCCGCCGCCCGGTGGTGCATCTCCGGGCGACACGCCGTCCCATTTTCCCGAGATCGCACCACTCGCGGGAAAGGGGGCGGTCACGGGAAGGGGTGGGGTCAGATCTTGCGGAGGCGGACCCACTCGACGGTGTGGTCGGGGCCCTTGCGGAGCACCAGTGACGCGCGTCCGCGGGTCGTGGCGATGTTCTCCTTGAGGTTGGGCGCGTTGATCGTGTCCCACAGCTCGCTGGCCCGGTCGATCGCCTGCTCGTCGGTGAGCGAGCTGTAGCGGTGGAAGTACGACTCCGGGTCGGCGAAGGCCGTCTTGCGCAGGGCGAGGAAGCGGTCGATGTACCAACGGCGCAGGTCCTTGCCGGAGGCGTCGACGTAGATCGAGAAGTCGAAGAAGTCGCTGACCGCCAGGCCGGGGGAGCCGTCTCCGCGCGGCCGGGCCGGCGCGAGGACGTTGAGCCCCTCGACGATGACGATGTCGGGCGCCTTGACGGTGACGACCTCCTCGGTGCGGTCGTACGTCAGGTGGGAGTACACCGGGGCCGTCACGACCTCGACCCCGGACTTGACCTCCATGACGAAGCGCAGCAGGGCCTTGCGGTCGTACGACTCGGGGAAGCCCTTGCGGCCGAGCAGTCCGCGGCGCTCGAGCTCGGCGTTCGGGAACAAGAAGCCGTCCGTCGTGACGAGCTCGACGACCGGGTGGTCGGGGGACTGGGCCAGGAGCTCACGCAGCAGACGGGCCGTCGTCGACTTGCCGACCGCGACCGATCCGGCGATGCCGATGACGAAGGGAGTGCGACGCGACTGCGGGGCGTGCAGGAACTCCTCGGTGGCCTCGTACAGCGCGGCGGCGAGGCGGACGCGCATGCTGATGAGCTGGGTCATGGGCAGGTAGACCTGCCGGACCTCCTCGAGGTCGAGCTCGTCGCCGATGCCGCGAACCCGCTCCAGCTCGGCCGGCCTGAGGGGCTGCTGGACGTCACCTGCGAGCTCGGCCCACGCGGCTCGTTCGAGCTCGACATACGGTGAGTGCTCGCGCGTCATGACCCCATTCTCGCGCGACCGCCGCGGGAATGGTGCATGCGGGCCCCGTTGAGGCGTCCGCGTCCACGGGTCGCAGCACCCACGCCGGTAGGCTGGACGCATGTGCGGAATTGTTGGATACGTCGGTCAGCGCTCCGCTCTCGACGTCGTCATGGGGGGCCTGCGACGCCTCGAGTACCGCGGTTACGACTCCGGCGGCGTGGCGCTCGTCGGCGACGGCACCATCATGTCGGCGAAGAAGGCGGGCAAGCTGGTCAACCTCGACGCCGAGCTCGCGGCCCGTCCGTTGCCGCACTCGCACACCGGCATCGGCCACACCCGCTGGGCCACCCACGGGGCGCCCAACGACGTCAACGCGCATCCCCACCTCGACGCAGCCGAGCGCGTCGCGGTGGTGCACAACGGCATCATCGAGAACTTCGCCGCCCTGCGGGCCGAGCTCGAGGCGGCTGGCCACGAGCTCGTCTCGGAGACCGACACCGAGACCGTCGCGCATCTCCTGCACGACGAGCTCGCGCGGACGCCCGACCTCTCGGACGCCGTGCGCGCCGTGTGCCGCCGGCTCGAGGGCGCGTTCACCTTGGTCATCTGCGACGCTGCCCAGCCCGATGTGGTCGTCGGCGCGCGGCGCAACTCCCCGCTCGTGGTGGGTCGCGGCCAGGGGGAGAACTTCCTCGGCTCGGACGTCGCGGCGTTCATCGAGTACACCCGCGACGCCGTCGAGCTCGGCCAGGACCAGGTCGTGACGATCACCCCCGACGCCATCGTCGTCACCGACTTCTTCGGTGCGCCTGCGGTGACGAAGGAGTACCACGTCGACTGGGACGTCTCGGCGGCCGAGAAGGGGGGCTTCGAGTGGTTCATGCTCAAGGAGATCGACGAGCAGCCCCAGGCCGTCGCCGACACGCTGCTGGGTCGCCACACGATCGACGGTCAGCTGCAGCTCGACGAGATGCGCCTGTCCGACGGCGAGCTGCGTGACGTCGACAAGGTCATCATCGTCGCGGCGGGCACCTCGTTCTATGCCGGCATGACCGCGAAGTACGCGATCGAGCACTGGACCCGCATCCCGTGCGAGGTCGAGCTCGCCTCGGAGTTCCGCTACCGCGACCCGATCCTCGACCGCACCACGCTGGTCTTGACGATCAGCCAGTCGGGCGAGACGATGGACACCCTGATGGCGATCCGGTACGCCCGGCAGCAACGCGCCCGGGTGCTGTCGATCTGCAACACCAACGGCTCCACGATCCCGCGCGAGTCCGATGCGGTCATCTACACGCACGCCGGTCCCGAGGTAGCGGTCGCGTCGACCAAGGGCTTCCTCGCGCAGGTCGTGGCCTGCTACCTCCTGGCGCTCTACATCGCCCAGGTCAAGGGCACCAAGTACGGCGACGAGATCGCCACGATCATCGCCGAGCTCGAGAAGACCCCGGCCGGCATCCAGCGGATGCTCGACGAGGGCGACCAGGTGCGCAAGCTCGCCGCCGAGCTGGCCGGATCGCGCTCCATCCTGTTCCTCGGACGTCACGTCGGCTACCCCGTGGCCCTCGAGGGGGCGCTGAAGCTCAAGGAGCTGGCCTACATCCACGCCGAGGGCTTCGCGGCCGGCGAGCTCAAGCACGGTCCGATCGCCCTCATCGAGGAGGGCGTCCCGGTCTTCGTGATCGTGCCGCCCAAGGCGCGCGACCAGCTGCAGGAGAAGATCGTCAGCAACATCCAGGAGATCCGGGCCCGCGGCGCACGCACCATCGTGCTCGCCGAGGACGGCGACATGGACGTCGTCCCGTTCGCCGATCACCTGATCCGGCTGCCCAAGGTCCCGACGCTGCTGCAGCCGCTGGTCGCCACGGTGCCGCTGCAGATCTTCGCCTGCGAGCTCGCCGGGCAGCTGGGGCACGACGTCGACCAGCCGCGCAACCTGGCCAAGTCGGTCACGGTCGAGTGAGCATCTCTCCGACATGACGATTGGCGGGATCGGTGTGGACGTCGTGGACCTCGACCGGTTCGCGATGTCGCTCGAACGCACGCCGACGCTGCGCGACCGGCTGTTCACCGCTGCCGAGGCCGACCTCCCGCCCGAGTCGCTCGCGGGCCGGTTCGCGGCCAAGGAGGCGTTCGTGAAGGCGCTGAGGGCCCCCGCGGGCCTGTCGTGGCAGGACATCGAGATCGTCAACGACGCCCACGGCGCGCCGGAGTTCCGGCTGGGTGGGGCGGCGCTCGACCGGTTCACCGAGCTCGGCCTCCGGACGGCCCACCTGTCGATCTCGCACGACGCCGGCGTCGCCACGGCCTTCGTGGTGACCGAATGCTGACGGCCCACCTGGTCGACGACATCAGGGCGGCCGAGGAGGCGCTCGCGGCGTCTCTGCCGGACGGTGAGCTCATGCGGCGGGCCTCGCGGGGGCTCGCCGACGCGCTCGGCGACATCCCGGCCGGCGAGGTCGTGGTGGTGCTGGTCGGGCCGGGGAACAACGGCGGCGATGCCCTGTACGCCGCGGTCCGCCTCCTCGACCGGGGCGTGCGCGTCGACCTGTGCCTGCTCGATCCGGCCACGGTCCACCGCGACGGGCTCGCCGCCGCGCTCGAGGCCGGTGCGCACGTCGTCGACGGGCCCTCGCAGCAGCGGTACTGCCTCGATGCGCTGTTCGGCATCGGGGCCCGCCCAGGGCTGGCCGGCCGGGCAGCGGATTGGGCCGACTGGATCACCGGCGCCCGCCCCCACACCGTCGCGGTCGACGTCCCCTCGGGCGTCGACGTCGATGGTGCGACCCTGCCGCCCGTGCACGTCGTGGCCGACACGACGATCACGTTCGGCGCCTACAAGAACGCGCTGCTGATCGGTCCGGCCGCCGGTGCGGCGGGGCGAGGCGAGCGGGCGATCCCCGAGCTGGTCGACATCGGGCTCGGTCCGCATCTCCCGGAGCCCAGCGTCGAGGCCATCGAGCCGTCCGACGGACACCTGCTGGCCGAGACGTTCGGCTGGCTGCGGTCACCGGCGAGCCACAAGTACGCCCGTGGCGTCGTGGGCATCGCGGCCGGCTCCTCGCAGTACGCCGGGGCGGCCCACCTGTGCGTCGCCGGCGCGCTGACCGGCCTGGCGGGCATGGTGCGCTTCGTCGGCGACGCCGATCTCAGCCGCCGCGTCGTCGACCGCGCGCCCGAGGTCGTGGCCGGCACGGGACGCGTGCAGGCCTGGGTCGTCGGACCCGGCAGCGGGGACGACGCGAAGGCCCGGCTGACGGCCGCGCTGGCCGACGGCGTGCCGGTCGTCATCGACGCGAGCGCGCTGCAGCACGTGCCGGACGCGTTCGAGGTGCCGGCGCTGCTGACGCCCCATGCCGGTGAGCTGGCCGTGATGCTCGGCGTGCAGCGCGACGCCGTGGAGGCCGAGCCGCTGGGCCACGCCACCGAGGCAGCGCAGCGCTGGGGGGCGACGGTGCTGCTGAAGGGACCACGGACGCTGGTCGTCACCCCCGGGCGAACCACCCGCGTCAACCTCACGGGCTCGCCGTGGCTGGGCACCGCGGGGTCGGGTGACGTGCTGGCCGGGCTGGCCGGCTCGTTGCTGGCCTCGGGGGCGGACCCGCACGACGCCGGCTCGATCGCGGCCTTCCTGCACGGCGCGGCCAGCGTCCGGGCCAATCGCGGTGGGCCCGTGACGGCGTCGGCCGTGGCGGCGGCCCTGCCCGGCACCGTGGCCGCCTTCCACGACGGCGTGCTCGACGACGTCCGTGACTGGAGGAGCTGACGTGCCCTCACCCCAGATCGAGGCGGTGATCGACCTCGACGCCTTCGGCGCGAATCTCACCGCGCTGGCCGAGTGCGCCCCGTCGTCGATGCTCCTGACCGTCGTCAAGGCCGATGCCTACGGGCACGGGATGGTTCCGATGGCTCGAGCCGCCCGTGCCGCCGGATCGGCGTGGCTGGGTGCCGCGACGGTCGAGGAGGCCCTGGCGCTGCGAGCCGCGGGTGACCGGGGTCCGCTGCTGTGCTGGCTCGCGAGCCCAGGGGCCGACTTCGCCTCGGCGATCGAGGCCGACGTGGAGGTCACGGCGTCGTCGGTCGAGCAGCTCGACGAGATCCTGGCCGCGGGCCCGTCCCGGCCGAAGGTGCAGCTCAAGGTCGACACCGGTCTGTCGCGCAACGGCGCGCACGGCGTGCACTGGACCGAGCTGGTGGCCGCTGCCGCTGCGGCGCAGCACGCCGGACGGGTCGAGGTGACGGGCGTCTGGTCGCACTTCGCCTGCGCCGACGAGCCGGCCCATCCGGCCAACGACGCGCAGGAGGCGGTCTTCGTCGCCGCGGTCGACGAAGCCGTCGCGGCCGGGCTCGAGCCGGGCATCCGGCACCTGAGCAACTCCGCGGCGACGCTCTCGCGACCGTCCGCCCACTTCGATCTCGTGCGGGTGGGCATCGCGGCGTACGGCATCCGTCCCGACCCCGGCATGACCTACCCGACCCGGCTCACGCCGGTCATGACGCTGCGGGCACGCCTGGCCCAGGTCAAGCGGATCTCGGCCGGCGCCGGCGTCTCCTACGGGCACACGTGGACCGCCGAGCGCGACACCACGCTGGGGCTCGTGCCGATGGGATACGGCGACGGCATCGCGGTCTCGGCGTCGAGCCGTGCGCAGGTGCAGGTCGGTGGCGAGCGGGCGTCCGTCGCCGGCCGGGTGTGCATGGACCAGTTCGTCGTCGACCTGGGCGACCGGCCGGCTGAGCGCGGTGACGTGGCGACGCTGTTCGGCCCGGGTCACGACGGTGAGCCGACTGCGGAAGACTGGGCCGCGGCATCGGGCACGATTGCCTACGAGGTGGTCACCCGGCTGGGCGGCCGCACCGTGCGGACCTACAGAGGTGGGACATGAGCAAGGCAGTCAGACTGGCCGGCACGGCAGGAGCCTTCGTGGCGGCCGGCGCGGTCGCGACGCTGCTCAACGGACGTCAGCGGACCCAGCGGCGGCGGCGTCGGGGCGAGGAGGTCGAGTTCGGGACGGTCCGCAGCGACGGCCACACGATCGTCTCGGCCGACGGGGTGCCGCTGCACGTCGAGGTCGACGAGGCCGACCGCAAGACGCCGACGATCATCTTCCTGCACGGCTGGGTCGAGAACATCGACGCCTGGCACTACCAGCGGCTCGCGCTGCGGGGGCGGGTGCGGATGGTCTTCATCGACCTGCGGTCGCACGGCCGTTCGGGACGCTCGCGGGCCAAGAAGTCGACCTTCGCCGATCTCGCCGACGACGTGCTCGCGGTGATCAAGGAGCTGGTGCCCCGTGGGCCCATCATCCTGGTCGGCCACTCCATGGGCGGCATGACGATCATGCAGCTGGCGGGCACGCATCCCGATCTCTTCGGGGGACGGGTCAGGGGCGTGGTGCTGCTCGGCACCAGCGCCGGCAGCCTGGGGAGCAGTGGTCCCGACATGCGATACCTGGTCCCGCTGCTGCGCGCGGGTGCGCCGGCGATCGACTGGGGGCGCCGGTTCAACAGCTACTCCGTGGTCAGGCGCTGGGGCCTCGGGCCGGACGCGGCCGAGCGGCACGTCGACATGGCCAACGAGATGATCCTGCAGGCACCGACCCACGTGCTGACGGACTTCTACCCCAACTTCGTGGGACTCGACCTGACGGCCGGCCTCGAGGCGCTGGGCCGGGCCCGCACGACGGTCGTGGGCGGCACCGCCGACACCCTCACCCCGGTCAGGCACAGCCGGCGGCTCGCCGACGCGATCCCCGACGCCAAGCTCGTGGTCCTCAAGGACGTCGGGCACATGCTGATGTTCGAGCGGCACGAGACCGTCACCGAGGTCATCGAGGACGTCCTCGACGAAGTGCGCGAGGGCATGAAGGCATGACCGGCTCGAATGCGCTCAACGTCATCGACGCGGGACCCGAGCACGCGGCGGTCATCGTCGACATCATCCACCGCTCGTTCGGCGCTCGGCCGGTCCTGGACCCGCCGACGAGGGCGCTCGACGAGACGGTCGAGTCGGTGGCGGAGACGCTGCGCACGGCCGGCGGTCTGCTGGTCGAGCGCCGTGGCCTGCCGATGGGGGCGCTGCTGTTCGACGAGTCGCGTCCCGGCCGCCTCGGCCTGCGGCGGGTCTGCGTCGACCCCGACATCCAGGCTCGCGGCGTCGCGTCGGCGATGGTCGGCGTCGCCGAGGACACCGCGGAGGAGCGCGGGAAGGACGGCATCTGGCTCGACGTCCGCGAGGAGCTGCCCGACACGGTGCAGTTCTGGTCGCGCCGGCTGTACCACCCGGTCGGGCGGGACGAGCCGTTCATCGAGTTCGGCAAGACCCTGTGGCTGGCGCGCGAGGTGCCGACCCCCGAGGAGATGCAGGCCCTGGCGACGCGGCTCGCGCCGCTCCTGCGCGCCGGCGACCTGCTGGTCCTGTCGGGCGACCTCGGCGCCGGCAAGACGACGTTCACCCAAGGGCTCGGCGAGGCGCTGGGCGTCCGTGGCCCCATCACGTCGCCGACGTTCGTGCTCGCCCGCACGCACCCGTCGCTGGTCGACGGTCCTCCGCTGGTGCACGTCGATGCGTACCGGCTGGGCAGCCTGAACGAGATCGACGACCTCGACCTCGACTCCACGACCGACTCCGCCGTGACGGTCGTCGAGTGGGGCGACGGGATGGCCGAGCAGCTCACCGACAGCTGGTTGCACGTCAAGATCGAGGTGCGCGGGCCCCGCCCGATCGACCCCCTCGGCACGCCGCACGACGGCGACGTCCCCGACGAGGTCGATCCGCGGGTCGTCACGATCAAGCCCCACGGCCCCCGCTGGGTCGGCGTCCCGCTCCGCTCGACCCTCCTCGGCTGATCCGTACCGGTTAGGGTGGCGGACGTGCTGCTGCTTGCGTTCGACACCGCCACCCCGGTCATCACGGTTGCCGTCCACGACGGCACGCGGGTGGTGGGCGAGGCGTCGGGTGAGGGCGCGATGGCCCACGGCGAGCTGCTCGCCCCCGCGATCCGCGACGCCATGGCGCAGGCGGGGGCAGCGATGGCCGATCTCACCGACGTGGCCGTCGGTGTGGGGCCCGGCCCGTTCACGGGGCTGCGGGTCGGCGTCGTCACCGCCCTGACGCTGGGCTCCACGCTCGGGCTCACGACGCACGGGGTCTGCTCGCTCGACATCGTCGCCGCCGACGTGCAGGTCGAGGGGGAGTTCCTGGTCGCGACGGACGCTCGCCGCAAGGAGGTCTACTGGGCGCGCTACGGCGGCGGGCACGTCCGCCTCGACGGCCCGCACGTCCTCAAGCCGGCCGATCTGGCGAGGCAGCATCCCGAGCTGCCGGCGTTCGGATCGGGTGCCCACCTCTACGACGGTGTCCTGCGCGCGGCCGGCGAGACGGGTAGCCCCCGCGCGGCGGCGCTGGCCCAGCTCGTGGTCTCCGGCCACGCCGTCGAGCTGCCGCTGGAGCCGCTGTACCTCCGCCGGCCCGATGCCGTGCCACAGGTCGTGTCGAAGCGCGCATGAGCAGGCTCGCCGTCACGGACGACGTGCCGTCGATCGTCCAGATCGAACAGGCCTGCTTCGGTGCCTCGGCCTGGAGCCACGGACTCGTCACCGACGAGGTGCGCAGCCCCCGGCACGTCGTGCTCGTGGCCGACGACCTCACGGCCTACGGCGCGGTGTCGCTGGCCGGGGACGTCGCGGACCTCGACCGCATCGCGGTGCTGCCGGCATCCCGTGGCCGGGGCCTGGCCCGCGACGTGCTGACCGATCTGGTCGATCGCGCCCGCGACCTCGGTGCCGACCGGATGCTGCTGGAGGTCGCTGCGGACAACGTGGCCGCCATCGGGCTCTACGAGGGTCACGGCTTCGACACCATCAGCACCCGCACGGGCTACTACGCCGGGGGTGTCGACGCCCTCGTCATGGAGCTGGCGATCCAGGAGTGGCGATGACCACGGGCGTCCGCCTTGCGTCCCGGAGCCTCCGTGCGAGGCTGGACTCATGACCGAGACACCCGCCGACCGCACCAACGACCCCACCGAGATCCTCGACCAGGACGCCGTCTTCGAGGATCCCGACGAGACCCTCGACTCGGGCTACTCCCCGCCGGAGAGCTACCGCGGCGAGGGCTTCGGCACGACCGCCGAGGAGCAGCTGCAGGGCGAGTCGCTCGACGAGCGGCTGCGGCAGGAGGAGCCCGAGCCCGATCCGTACGCACCCGAGGCGGAGAACCTCGACGACGGCGAGGTCGGCACGTCGCGCGCCGGTCGCCTGGTCGCGCCTGACGGCGGCTTCGGCGAGGACATCGAGAAGGACCTCGTGGGCGAGGACGTCGGCATCGACGGCGCCGCGTCCAGTGCCGAGGAGGCCGCGGTCCACATCGTCGAGGGCTGACGCCGACGAGTTCGTGACGTTCACCGTCTCGGCTGTCCGCTCCCGCTGGTTTGCTGGATTCCCAGGAGAACCTCGGAAACTGGCACCTGACCCCCGTTGCAGCAGGGGTCGCGTGCCGGGAAAAGGGGTTCCCCTGGGAATCAGCAACACCCCTGGCACGGCCGTCGGCACCGTGCGAGTGAACGCGTGTGCACTACCCTGACGGGATGCGCGACTACAGCTATCCGGCCACCATCGTCACCGCCAAGGCCCTGTTCAAGGTGCTCGGGATGCGGTTCCAGACCTCGGGCACCGAACACATCCCGCGTACCGGCGGGGCGATCCTCGCGGCCAACCACATCAGCTACGTCGACTTCATCTTCGACGGTCTCGCAGCCCAGCCGAGCGACCGGCTCGTGCGCTTCATGGCCAAGAAGGAAGCCTTCGACCACCGGGTCACCGGGCCGGTGATGCGCTCGTTCCACCACATCAGCGTCGATCGCTCCAACGGACAGCAGTCCTACGACGACGCCGTCCGCTACGCGCGTGACGGCGAGATCGTCGGCATCTTCCCGGAGGCGACGATCAGCCGGTCGTTCGAGATCAAGGTGCTGAAGACCGGTGCGGTGCGGATGGCCGCGGAGGCCGGCGTGCCGCTGATCCCCATGGTCACGTGGGGCACGCAGCTGCTCAAGACCAAGGACCACCCGTCGGACCTGAAAGGGCGCGGCAAGACGATAGGCCTGCACGTCGGCGCGCCGCTGGCCGTCACGGGTGAGGACCCCGTCGCGGAGACCGCCCTGCTGCGCGAAGCCATGACCGGGCTGCTCGACCACGCGATCGCGCAGTACCCCCTGCGGCCCGAGGGGCAGTGGTGGGCGCCGGCTCGGCACGGCGGCACGGCGCCGACGCTCGACGAGGCGGCCAGGCTCGACGAGGCGGAGTACGCCGCCCGTGCCGAGCGGCGCGCACAGCGGCAGTAGGCCCGGCGTCGCCGATCGGACAGCGCGCTCACCTGACGGGTGCAGACTGGACACACACGTCAGGAGGCACACATGAAAGCAGTCATCGGATCCACCGTCGTCGCCGAGGCACCCACCGAGGACCTCGTCAAGATCGAGGGCAACTGGTACTTCCCACCGACAAGTCTGACCGAGGGCGCATTCGAGAAGAGCCCCACGCAGTACCACTGCCCGTGGAAGGGCGATGCGCAGTACTGGAACGTCGGATCGGGCGATGACGCCGCCCCCGACGGTGGGTGGTCCTACCCGCAGCCGATCCCGTCGGCGTTCGACCGCGTCGGCCAGGACTTCAGCGGCTACGTCGCGTTCGACCGGGCGCAGGTCACGATCACCGAGTAGACGCGGCCGTTCAGTCGCCCGTCGAGCCGTCGGCGAGCTCGCGCAGGATGTCGAGGTGGCCGTTGTGGCGGGCGGTCTCCTCGATCAGGTGCTGGAGGATCCAGCGCGCCGTGACGGGCTGCCGGATCCGGTCGGCCCGGCGCACCAGGTCGAGGTCGACCTCGGCGAAGACCGCGCGCGTGCGGGCCGCCTCGTCCTCGTACAGGGCGATGACCTCGGCGAGCGGGAGCTCGGAACCCTGCCGGAACTCGGCATCGGGGTCCTCCTCGCTCCACGGCCCGTCGTCCTCGCCGCCGAACAGGTCATGATTGACCCAGGACCGCTCGACCCAGCGCAGGTGGTTGAGGATGTTGGCCGGGCTCATGAGGGGCGAGCTCGGCAAGGGCGCGGTGCGGGCGAGCTCCTCGCTCAGACCGCTGACCTTCGACACCGCGACGTCCTGGGCGTAGTGCAGCATCTGGACCAGGACGGTGCGCTCGTCGAAGCTGTCGGGGATGTCGTCGGTGCGGGCCATGCCCAGCACCCTGCCACACGGCGACGGGGCGCCCGGCGCTTCCGGTTGCCTGTCACAATGTGCGGGTGAGCGAACCGCTGGTGATGGGCATCGAGTCGTCCTGCGACGAGACGGGTGTCGGTATCGTTCGCGGCACCGAGCTGCTCGCCCACGCGTTGAGCTCGAGCATGGAGCAGCACGTCCGCTTCGGTGGCGTCGTGCCCGAGGTGGCCAGCCGCGCTCACCTCGAGGCCATGGTGCCGACCCTCGAGCAGGCGTACGCCGAGTCGGGCATCCGGGTGCAGGACGTCGACGCGATCGCCGTGACCAGCGGTCCCGGCCTGACCGGTGCGCTGCTGGTCGGGGTGGCCGCCGCGAAGGCGCTGGCGCTCGCCCACGACAAGCCGCTCTACGGCGTCAACCACCTCGCGGCGCACGTCGCGGTCGACCAGCTCGAGCACGGCCGATTCGGCGAGCGCGTCGCGGCCCTGCTGGTGAGCGGTGGTCACACCGAGCTGCTGCTGGTCGACGACATCGTCACCGACATCACGATGCTCGGGCAGACGATCGACGACGCGGCAGGCGAGGCCTTCGACAAGGTCGCCCGTCTGCTCGAGCTGCCCTACCCGGGCGGTCCGCACATCGACCGCGTCGCCCGCGAGGGCGACCCGACGGCGATCTCGTTCCCACGGGCGCTGACGACGGGGCGTGACGCCGACAAGCACCGCTACGACTTCTCGTTCTCGGGGCTCAAGAGCGCCGTCGCGCGCCACGTCCAGCACGAGCAGCGCATGGGCCGCTCGTTCGACACCGCCGACATCGCGGCCTCCTTCCAGGACGCGGTCTGCGACGTGCTGACCCGCAAGGCGATCGCGGCGTGCCTGGACCACGAGGTCGACACGCTGATCATCGGCGGCGGTGTCGCGGCCAACTCGCGGCTGCGGCACTTCGCGCAGGAGCGGGCCGCGAAGGCCGGCATCGAGCTGCGCATCCCGCGGCTGGGCCTGTGCACCGACAACGGTGCGATGGTCGCCGCCCTGGGGGCCGAGGTCGTCCGGCGGGGGATCGCGCCGTCGTCGCTGGATCTCCCGGCCGACTCGAGCATGCCCGTCACCCAGGTCGTGGCGCTCTAGTGCCCGACCACAAGACCTCGTCGCGTCGACCGCTGTGGCCGGCGCTCGCGGCGCTCATGGCCGTCGTCGTGGCTGTCGCGGCGACAGCCCTGTGGTGGACGGCGCGGGACACCGACGCCGACGCCCCGCGCACGACCGAGACGGGTCAGCGCGCGTCGACGACGGAGCGGGAGTCCGGCTGGAAGCCGACGGAGAACGAGCGCACACAGGCGGCGGTGCTCGCCGACGCCCTTCCGCTGGAGGACCTCGCCGGACAGCTCATCGTCGCCCGCAGCTTCGACAACGAGAGCTCGCTCGCACTGGTGCGTGACAAGCACTTCGCCGGGGTCATGGTGACGGGCCAGCAGATCCTCGACGTCACGACGGACGACCCGCTCGTGGACGTCAAGGCGTTCAACCAGCAGCTCCAGGACGCCGGCGGTGACCGCGGCTTCCCGGTCATGGTGCCGATCGACCAGGAGGGCGGGCTCGTGGCCCGCCTCACCGATCCGCTGACGACGTTCCCGACGTTCATGTCGGCCGGCGCGGCCATCGCCGGGCACGGCGACGACGGCGCGGCGGCCGTGACGGCGGCGGCGCAGGCGTCCGGCGCCGAGCTGCGAGACGCCGGGTACAACACGGTCTTCGCGCCCGACGGCGACATCACGATCGGCGCCGCCGACCCCATCATCGGCAGCCGGTCGGCCGGCGACGACCCCGGCATCGTCGCCAAGGCCGTCGTGGCCGCGATCGACGGCTACTCCCGGGCCGGGCTCATCTCCGCGGTCAAGCACTTTCCGGGGCACAACGTCTCGACCGACAGCCACAAGGGGCTCCCGGTGCTCGACAGCGATCGGGAGCGCCTGCGCGACCACGATCTCGTGCCCTTCGAGGCCGCCATCGCCGCCTCGGCCCCCGGCATCATGACCGGACACCTGAACGTCCCCGCGATCGACGACGGTGTCCCGGCGTCGATGTCGCGCAAGGTCATCACGACCGGGCTGCGCGAGAACCTCGGCTTCGACGGACTCGTCATCAGCGACTCGCTCGGCATGGGCGCGGTGATGCAGCGCTATCCCGGCGGCGACTCGACGGTCGAGGCGATCAAGGCCGGCAGCGACCTCGCGCTGATGCCGGCCGACAACGAGCAGGCCTACGACGCGGTGCTCGCGGCCTTGAAGTCCGGCGAGATCCCCGAGCGCCAGGCCCGCGACTCGGCGGCCCGCACGATCGCCTACCTGCTGCACGCCCAGGCGTCGGCGGAGCTCCCCGGCGAGCCGGGCAGCCACGCGAAGGAGTCCGAGGCGTTGACGGCCAAGGCCGCCACGATCGTCGCGCATCCCTGCCCGGTTCCCCGCATCACGGCCGTGACGCCCTCCGGCAGCTCCGATGCCGTGGCGGCCTTCCGCGTCGCGGCGCAGGAAGCCGGGCTGCCGATCGGTCCGGGGACGTCCGTGGCGTTGCTCGGCCCGGGGGTCCCGGCCGCGAGCGCCGCTGTCGTCGTCTCGACCGACACGCCGTACGGGCTGGCCCGCAGCACCGCGCCGACCAAGATCGCGCTCTACGGCCGCGACGTCCCGGCGATGCGGGCGCTCGTCAAGATCCTCATGGGCGATGCCCGGGCGCTGGGCCGGCTGCCTGTGGACGTCGGCCTCCCCGCGCCGACCCGCTGCTGACGCTCACGCGACACGGGTGAAGCGAAGCGTGCGCCCGGGGCGCGCCTGAGCGAGGAGATCGGTGTGCGCGTCGACGACGACGGCGATGACGGGATATCCGCCCGTGACGGGGTGGTCAGGCCCGAAGATCACCGGCTGACCGCCGGCCGTCACCTGGACGCTCCCGCGCACGACGGGCTCGCTCGGCAGCTCGCCGTGCACGCTCCGCTCGAGCGCGGCGCCGTCGAGGCGCACGCCCACGCGGCTCGACGCGGGGGACACCTGCCAGGCGTCCTCCAGCAGCCGGCGGACGGCGGCGGGGGTGAACCAGTCGTCGCGCGGGCCCAGCACGACGTCCAGCGTGAGATCGCCGCTGCGGCCGAGTGGCAGAACGTCCTCCAGGTCGGGGACGGGGCCGCCGGCCGCGGTCGGGACGACGTCACCCGCGCGGAACGGGGCGGGACCCAATGCGCTCAGGGTGTCGACCGACGCCGAGCCGAGCTCGAGCGGTGCGGCGATCCCGCCGCCGACCCCGACGTAGGCCCGCAGCCCCAGCGTGACGGGGCCGATCGCGAGGCGCTGCCCAGTGCCGATCCGCACGGCGCGGCCGTAGGCCACCGGGCGTCCGTCGATCGTGATCGGCCCGATCGCGCCCGTCACCGCGATGACGTGGGGTGCCTCCGCCCGCAGGACGAGGTCGCCGTAGGTCTCGACAGCCGGTGCACCCGGATGGTTGCCGAGCAGGGTGTTGGCCTGGCGCAGGGCGACCCGGTCGAAGGCCCCTGACGGGCTGACGCCGAGATGGCCCATCGCGGAGCGTCCCCGGTCCTGGACGAGGCTGCCCGGCCCCGGCCGCTCGACGACGAACGTCACGCGGTCACGAACCGGACGGACGTGCCGGCGACGAGCAGGGCGGGCTGGTCGCGCGAGGAGTCCCACATCGAGAGCGCGGTGCGGCCGATCAGCTGCCATCCTCCGGGCGACTCCCGGGGATAGACCCCACTGAACTCACCGGCGAGCCCGACGGCCCCGCACGGCACCCGGCTGCGGGGCGAGGCGCGGCGTGGCACGTGGAGCCGGGGGTCGCCGCCGACGAGGTAGGAGAAGCCCGGCGCGAAGCCCGTGAAGGCCACGGTCCACGGCGTGCCGGTGTGCGCGGCCACGACCTCCTCGACCGTCAGGCCGGTGAGGTCGGCGACCTCGGCGAGGTCGTCGCCGTCGTACGTCACGGGCACCTCGATCGTCCTGCTCTTCTCGGCGACGACGGGCTCGGGCCGGGTGCGGCCGATCAGGGCCCGACAGGCGTCGGGCTCGCCCCGCACCAGCACGGTCCGGGCGCCGAGCACGACCTCGGCACGGTCGTCGAGCGCGGCGAACCACCCCTGGGCCTCGGCGAGCGACGCGCAGTCGATCAGCACGGCACCGTCGCCGCACGGGAGGATGTTCATGACCTGCTCACGACGTCGGCACCCGCGTCCTCCAGTGCCGCGCGCACCGCGCGGGCCAGCCCGAGCGCGCCGGGGGAGTCGCTGTGCACGCAGATCGAAGCGACCTCGCCGAGCAGGCGCTGCGCCTGGGCCGCCACGGCTCCGGGATCGTCCAGCACGGCTCCGGGCTCGGTGCGCGGTACGAGGCGCCCGTCGGGGGTGTAGGCGCGGTCGGCGAACCCCTCGTGGACGACCGACAGCCCGGCGTCCGCAGCGATCTCGAGGACGCGCGAGCCGGGCAGCCCGAGCAGGGCCAGTGGCGCGTCGAGGCCCAGCACCGCCTCGACGACGGCGCGCGCGTGCCCCTCGTGGTCGACGATCGTGTTGTAGAGGGCGCCATGCGGCTTGACGTACGTGACCGCCCCGCCGGTGGACCGCGCGACCTGCTGCAGGAGGCGGACCTGCTCCGCAAGCTCCCGGACGAGCTCGTGCGGGGGCACGTCGACGAACACGCGACCGAAGTTCTCGCGGTCGGGGTAGCCGACCTGCGCGCCGATCGCGACGCCACGGGCCACCGCCGCCTCGCACGTGACCCGCATCAGGTCGCGATCGCCGGCGTAGGCGCCGCAGCAGACGTTGGCGGACGTGACGACGTCCAGCAGCAGGACGTCGTCGCCGGAGCGCCACCGCTTCCACGACTCCCCGAGATCGGCGTTCAGGTCGACCCGCACGGCTACAGCCTCTCCACCAGGTAGGCCGCCCCCTGGCCCTGGACCCTGGTCATCACGACCAGGGCCTTGTGGGGGCCCTTCAGCTTCATCTTCTTGATCAGCTCCTCGGGGACGATGTCGACGCCGCGCTTCTTGATCGTCAGGGTGCCGACGCGGTGGGCCTGCAGGGCAGCCTTGAGGGACTTCTCGCGAAACGGGAGCTCCTCGATGATCCGGAAGCCGCGTGCCAAGGGCGTGTCGTGGGCGTGCTCGGCGCTGACATAGGCGATGTGCGGGTCGGGCAGCCAGCCGCTGATCGTCGCGGCGAGCTCGCCGACCAGTCCCGCCCTGATGACGGCGTCATCGGGCTCGTAGAGGTACTCCGCCACGTCGGCGACCGCGACGGGCTCCCCGGCGGAGACGAGACCGGCCCCGGACGGGAGCACCGTGGCCCGCCGGCTCGTCGTGGCGAACGGTGCGCCCCACAGGCACGCCTCCACCAGGTCGCCGCCGTCGCTGACCCACTCGGCCTCGATGCCGTTCGGGACCGCGTCGTGGGACAGCCCGGGCATGACCTTGGCGACCGCCCGGCCGGCCAGCAGCTGCCGCACCCATTCCCACGGCGGCTGCAGATCGGCGGTCGAGAACGTCCGCCCGCGACCGTCACGGCGCGCGGGATCGATGAACGCGACCTCGTCGCGTCCGATCACGACCTCCTGGGCATCGCCGCAGATGATCTCGCCGGGCAGGTCGAGCGCCGCCAGGTTCGCCGCTGCGATCGCGGCCCGGACGGGGTCCGTCTCGACGCCACGCACCGCGAGGCCGGCGCGAGCCAGCGCGATGAGATCGCCGCCGATGCCGCAGCCCAGGTCGACGACCGAGGTGGCGCCGGTCGAGGCGAGCCGGGTGGCGCGGTGCGTGGCCACCCGCATGCGGGTGGACTGCTCGAGGGCGTCGTGCGTGAAGTACAGGTGCGCGGCGTCGGTGCCGAACTTCGTGGCGGCCTTGCCGCGCAGGTGGTTCTGGGTGACGGCCGCGGCGACGAGCTCGGGCACGTAGGTCTTGCGCAGCCGGGTGCCGAGGGCCAGATCGCTCTCGACGCCGGCCCGTTCGGCGACCTCGGAGAGCAGCAGCTGGCCGGCGGGCGTCATGAGCTGCTCGAACGTCTCGAGATCCATGAGGAGAAGTGTGCCGTGTCCGTCCGCGAATCGTTCGCCCAGCGCGAAACAGGCTGGCAGTCTCTTGGGGTGAGTGCCAGCCTCATGCTAGGTTCGTATTGGCACTCACACCATGAGAGTGCCAACCACCGGTGAGCACGACCCCCGCGACGGCGTTCTCACCTACGTCCAACGTTTCACCGTTGAAAGGGGAGGTCGACACGTGTCGGTCACCATCAAGCCGCTCGAAGACCGCCTGGTCATCCAGGTTGTCGAAGCAGAGCAGACCACTGCATCCGGACTCGTTATCCCGGACACCGCCAAGGAAAAGCCGCAGGAAGGCATCGTTGTCTCGGTCGGCCCCGGTCGGGTCGATGACAACGGCAACCGCGTTCCGCTCGACGTTGCCGAGGGTGACAAGGTCATCTTCAGCAAGTACGGCGGCACCGAGGTCAAGTACGCGGGCGAGGAGTACCTCATCCTCTCCGCGCGCGACGTCCTCGCTGTCGTTTCGTGATCTGACGCCCCGGCGCCCCTCGCAGGGCGCCGGGGCTCTCACTTTTTCCTGGACCGCCCGTCCGGCGTCGTCCAGATCCCCCGTCGCACCCACATGTTCCGAAAGAGGCTCATATGCCCAAGATTCTCGAATTTGACGAGACCGCACGCCGCTCGCTCGAGCGCGGCGTCGACAAGCTCGCCGACACCGTCAAGGTCACCCTCGGTCCCAAGGGCCGCTACGTCGTCCTCGACAAGAAGTGGGGCGCCCCCACGATCACCAACGACGGCGTGACCGTCGCCCGTGAGATCGAGCTCGACGACCCGTTCGAGAACCTCGGCGCCCAGCTCGCCAAGGAGGTCGCCACCAAGACCAACGACGTCGCCGGTGACGGCACGACGACCGCGACCGTCCTGGCCCAGGCCATGGTCCACGAGGGCCTGCGCGCCGTCGCGGCCGGCGCCAACCCGGTCGGCCTGAAGAAGGGCATCGAGGCCGCCGTCAAGGCCGTCGTCGAGCAGCTCCACAGCGTCGCCCGCGAGGTCGACGACATCAAGGACATGACCGACGTCGCCACGGTGTCGTCGCGTGACGCCCACATCGGCGAGCTCATCGCCGAGGCGTTCGACAAGGTCGGCAAGGACGGCGTCATCACCGTCGAGGAGTCCAACACCATGGGCACCGAGCTGGAGTTCACCGAGGGCATGCAGTTCGACAAGGGCTACCTGTCGCCGTACATGGTGACCGACACCGAGCGCATGGAGGTCGTCCTCGACGACCCCTACATCCTGGTCAACCAGGGCAAGATCTCCTCGGTCAGCGACCTGCTCCCGATCCTGGAGAAGGTCGTCCAGGCCGGCAAGCCGCTGTTCATCATCGCCGAGGACGTCGAGGGCGAGGCCCTGTCGACGCTGGTCGTCAACAAGATCAAGGGCACCTTCACGTCGGCGGCCGTCAAGGCTCCCGCGTTCGGTGACCGTCGCAAGGCCATGCTGCAGGACATCGCGACCCTCACGGGCGCGGAGGTCGTGACGCCCGATGTCGGTCTCAAGCTCGACACGATCGGCCTCGAGGCCCTCGGCACGGCTCGTCGCATCGTCATCACCAAGGACGACACCACGGTCATCGAGGGTGGCGGCGACAAGGCCGCCGTCGACGGCCGGGTCGCGCAGATCAAGGCCGAGATCGAGAACACCGACTCGGACTGGGATCGCGAGAAGCTCCAGGAGCGTCTGGCGAAGCTCGCCGGCGGCGTCTGCGTCATCCAGGTCGGCGCGGCCACCGAGGTCGAGCTCAAGGAGAAGAAGCACCGCATCGAGGACGCCGTCTCGGCGACCCGCGCGGCCATCGAGGAGGGCATCGTCGCCGGTGGCGGCTCCGCCCTCGTCCACGCCGTGTCGGTCCTCGACGGCAACCTCGGTCTGACCGGCGACGAGGCTGTCGGCGTCCGGATCGTCCGCATCGGTGCCGATGCCCCGCTCGAGTGGATCGCCCGCAACGGCGGCGTCTCCGGCGAGGTCGTCGTCAACAAGGTCCGCGAGAGCGGCGAGGGCTACAACGCCGCGACCGACACCTACGGTGACCTGGTCGCCCAGGGCGTCCTCGACCCGGTCAAGGTGACGCGTTCCGCGCTCGCCAACGCCGCGTCGATCACGGCGATGCTCCTGACGACCGAGACGCTGATCGTCGAGAAGCCGGCCGAAGAGGCCCAGGACGCACACGCCGGTCACAACCACTGACCGACGGCTCGCCCCTCGGGGCAGCAGTCCTCGCAACGCCCGCCCCGTTCTCCGGGGCGGGCGTTGTACGTTTCACGACGTGCCCCATGACTTCGCTGCTGTCCGTGCCGAGCTCGGTCTCCCGCCGTCGACCGACAGCGACCGGTTCCCGGCCGACGTCCTGGCCGAGGCGGCGGTGATCGCCACGGCGGGTACGCCGGACCTCGAGGACGCCACCGCGATCCCGTTCGTCACGATCGACCCGCCGGGGGCGAAGGATCTGGACCAGGCGATGTTCCTCGAACGGGTGGGCCGGGGCTTCCGGGTGCACTACGCGATCGCCCACCTCGGCGCGGTGATCCCCGCCGGCGGCGCGGTCGACACCGAGGCCCGCCGCCGGGGGCAGACGATCTACCTGCCCGACGGGCGCATCCCGCTGCATCCTGCGACGCTCTCGGAGGGTGCGCTGAGCCTGCTCGCGGACCAGGTGAGGGGTGCGGCGCTCTGGACCATCGACGTCGACGAGACCGGTCAGGCCGGGGACGTCTCGGTGCGACGGGCGCTGGTGAAGTCGGTCGCGCAGCTGGACTACGACGGCGTGCAGGCGTCGTTCGATGCCGGCACCCCGCACCCGTCCGTCGAGGCGCTCGGCGACCTGGGACGCCTTCGCCTCGCCCTCAGGGTCTCGCTCGGCGCGATCGAGCTGGCGCTGCCGGAGCAGGAGGTCGTGCCCGATGGTGACGGCTGGCGGGTCGTCATGCGCCGGCGCACCGACGTCGACGCCTGGAACGCGGAGATCTCGCTGCTGACCGGGATGGCTGCCGCGCAGCTCATGCTGGGCGCCGGGACCGGTCTGCTGCGCACGCTCCCGCCGGCCGACGACGAGTCGCTGGCGGGTTTCCTGCGCACGGCCCGCACGCTCGGCATCGCCGTGCCCGACGGGGCCACGGTGTCGCAGGTGCTCGCCGCGCTCGATCCCGACGAGCCCGCCGCGATCGCGCTGATGCGCGAGGCGACCGGATTGCTGCGTGGCGCCGGCTACGAGGCGTTCGACGGCGAGCCGCCGGCTCAGCCGCTGCACGCCGGCATCGGCGCTCCCTACGCCCACGTGACGGCGCCGCTGCGTCGGCTGGCCGACCGCTTCGGCGCCGAGGTGTGCCTCGCGGTCTGCGCCGGGCGGGACGTCCCGCAGTGGGTCCGCGAGGCGTTGCCGACGCTGGGGGAGATCATGAAGGCGTCCGACCGCCTGGCGTCGAAGGCCGACCGTGCGGTCGTCGACCAGGCCGAGGTCTGGGAGCTCGCCGGTCGGGTCGGTGAGACCTTCGAGGCGATCGTCGTGCGCGCCGATCGTGACGGGGGAGAGGTCATGCTCATCCAGCCACCGGTCGTCGCGTCGTGCACGGGCGCCGGCCTGCCGGAGGGTGAGCACGTCACCGTGGTCCTCTCGGACGTCGACGAGACCCGTCGCCGGGTGACGTTCTCCTATGACGAGGGCGACATGTCCTAGCAGCCCGGTTTAGGTTAGGCTCCCCTTCGTACCCCCAACCTCACCCCCCGGGAGAAGACCTAGTGAACCGCCGACTCGGAGCAGCCCTGGCCGCTGCTGCCCTCTTGACCATGACCGCGTGCGGCTCGTCCGAATCCGACGGCGGCGGTGACGCTGCCGACTCCGCCGCGTTCTCGTTCACGGACGACCTCGGCACCAAGATCGAGCTCGACCAGGCTCCGGAGCGCATGATCGTCCAGTCGTCGATGGCCGCTGCGCTGACCGACCTGGGCCTCGGCGACAAGATCGTCGGCGTGTTCGGTCCGCTGCGCGCCGACGGAGACGCGGCGCAGGTCGCCGGCCTCGACATCGAGTCCGTCACGGACGTCACGGGTGGCGGCGAGTACGGCGACGTAGACGTCGAGAAGGCCGTCGGTCTCAAGCCGGACCTGATCGTGACGAGCACGTACCTCGAGCCCGACCTCTGGTACGTCAACGAGGCATCGGCCGCCGATCTGAAGAAGTTGGCCCCGATCCTGGTCGTCAGCTTCGACGGCAAGACGTTGCCCGAGCTGCTCGACGGCACCGAGCGGGCCGCGAAGGCGCTCGGCGCCGACCTGGACTCGCCCTCGGTGACCGCGACGCACGAGGCATTCACGGCTGCCGGCGAGCGGGTCAAGAAGGCCTCGGCGGCGCTCGGTGACCGCAAGATCCTCGCCGGCTCGGCCGCGACCGACCTGTTCTACGTCTCGAACCCGAAGGTCAGCCCCGACCTGTCGTACTGGAAGGACGAGCTGGGTCTGCCCCTCACGCTGCCGGACAACCCCGACGAGGGTGGCTACTTCGAGTCACTCAGCTGGGAGAAGGCCGACAAGTACCCGGCCGACATCTTCCTGTACGACGACCGCATCGGCGAGGCGGGCCTGAAGCTGCTCGGCTCCGAGAAGGTCTTCCAGACGCTCGAGGCGGCCAAGAACGAGGCGTACGTCCCGTGGTCCTCGGTGGCCCCGCCGAGCTACCAGGCCTACGCGAACCTGATGGACCGGCTCGCCGACGATCTCGAGAAGCAGCTCTGAACCATCGTGGCCCGCACACCGTCGATCACGACGGTGTGCGGGCCACGTCGTTCGGTACCGGGTGACTCAGTCGGTGCTGGTGCGACGCAGCGCGAGCCCGGCGATGAAGATGTCGAGCTTGCGGTCGTAGATGCCACGACCGAGCCACACCTCGTCGGTGTCGAAGGCCTTGAGCACCGGGATGTCGTCGCGGCGCAGGTCAGCCCGCTCCATCCGGGCCAGACGCGCCATCTGCGACGAGCTGTCGAGGGCGAGGGTGATGACGAACTCGACGGCCACGGCGGCGTCCTCGACCAGGAAGTGCTGATCGTGCAGGGTGTCGACCCAGCCGCTCATCATCTGCAGGAGGGTCGGTGCGGGCTTCGGGGCCAGCTGGGTGGCGCGGTCGAGGCCGGGGTGGAGATCGCAGGCCCGCCAGACGGAGTGACCGATCTCGGTCAGGAGCTCGTCCCACGGCAGATCGCCCTCAGGCCACGTGGTCGAGAGGAACGCCTTGTCGAGTGCCTGCACCAGCAGGTCGTCGCGATCGGCGACGTAGCGGTAGAGGCCGGAGTGCGCGACCCCGAGGCGTCGGGCGACCGACGGCATGCTGAACGTCGCGACGCCGTCGTCCAGCGCCGCAGCGGCGATGACGTCGACGGTCAGGGCGCGGGGGCGTCCAGGCTTGCGGTCCATCCGGTCAGGATACTCCAGTGCGGCCGGACGTCCCGCCGAGCGCGAGCCATCGGACGTCGGCCCCGCTTCGGCCGCGGGATACCATGGCGGCATGGAGCAGACGGGCATCCCAGACAAGTTCGCGCCTCTCGGGCTGACCTACGACGACGTCCTGCTGCTGCCGGGCTACTCCGACCTCAACCCCGCCGAGATCGACACCACCTCGCGGCTCACGCGGGAGATCTCGCTGAAGGTGCCGCTGGTCAGCGCCGCGATGGACACCGTCACCGAGTCGCGCATGGCGATCGCCATGGCGCGCCAGGGCGGCCTCGGGGTGCTGCACCGCAACCTCTCGCTCGACGACCAGGCCTACCAGGTCGATCTGGTCAAGCGCACCCAGACGGGCATCATCTCCAACCCCGTCAAGATCGGTCCCGACGCGACGCTCGAGGAGCTCGACCGCATCTGCGGCGAGTACCGCGTGTCCGGGCTGCCGGTCGTCGACACCGATGACCACCTGATCGGCATCATCACCAACCGCGACCTGAGGTTCACCCCGGTCGCCGAGTGGGCCAGCACCAAGGTCGACGAGGTGATGACCCCGATGCCGCTGATCACCGGCCACGTCGGCATCTCGCGCGACGACGCCACGCTGCTGCTTCGCAAGCACAAGCGCGAGCGTCTCCCGCTGGTCGACGGCGACGGGCGCCTCGCCGGCCTCATCACCGTCAAGGACTTCGTGAAGTCCGAGCAGTTCCCCGACGCCTCCAAGGACGCCGACGGCCGGCTCATGGTCGGTGCGGCCATCGGTTACTTCGGCGATGCGTGGGAGCGCGCGACGACCCTCATCGACGCGGGTGTCGACGTGCTGGTCGCCGACACCGCCCACGGCCACGTGCGCATGCTGCTCGAGATCGTGCAGCGACTCAAGGCCGACCCGGCCACCCGGCACGTGCAGGTCATCGGCGGCAACGTCGCAACCCGTGCGGGTGCGCAGGCCTTCGTCGACGCCGGCGCCGACGCCGTCAAGGTCGGGTTCGGGCCCGGGTCGATCTGCACCACGAGGGTCGTCACCGGCTGCGGTGTCCCGCAGGTCACCGCGGTGTACGAGGCCTCGCTCGCCTGCGCTCCGGCCGGCGTCCCCGTCATCGCCGACGGCGGCCTGCAGCAGTCCGGCGACATCGCCAAGGCACTCGTCGCGGGCGCAGAGACCGTCATGATCGGCTCGATGCTGGCCGGTGTCGAGGAGTCGCCCGGTGAGGTGATCTTCGTCAACGGCAAGCAGTTCAAGGCCTACCGCGGCATGGGCTCGCTCAGTGCGATGAGCAGCCGCGGCAAGAAGTCCTACTCCAAGGACCGCTACTTCCAGGCCGAGGTCACCAGCGACGACAAGATCGTCCCCGAGGGCGTCGAGGGCCAGGTCGCCTACCGCGGCCCGTTGTCGGCCGTAGCCCACCAGCTCATCGGCGGTCTCAACCAGTCGATGTTCTACGTCGGCGCGCGCACCATCCCCGAGCTGCAGGAGAAGGGCCGCTTCGTCCGGATCACGTCGGCGTCGCTCAAGGAGAGCCACCCGCACGACATCCAGATGACCGCCGAGGCACCGAACTACTCGAGCCGTTGAGCCGCCTGCGGCTCAACCGGCGAGAACGCTGAGCGATTCGCGGCGTAGCCGCCACCGGCGAAGGGTGGCGCGGTGTCAGGCTCGGTCTGGAAGGACCAACGATGAGGGATTTGGGTAGCTCCGGCTACCGCGAACCCTCATCCTCGGTCGCCGACCGTTAACCTCGAACCGTGACCAATCGCAACGTCGCCGTCTTCATCGACGCCGAGAACCTGTTCAAGGGCTACGGCAAGCTCGAGATCCCTGACATCTCGATGGAGCAGATCCTCGAGCAGCTCGAGGCTGCCGCCGCGCGCGAGGCCGGAGCCGGCAGCATCGCGCTCGCCCGCGCCTACGCCGACTGGGGCGCGCTCGGGCTGGAGGACTACCGGCGCGACGTCGAGCGGAGCGGGGTCGAGACCGTCCAGGTCTTCTCCGTCAGCAAGGCCGAGAAGAATGCCGCCGACATCGTGCTGGTCGTCGACTGCCTCCGCGCCGCAGGGGACCTCGACCAGCTCGAGGTCTTCGTCATCGTGTCGGCCGACGGCGACTTCGTGCCATTGGTGCGTCGCCTGCACGAGCTCGACAAGTACGTCATCGGTGCGACCCTCGCCGACCACCCGGTCAACAACGTGCTCGAGCAGGAGGTGGATCACTACGTCGGGCTCAAGATCGCGCCGGTCCCGCCGGTCGCGGCGCTGAAGCCGGTGTTCTCGGCCGATCCATCCGCCCCCCTCGCACCGGCGAGGAAGACGTCGAGGCGCGGTGCCGCCAAGCGGGCCGAGCCGGTGGCCGAGCGCCCCGAGCAGCCCGCCGAGACCGAGCCGAAGCGGGCTCCGCGAAAG
>JAOPWZ010000043.1 GCA_025965435.1 Aeromicrobium sp.
ACGACCGCCGGGTTGGTCTGCGCGATGAGCGGGGAGTGCCCGTCGGCGTGCTGCAGGCCCTCGCCGGTGAGCGTCGTGCGTCCCGCCGTGGCTCCGATGAGGAAGCCGCGTGCCAGCTGGTCGGCCATCGCCCAGATCGAGTCGGCCGTCCGCTGGAAGCCGAACATCGAGTAGAACAGGTAGACCGGGATCATCGGCTCACCGTGCGTGGAGTACGCGCTGCCCGCCGCGATCGCCGACGCCATGGCCCCGGCCTCGCTGATGCCCTCGTGCAGCAGCTGTCCCTGCGCCGACTCCTTGTAGGCGAGGAGCAGCTTGCGGTCGACCGACTCGTACTGCTGGCCGGCCGGGTTGTAGATCTTGGCCGACGGGAACATCGAGTCCATGCCGAACGTGCGGTACTCGTCGGGCGCGATCGGGACGATGCGCCGTCCGATCTCCGGATCCTTCATCAGATCGCGCAGCAGGCGGACGAACGCCATCGTCGTGGCGATCTGCTGCTTGCCCGAGCCCTTCTTGAGCTCTTCGTAGATCGCGGGGTCGGGCAGCTTGATCGTCGTGGGGTTGACGACCCGCTTCGGCAGCGATCCACCGAGCGCCTCGCGGCGCGCCTTCATGTACTGGATCTCTTCGCTGTCGTCGCCCGGGTGATAGAACGGCGCGATGTCGCTGCCGTCGATCTGCTCGTCGGTGACCGGGATGTTGAGCCGGTCACGGAAGCCCTTGAGGTCGTCCTTGGTCAGCTTCTTCATCTGGTGGGTCGCGTTGCGTCCAGCGAACGACTCCAGCAGCCAGCCCTTGACGGTGTGGGCGAGGATGACGGTCGGCTGGCCTGTGTGCTTCTGCGCGGCCTCGAAGGCGGCGTAGACCTTGCGGTAGTCGTGACCGCCGCGGGGGAGGCGCTCGATGTCCTCGTCGGAGAGATGTTCGACCATCTTCTGCAGGCGCGGGTCGGGTCCGAAGAACTTCTCGCGGTTGTAGGCACCCGTCTCGACCGACAGGGTCTGGAACTCGCCGTCGGGCGTGCGGTTCATCTGGTTGACCAGGACGCCGTCGGTGTCGCGGGCCAGGAGGTCGTCCCATTCGCGGCCCCAGACGACCTTGATGACGTTCCAGCCGGCTCCGCGGAACGTCGACTCGAGCTCCTGGATGATCTTGCCGTTGCCGCGGACGGGTCCGTCGAGCTGCTGCAGGTTGCAGTTGACGACGAACGTCAGGTTGTCGAGCTCTTCGCGGGCGGCGACGCCGATCGCGCCGAGCGACTCGACCTCGCCCATCTCGCCGTCACCCAGGAACGTCCAGACGTGCTGCTGGCTCGTGTCCTTGATGCCGCGGTTGTGCAGGTAGCGGTTGAAGCGTGCCTGGTAGATCGAGTTGATCGCGCCGAGGCCCATCGAGACGGTCGGGAACTCCCAGTAGTCGCCCATGAGACGCGGGTGCGGGTAGGACGACAGGCCGTTGCCGGCGCCGTGCGAGTGCTCCTGGCGGAACCGGTCGAGCTGGGTCTCGCTCAGGCCGCCCTCGAGGAACGACCGGGCGTAGATGCCGGGAGCCGCGTGGCCCTGGAAGTAGATCTGGTCGCCACCGCCCGGGTGGTCCTTGCCGCGGAAGAAGTGGTTGAAGCCGACCTCGTAGAGGCTGGCGGCCGACTGGTACGACGCGATGTGACCACCGACGCCGAGGCCGGGCCGGTTGGCCCGCGACACCATGACGGCCGCGTTCCAGCGGATGAACGCGCGGATGCGGCGCTCGATCGCCTCGTTGCCGGGGAACCACGGTTCGCGCTCGGGCGGGATCGTGTTGATGAAGTCGGTGCTGCGCAGCGCCGGGACGCCCACATTCTGCTCTCGCGCACGCTCGAGCAGCTTCAGCATCACGTAACGTGCTCGGCTGCGTCCGCGGCTGTCGATCATGTCGTCGAGCGAGCTGAGCCACTCGGCCGTCTCGTCGGGATCGATGTCAGGCAGTTGGGTCGGCAGACCCTCGTGGATGACGGGCGGACGTTCCTGGCCGGATTGCGGCATGTTCACTCCCAGTTGTCTTGTGGACGTGTCCATCATTCCACTCCGGGTTCGCTACTGTGATACCGGCAACCATGCTGACGAACCTACTTTTCAGTAGGTTTTGGACGAACGTGAGGGAGACATACCGGTGGACGCGGGCAAGCTGGGCTTCGGTCCTGACACCTTGATCCAGGAATTGGGCTGGGATGAGGACGTCGACGAAGAGCTCCGTGTCGAGGTCGAGCGTCACACCGGCAACAACCTGGTGGACGGCGACTTCGGCAATGACGTCGAAGGGGTGATCCTGTGGTGGCGTGACGGCGACGGAGATCTCACCGACGCGTTGGTCGATTCCTTGCAGGACCTCGTCGAGGGCGGCTCCGTCTGGCTGTTGACGCCCAAGGTCGGGCGTGACAACTACGTGCCGGGCGCGGACGTCGTCGAGGCGGCCGAGGTCGCCGGACTGTCGGTGACCACGACCTCGTCGGCCACGGCCGACTGGGCCGCGACGAGGCTCACCGCTCACAAGCGCTGAGACCCTTCGAGACGCTCGTTCCTCGCTGCTCAGGGACCGCCGAGCGTCGAAGCGGGTTGAGCGCGACACGCGCGCAGCGCGTCCTGTTGTCGAAACCACGCAAGTGTCGAAACTACGCAGGCCGGTGGGCGCGTGATCACGGACCCGCTCGGCGGCTGACAGCCGCAGCTGCACGTGCCCCTCGGACAGACCCATGGACTCAGCGATCGTCAGCGCGATCGCGGACCGTTCGACCTGGCGCTTCATGGCGGGCTCGACGTGAGCGGTGCGCGCCATCTCGGCGTCGCGGTAGTCCAGCATCGCGGTGAGCTCGAAGCACTCGGCCATCGCTCGCCACCGGACGACGTCACCCAGGACGTCGGTCGAGACAGCGGTGGAAGTGGCCATACCTCCAACCTGGACGTGGGGTCCGACACCCATCCGGCCTGCGATCCCAGCCTGTGGGCGAGTGGTCCGGCGGGCACCTCCCTGCGCGGATACCCTCACTCCATGACTCTCTCCATCGGCGACGCCGCACCTGACTTCACGCTCAAGAACCAGCACGGCGAGGACATCTCCTTGTCGTCGTTCCGCGGTGAGAAGAATGTCGTGCTCGTGTTCTTCCCGTTCGCGTTCAGCGGTATCTGCACGGGGGAGCTGTGCGAGA
>JAOPWZ010000045.1 GCA_025965435.1 Aeromicrobium sp.
CGTCTCGAGCACCAGCTCGCGCGTCTCGGCGTCGAGGTAGGCCGCGATCTCGCGGTAGAAGTCGGCGGCGAGGCCGTCGCCCACGTACACCTTCACGAGTCCCTCCAGCCAGTCCGACGGGGTCGTCTGGCGGTGGAAGCGCTCGAAGGTCGTCGCGAACGGCGCCATCACCTCGAAGGGGTCCTCCCCCATTGCCACGAGGTGGTCGCGCAGCATCGCGAAGTGGCCGAACTCGACCGACGCCATCGCGGCGATCTCGGCCTTGGTGCGCACGTCGGGAGCCATCTTGGCGTCCTCCGCCAGCCGCTCCCAGGCGCTGAACTCACCGTTGGCCAGCACGCCGAGCAGCTCCAGCATGCCGGTCCGGTACACCGGATCGCCGGTCGAGGTGGGCGGCGGAACGTCCTTGATGGCCATGGTTCGCAGCGTAGCGCGTCGGAAGACCGTCGCCAGCCGGTAGACTGGGACCGGAAATCCCACGAATCTGAAGAATTCGAGAAGACCCTGACTACGTTCAAAGATCTGGGCGTCATGCCCGAGATCGCCGACGCGCTGATTGCCGTCGGCATCGAAGAAGCTTTCCCGATCCAGGAGATGACGCTCGGCGTCGCCCTCCAGGGCACCGACCTCATCGGACAGGCCCGCACCGGCACCGGCAAGACGCTGGCGTTCGCCATCCCGGTCATCCAGCGCATCGCGCTGCCCGCCGACGCCGACTACGACAAGAGCCTCGCCGGCAAGCCGCAGGCCCTGATCGTCGCGCCGACGCGTGAGCTCGCGATCCAGGTCGCCAGCGACGTCGCCGTCGCCTCGAAGGGTCGCGGCACCCGCAACCTGACGATCTACGGCGGCGTCCCCTACGAGTCGCAGCTCGACGCGCTCACGGCGGGCGTCGACATCGTCGTCGGCACGCCCGGGCGCCTGCTCGACCTGGCCAACCGTGGCGCGCTCGACCTGTCGCACATCCGCACGCTCGTCCTCGACGAGGCCGACGAGATGCTCGACCTGGGCTTCCTGCCCGATGTCGAGTCGCTGCTGGCCAAGACGCCGGAGTCGCGCCAGACGATGCTGTTCTCGGCCACGATGCCCGGTGCGATCGTCGGCCTGGCGCGCAAGCACATGCGCCACCCGATGAACATCCGCGCCGAGTCCGGCGACGACGACAGCCAGATGGTGCCGGCGACGGCCCAGTTCGTCTGGCAGGCGCACGACATGGACAAGCCCGAGATCGTCGGCCGCATCCTGCAGGCCGAGGACGTCGGACGCGTCATCATCTTCACGCGCACCAAGCGCACCGCGCAGCGTGTGGCCGACGAGCTCATCGATCGCGGCTTCCCCGCGTCGCCGCTGCACGGTGACATGGCGCAGCCGGCCCGCGAGAAGGCGCTGACCCGCTTCCGCGAGGGCAAGATCGACATCCTGGTCGCCACCGACGTCGCCGCCCGCGGCATCGACGTCGCCGGCATCACGCACGTCATCAACTACAACTGCCCCGAGGACGACAAGACGTACGTCCACCGCATCGGTCGCACGGGTCGCGCCGGCGCCTCCGGCATCGCCGTGACGTTCGTCGACTGGGCCGACATCACGCGCTGGAAGCTCATCAACACCGCGCTCGGCCTGCCGTTCGACGAGCCGCAGGAAACGTACTCGACGTCGGAGCACCTGTTCCACGACCTGGGCATCGACCCCAAGGTCAAGGGACGCCTGAAGCCGGCGGCTCCGCGCGAGCCCAAGAAGGACGACGACCGTGGCGGTCGTGGTCGCAGCGACGGCGGACGCGGCGGAGACCGCGGCGGACGTGGTGGCGACCGTGGAGGCCGCGGCGGCGACCGCAGCGGTGGCGGAGAGCGCAGTGGCGGTGGCCGCGGTGGCGATCGTGGCGGCAACAAGCCGCAGGCGCAGCCGGACGCTCCGGCGCCCCTGCCCACCGGCGAGGACGCGCCGCGCATCCGCAAGCGCAGCCGCACCCGCACCCGGACGCGCGGCAGCGAGCCCGCCGCCAACGCGGACTAGCAGTCGCGGGGTCCCAAGCCCCCACGAACGCTGACGGGTCACTTTTGGCCCCTCGACGAGTCACATCCGGCCGCCGCCCAAGGGCGGCACGTGACCCGTCGACGGGCCGAAAGTGACCCGTCGCCGTTGGTGGGCTCAGGGAGTGACGACGACCTGGGTGCCGACGGGGGCGAATTCCCACAGCGCGATGGCGTCGGGCTCCCACTGGCGGACGCAGCCGGCCGAGAGCGGGGTGCCGAGCTGGGCCTTGGTCTGCTCGAGGCGGTCGGCGTTGTCGCGCGGAACGGTGTGGAAGCCGATCGGCTGGCTGTAGCCCGTGGCGAAGTGGACGAAGTACTGCATCGTGCCGCTGTAGTCGAAGGCCGTGGCGTTGCGGGTCTTCGACTGCACGGTGTACGTGCCCGGGTCGAGGTTGTCGTGGCGGCTTCCCGAGACGGGGTAGGTCCGCTCGACGTCGCCGTCGGCGGCCACGAGCCACACCCGCTGATCACCCTGGTCGAACACGATGCGCCGACCGGACCCGGAGTCGGCCGGGACAGCGGGGTCGGAGGCGACCTTCGCTGCCGAGACGTCGACCGCGGGCCCGGCGACCGGCAGCAGGGTCGCGGTCTCGACGGACGACGGAACGGCCGAGGTGGGCGCGGCGTCGGCGCTCGCGGTGTCGGCCACCGGCTTGGGGAGCACCCCGACCGCTGCCGCACCGACGACGATCGTGGTGCCCAGGGCGAGCGTCAAGGCGCCGATCCGTCCGCGTCGGCGAACATCTCGGCGGGTGGCGCGGTGCTTGGACACGGGCGTCATCCTACTGACCGACGGTCCGGCGCGGAGGCGCTCACTTCTTCTTGCGCGCGGGCTTGCTGCGCGAGGCGACCATGCCGGCCGCGACCTGGCGGTAGGCCTCGGCGCCCTTGTGGTGCTTCGCGGTCGACAGCACCGACCGGCCGATCGCGGGGGCCTCGGCGAAGCGGATCGTCTTGGGGATCGGCGGCGTGACGATGGGCAGCTCGTACGTGTCACGGATGGCCTGCAGCACGTTCTGGGCGTGCTTGGTGCGCCCGTCGTACATCGTGGGCAGGACGCCCATGATCTCCAGGCCCGGATTGATGAACTGGCGGACGTCGTGGATCGTGTCGAGCAGCTGGCCGACGCCTCGGTGCGACAGCGTCTCGGCCTGCAGCGGGATCAGCACCTGGTGCGCCGCCGACAAGGCGCCGACCGTCAGCACGCCGAGCGTCGGCGGGCAGTCGACGATGATCCAGTCGTAGTCGTCGACCACCTTGTCCAGCGCGACCCGCAGACGCTGCTCGCGTCCGGTGCGGCCGACGAGACTCTCCTCGGCCTGCGTCAGCGTGATGTTGGCCGGCAGCAGGTGCATGCCGTCGTCGGTGATCACGATGGCGTCGTCGGCCTGCTTCGTGCCGAGCAGGACCTCGGCGATCGTGATCTCCAGGTCCTCCGGGTCGATGCCCAACGAGAAGGTCAGACTGCCCTGGGGGTCGATGTCGACCAGCAGCACCCGTTCGTCGAGCTCGGCGAGCGCCGCCCCGAGCGACACCACGGTGGTCGTCTTGGCGACTCCGCCTTTTTGGTTGGCCACCGCGATCGTCGTCGTCACGATCGTCATTGTGTCATCGATGACAGCAGGGGCACGCCCCTTCCCCGAAGCCATTTGGCATGCTTGGCCCATGACACGTCGCGCGCTGGTGACCGGAGCAACCTCAGGCATCGGCCACGCGTTCGCGAAGGAGCTCGGCAGGCGTGGTCACGACCTGGTCATCGTGGCCCGGACGACCGACCGACTGGAGTCCGTCGCCCAGGAGATCCGCGCCAAGCACCGGGTCGAGGTCGACGTCATCACCGCCGACCTGTCCACCCTCGAGGGCATGCAGGCCGCCGCCAACGCGCTGACCGACTCGGCCCGTCCGGTCGACCTGCTGGTCAACAACGCCGGGGCGTCGCTCGCCGGCTGGTTCGGCACCACCGCCATCGCCGACGAGGACCGCCAGCTCGACCTGCTGGTGCGTGCCCCGATGCACCTGATGGACGCCGCGATCAAGACCATGGCCGGTCGCGGCGGCGGGCAGATCATCAACGTCTCCAGCGTCGCCGCCTTCACCCCGCGCGGCGTCTACTCCGCCCACAAGGCCTGGCTGCTCAACCTGTCCCGGTGGGCCGACCACCACTACGACGACGTCAACATCGACGTGCAGGCCCTGTGCCCGGGCTTCGTCCGCACCGAGTTCCACCAGCGCGGCGAGATGGACGTCTCGGGGGTGCCGAAGTGGATGTGGCTCGACGCCGACAAGGTCGTACGGGTCTCCTTGAGCGATCTCGCCAAGGGCAGGGCGGTGTCGATCCCCTCGCTGCGCTACAAGCTCCTGGCGATGCTCGCTCGTCACCTGCCGTCCGGTCTGGTGACCCGGGTCGCCAAGCGCGGGCGCTGACGGCGGGCGTCATGAGCGTCCCTCGTTCCCTCGAGCTGCCGGCGGGCGTCACCAGCACGTCCGAGGCCGGCCTCTACGGTGACCTCGCGATGCTGTCGGCCGCGGCGATCGGTCCGTCCAAGGGCCGGGTCCTGCTGATCCCGGGCTGGACCGGCAGCAAGGAGGACTTCCTCCCGCTCCTGCCGCTGCTCGCGGCGGCCGGCTACGACGTCTCGGCGTACGACCAGGCCGGCCAGTACGAGAGCGATCCGGGCGGCGACTACAGCCTCGAGAGCTTTGCGCGGGACGCCTTGTGGCTCGCCCGCAGCGAGGGCACCCGCACCCACCTGATGGGCCACTCGTTCGGTGGTCTCGTGGCGCAGCAGGCGGCCGTGCTGGATCCCGCGCAGGTCCAGAGCCTGAGCCTGCTCTGCACCGGCCCCGGCGCCCTCGGCGACTCCGCTGTCCGCCCGCTCCGCAAGCTCGCCGCGGCGATCGGCCAGGTGCCCCTGCTGCGGCTCCACGAGCTGCGCGAGCAGGGCGTGAAGCGTCCGGCGGAGATCACCCGGTTCCTCGCCAAACGGTTCACCTCGAACGATCCCCGGTCGCTGCGGGCCATGACCGAGCTGCTGATCAGCACCCCCGACATCGTCGAGGACGTGCTCGCGACCGGCCTGCCGGTCTGGGTGGGGCGTGGCACCGACGACGACGCGTGGCCGCACGACGTGCAGGCCGCCATGGCCCGGCGGCTCGGCGTCGAGATCCACGTCGTCCCGGGCTCGGCCCACTCCCCCGCGGTGGAGAATCCCGCGGACCTCATGGCGGCATGGCTACCGTTTCTCGAGACACATCACCTGGAGGTTGCCTGATGGCAGAGTTCACCCGCGGCTTCACCGGCCGTCCCCGCCGGGGTGGCGACGATCGCCTGCCTCCCGGTCAGTACGACACCGGCGCCGGCTGGCCCACCCTGACGGCCGAGCTGACCCCGACCATCGACGTCGAGCAGTGGACCATGACGGTCGACGGGCTCGTCGAGTCGCCGACGACGTGGGACTGGCGCGGCATCCACGCCCTGCCCGCCTCGAGCTACTTCGGCGACATCCACTGCGTCACCACGTGGTCGAAGTTCGACACGACGTTCGCCGGCGTCAGCGTCGACGCGCTGCTGGAGGTCACCGGCGTCAAGCCCGAGGCGACGCACGTCTTCGCGACGTCGACCACCGGGTACACGACCAACCTGCCGCTGGACGACATCACCAACGGCAAGGCGTGGATCGTGTGGGACTTCGACGGCAAGCCGTTGACCCCCGAGCACGGCGGGCCCGTCCGCCTGCTGGTGCCGCACCTGTACTTCTGGAAGTCCGCCAAGTGGATCACCCGCCTCGAGCTGCGCGACCACGACGAGCCGGGCTTCTGGGAGCGCAACGGCTACCACGACCGCGGCGACCCGTGGCTCGAGCAGCGCTACCAGGGCGATGCATGACGAGCGCTCCCGACGCGGTCGCCGAGCCCGTCGCCAGCCACTGGACGACCGGCACGGTGCGCGAGATCGAGCACCTGGGCGACAACTTCGTCAAGCTGCGGCTGGAGGTCGCCGACCGGCACGACCACGTCCCGGGCCAGCACTACGTCGTGCGGCTGCGGGCACCGGACGGCTACACCGCCCAGCGCTCGTACTCGATCGCGTCCGATCCCGCCGACCCGCTCGTCGAGCTGATGGTCGAGTGCCTGCCGCGCGGAGAGGTCTCGGGCTTCCTGCACGACGTCGCCGAGGTGGGCGACGAGCTCGAGGTGCGCGGACCGATCGGCCGGTGGTTCGTCTGGGGCGGCACGACGCCGTCGCTGTGCGTCGCCGGCGGCTCCGGCATCGTCCCGTTCGTGTCGATGATGCGATATGCCCGGCGCACCGGCACCGAGCACCTGCTGCGGGTGGTGGCCTCGGCCCAGACGCGCGAACGGCTCCCGTACGTCGAGGAGCTCGAGTCGTACGGTGCCTTCGTCGCACTGACGCGTGAGAACCAGCCGGCGCCGGACGGCTCGGAGCGCGTCGCGGCCCACATCTATCCCGAGGAGCTCGTGCCGCTGGCCGACGGCATCGAGCGGGCGTACGTGTGCGGCTCGGTCGGCTTCGTCAGCTTCGTCGGCCGGATCCTGGGCGAGGCCGGCGTCCGCAGCGACACCGTCAGGGTCGAGCAGTTCGGGCCTACTGGCTGAGCAGACGCTCGTACTGCTCGGGCGCCGTCGTGTGGGCTCCCAGGTGGAACTCCGGGCCCTTGCCGGTGCCGTGGTAGTCGCTCGACCCCGTCACGACGAGATCGAGGTCGGCGGCGAGCGACCGCAGCTGGGAGCGGACCTCGTCCGAGTGGTTGTTGTGGTCGACCTCGATGCCCGCGAGCCCCAGGTCGGCCAGCTCGGCGATGACGTCGGGCGTCAGCGCCGCGCGCCCCTTGCGGGCCCACGGATGGGCCACCACGCTGACGCCGCCGGCCTCGCGCACCAGCTTGATCGCCTCGGCGAGCGGCGCGCCGTAGCGCTCGACGTACACCGGCCCGTTGTCGTAGAGCCAGTCGCGGAACGCCTCGTCGCGGTCGGCGACGTATCCGGCCGCGACCATCGCGTCGGCGACGTGCGGACGCCCCGAGGCGGCCGCGCTGCCCGACTGGGCCACGACGTCGTCGATCGTCAGCGCCATGTCGTGCTCGGCCAGCTGGGCGAGCAGGCCCGGCAGACGATCGTCGCGACCGTCCAGGATGCGGCGGAGCTCGGCGTGCAGCGCGGCATCGTCGGGGTCGAAGCCGTACGCCAGCAGGTGGACGCTGGCCCCGTCGCGCATCGTGGAGATCTCGATGCCGCGCACCAGCGTGATGCCGACGCGGTCAGCCGTTGCCTGCGCCTCGTCCCAGCCCGCGGTCGAGTCGTGATCGGTGATCGCGACGACGTCGAGGCCGGCCGCGCGCGCCTTCTCGACCAGCTCGGCCGGGGTGTCGGTGCCGTCCGAACGGTTCGAGTGGGTGTGGAGGTCGATGCGCACGCGGTCAGGCTACCGGCCGGCGGGAACGCTCAGCCGAGGCGCTCGAGGTAACCCTGCAGGACCGTGTCGGCGAGCGTCGTCGCTGCGTCATCAGGCCGCTCCGCCGCCGTCACGGTGACGGTCACGATGATCACCGCACGGTCGTGCGACACGACTCGCTCCGCCTGCTTCATCTCGACGCGCGCCCCGCCCTTCACCGGCACGAGTGTCTGGTCGAGCGCATGGCCGACCCACGCACCGGCGTCGAGGTCCGATAGCTTCCCGGCTCCCTTCTCGCCGGGGATCGTCGCGTTCCCCACTTCCTGTGGTTCGACCTCGAAGGCCCCGTCGCGTTGGGGCGCAGCGGTCGGGCCCGTCCGCGGGACACGCGAGCGACACCTCGGTGATACCGGGACGTCGTCGGCTCCGGGCAGTGCCGCCGCCAGGTGATCGATCGTGAGGGCCTTCGGGGGCGCTGTCGTGGCGGGAGCCGGCGTCGCGGTCGCTGATGCGGTCAGTCCGGCGCGGCGAGGTTCCAGCGTCGGACGACAGGCGTGCCCCGGTCGATCCCCAGCACGGACACCGTCGACGTGTCCAGGACGAAGTGCTGTCCGCCCGAGACGTCGAGCCCGAGCCAGCGCGCGGCGAGGGCACGCAGCGAGTGCCCGTGCGCGAACACGAGCGTCTTGCCCTCCACAGCGCGCGCCCGGGCCACGACCCGGTCCAGCCGCTCGGTCACCTGCGCAGCCGTCTCGCCGCCGGGGCTGGGATGTGTCCAGACGGACCAGCCCGGCACGGTCTCCTGGATCTGGGGCGTCGTGAGTCCCTCGTAGTCGCCGTACGCCCACTCGGCGAGGTCCTCCTCGACCTCAGCGTCCGGGAAGCCGGCCAGCTCGGCCGTGCGTCGAGCCCGCCGCCGCGGGCTGGTGAGCACCTGGGCGAACTCGAGCTCGGAGAGCAGCGGCGCGATCGTCCGCGCGGCGGCCTCACCGGCCGAGGTGAGCGACAGATCCGTCGTGGACGTGTGCTGGCCGCTGCGGCTCCACTCCGTCTCGCCATGACGAACCAGCCACAGCTGGTCCTCGAGGTCGGCCGGCGCGCTCACCGCGGGACGAGCGCCCAGTAGTCGAGGTCGAGCAACACCCCGGGCGCGTACTTGCCGTCGTCTCCGCGCAGCGTCATCGACTCGTCGCGTCCCTTCGTGGCCACGAGGCGGAGCCGCAGGGCGCCGACACCGGGAGCGGGCGTCTCGGCCTGGTCGAGCACCTCGGACCAGGCGTAGACCGTGTCGCCGGCGAAGGCCGGGGCGGCATGCGCGCCGGCGTTGATCGCCGCGATGAGCTGGGCATTGGCCAGACCGTTGAACGACAGCGCCCGCGCCATCGAGATGACGTGCCCGCCGTAGATCAGCCGGACGCCGTCGGGACGCGCCTCGGTGTTGAAGTGCACCTTGGCGGTGTTCTGCCACAGCCTGGTCGCCAGCATGTGCTCGGGATCGGTGAGCGTCACGCCGTCGACGTGGTCGATCTTCTCGCCGATCTCGTAGTCGCCGAAGCGGTGCGGCTCCCCTGCGGCCCCGAAGTCGTACGCCGTGAAGTCCAGGCCCTCGGGGATCTTCAGGTCCTCGGGCGGCACGACGCTCCGCAGGTCGGGCACGAACGTCTGGGGCGC
>JAOPWZ010000052.1 GCA_025965435.1 Aeromicrobium sp.
CCGTGAGTCCGAGCCAGTAGTAGGGGATCTGGTCCAGCACCCCGAACTCCACGAACTTCGTCGTGTCGTTGAAGTCGAGCAGCGGCACGCCGGAGTCCCAGTTGAGGTGGGGGATCTCGAAGAGGTCGAGGCTCGGCGGTCGGGCGATGTCGGGGATGCCCCGGTTGCCGCCCAGCCAGTCGACGTTGACCGCGATCAGCCGGATGATCTCGCCGAAGCCGAGCGTCACGATGGCGAGGTAGTCGCCCCGCACCCTCAGCGTCGGCGCGCCCAGCACCACGCCCGAGATGGTGGAGAACAGCACCGCCAGCGGCACGGTGAGCAGGAACGGCCAGGAGCCGTGCCCGGACGTGAACACCGCGACGGTGTAGGCGCCGATGGCGTAGAAGCCGACGTAGCCCAGGTCGAGCAGACCGGCGTAGCCCAGGACGATGTTGAGTCCCAGGGCGACCAGCACGTAGCTGGCCACGGTGAAGAGCACCGCGCCGAAGTCGGTGTCCGGCGTGCTGATGATCGGGATCTCGAGCAGCGGCAGCGCGTAGAGCAGCACCACGAACAGGCCGACGAGCGCGACCTTCACCGGCTTGGGCAGTGCGGTCACGCGGCGCGCCAGCGCGCCGCGGTCCCAGCCGAGCCGCGGGCCCCAGGCCATCGAGCGCGCGGGCCCGGACTCGGTGTCGGGGGAAGCCTTTCCCTCGGTCATGCGCGGGCCCTCCCCAGACTCTCGCCGAGCAGCCCGGTGGGCCGGAACAGCAGGATGACGACCAGCAGCAGGAACGCGACGACGTCGCGCCACTCGGATCCGATCAGGGCCGAACCGTAGTTCTCCGCGAGGCCGAGGATGAAACCGCCCAGCAGCGCCCCGCGGACGTTCCCGATACCACCGAGGACGGCTGCGGTGAACGCCTTCACGCCGAGCAGGAAGCCGGCGTTCCAGCGGGTCACCCCGAAGCGCATCAGGTACAGCAGGGCCGCCGCGCCGGCCATGATGCCACCGACGAGGAACGTCGCGCGGATGATCCGGTTCCGGTTGACGCCCATGAGCGCCGCGGCCTCGGAGTCCTGTGCGACCG
Organism: Aeromicrobium sp.; assembly: GCA_025965435.1. GTDB lineage: Bacteria > Actinomycetota > Actinomycetes > Propionibacteriales > Nocardioidaceae > Aeromicrobium. The sequence goes on from JAOPWZ010000052.1 coordinate 1,074, forward strand.
CGCGGATGCCGCGGCCGGTGCGGGTGCGCCGGATGAACTGGTCCAGCGCCACCATCATGAGGATGGCGCTGACGATGATGATGATGTCGACGTTGCTGACCGTGTAGCCACCGACCGTGAACACGCCCTCGGTCTCGAGGGGGTTCTGGAAGCGGGTGTTGTCGCGCGCCGAGCGGACGTAGGGGTCCAGCGTGTCCCGCAGCCCGAAGAAGTCGGCGATGCGGTCGCGCAGACCCATGAACTCGGCCAGCGCGAAGCTGGCGCCGATGGCGCTGATGAGCGCGACCAGCTTGGGGGCGTCCAGGCGGATGAGCCGGCGGTAGGCCACGCGCTCCAGGAGGAGGGCGACGCCGCCGCTGACGGCCATCGCCGCGAGCAGGGCCAGCAGCAGGACGCCGATGACGATCGGCAACGCGCTGCCCGGGGCGACGCCGAGGGCCACGGTCACCCAGACCGCCGCGAAGCTGCCGAACATCCAGACTTCGGAGTGGGCGAAGTTGATCAGCTGGAGCACGCCGTACACGAGCGTGTAGCCGAGGGCCACGAGGCCGTAGACGGCGCCGAGCACGAGACCGGTGACGGTCAGCTCGACGAAGTTGTCGATCAGGAAGGACACGTGGTCTCCGAGTTGCAGGTGTTGACGCGGCCGGGTCCCCTCAGCGAGGGGGCCCGGCCGCGCCCTGGTGAATCAGACGGAGATCAGTTGGTCTCGATCTCCTGGTCGGCGACGATCTCGCCGCCCTCCACCTTGTAGGCCCAGACGGAGATGTTCTCGACCTCGCCGGACTCGTCGAACTTCACGGTCTTGGTGGTCTGCTCACCGTCGTAGTTGTTGACCCACTCGAGCAGCGACTCGCGGTCGGTGTTGCCCTCGAGGATGCCCTCGAGGAACACGTTGGCGGCGTCGTAGGCCTCGGCCGAGTACGTGGCCGGAGCCGAGTCGTAGGCCTCCTGGTAGGCGTTGAAGAACTCCTGGCTCTCCTCCGGGGGGAGGCAGGGGCAGGTGATGATCGTGCCCTCGGCGGCGTCACCGGCGGCCTCGATGAAGCCGGGGTCCTTCACGCCGTCGGCGACGACGAACGTCGCGTCGACACCGCCCGCACGCATCTGCTGCACCAGCAGGCCGGCCTCGGCGTAGTACCCGCCGAAGAAGACCGAGTCGGCGCCGGAGTCGCGGATGGCGGTCACGGTCGCGGAGAAGTCCGTCTGACCGGTCTGGATCGTGTCATCCCCGACGACCGCGTCAGCGAGCGACTCGTTGACGATGTCGGCCAGGCCGGCACCGTAGGCCGAGGCGTCGTCGACGACGAAGACGCTCTCGCTGGCCAGCACGTCGCTGATGTACGACGCAGCCGCAGGGCCCTGGCTGGCGTCGTTGCCGAGGATGCGCTGGAAGGTGTCCCAGCCGTTCTCGGCGAGAGTCGGGTTGGTGGCCGACGCGGTGATGGTGGG
>JAOPWZ010000061.1 GCA_025965435.1 Aeromicrobium sp.
CCGCTGGAGTCGGCGGCGGCACGCAAGGCCGCGCTCGAGGGCAAGCCGGAGCACGCCTTCCGGCTCTCGACCAACTACCGCAACTCCGCCGAGATCTACGAGCTCGCGGCCAAGGTCGCAGCGATCGGCGTCCCCGACCCCGATCTCGCCGATGCGATCCGTCGTACGGGTGAGCAGCCCCGCCACGTCACGGTGTCCGCGCCCGACCTGGTCGACACCGTGCGCGACAGCGCGCGCGAGATCCTCGACCGGGTCGACGGCACGGTCGCCGTCGTCGTGCCGCGGGCCTCGCTGGACACCCTTCGGGAATCGTTGGCCGACCTGGTCGTCGAGCACCCCGACCGGCTGCGGGTGCTCGACGGTCTGGACACCAAGGGCCTGGAGTTCGACGGTGTCGTGGTGGTCGAGCCCGATGGCATCACCGAGGAGGCCAGTGCGGGCTGGCGGACGTTGTACGTCGTGCTGACCCGCGCGACCCAGCTGCTCACCACGGTGGGCACGACGGACCGGTGGAGAAACCGCATCGCATGAAGCCGGCCCTCAAGGTCCTGGGCGTGCTCGCCATCGTGCTCGGTGTCGCCGTGCCCAGCGCCTGGACGATGTTCCTGCAGAGCGAGCGCTACCTCGTCATCGGTTCCCATGACGCGACGGTCCGGCCCGTCACGGACGGCCATGCGACGCTCGACTTCGGCGCGCTCCTGCCGCAGGTCCGCGTCCCGGTCGACGTGCCGGGGGGCATCGGTGTCGCGATCGACCTCGGCGACAGCGAGGACGAGGGGCTGGAGCAGCTGCTCGCCCGCGATGCCGTGATCGCCAGCCAGCCCGAGGGCGAGATCCGGGTCGTGCGGGCCGCCATCGTCGACATGGGCACGTCCGCAGCGCTGCGTGGGCTCGGGCTCGGGCTCCTGGCGGGCACCGCCACGGTGCTGGTCTGGATCGCCGTCGGCCCGCGCCGTCGAGGCGAGCTGCGTTCCCGCCTGGCGCATCCGGCCCGCCGGCAGGTGCTGGCCGCGGGCGCGACAGCCGTCCTGCTGGTGGGATCGGTCGTGCTGGTCATCGTTCCGGGCGACGACGGTCGGCAGAAGGAGCAGTGGGTCCCGATCACGCAGGAGTTCCCGATGCTGCCCGGCGACATCTCCGCCCTGGAGAACGTCGAGCTGGCGCAGGGTTCTGCCACTGCCGCGAGCCGCGCGCTGGTCGAGGGCGCGCTCCACCTGTACCGCGACTCCGTGACCTTCTACGAAGCACTGGAGGAGAAGGCCCAGCAGGTGGTGCTCCGCACGCCGGAGGAGGGCGAGACCACCGCTCTCGTGGTGACCGACCGCCACGACAACATCGGCATGGACCCCGTCGCCCGCCGCATCGCCGATCTGGCGCAGGCCCGGATGCTGATCGACCTCGGAGACGACACGGGGCAGGGCGGGGCCTGGGAGTCGTTCAGCATCAACTCACTGGCCCGGGAGTTCGACGGCTTCGAGACGGTCGCCGTCGCGGGCAACCACGACACCGACGCCGTGGCCGAGCAGATGGCGGACGAAGGCTTCACCGTGCTGGCCGGCGAACCCGTCGAGGTGGGCGGTGTGCGTTTCCTGGGCGCCAGCGACCCCCGGGGCACGAAGCTCACCGGCTACACCGAGGACGCCGAGTCCCGCGACAGCGCCTTGGCGGACCAGGACGTCGCGCTGCGCGACGTCGCCTGCTCCGCTGACGAGGCCGGTGACCGCGTGGGGGTGCTGGCCGTGCACTCGTGGGCGTCGGCCAAGGAGGTCGCCGCGAGCGGCTGCGTCGACCTGGTCCTCACCGGCCACCTGCACTACCAGGTCGGGCCCCTGCCGATCGTCGGACCGGGCGGGACCACGACGACCCGCCTGACCACCGGGACCACGGGTGGCGCGGTGCTGCCGATCGCCCTGGGCAGCAGCCTGCGACGACAGGCGCAGGTGTCGGTCGTGACGTTCGACGCCGAGGGCACTCCCGTAGGGGTCCAGGTCGTCGCGTTCAACCCGGCCAAGACCATCGACGTCTCCGACTACGTCCAGCTCCCGATGCCGGCGCAGGGCGCGGAGCCGGCGGCACCCGATCCCGTGGAGGATCCCAGTGCGCAGGAGACGGCGACGCCCGAGGAGCTGCCCTCGGCTCCGTGACGACGGAGCCTCAGCCGCAGCGTGCGACGATCAGCTCGGCGTACGCCCTGGCGCACGCCACCACCTCGGCGATGGCGACGCTCTCGTCGACGGCGTGCGCTCCCGCGATGTCGCCGGGCCCGTACTGCACCGTGGGGACGCCCGCTGCGGCGTACTGACGCAGGTCCGATCCGTAGGGCGCTCCGATCAGGTCCGGCCGCGGCCGGCCGGCGGCCACGACGGCGGCGGTGACCTGGTCGCCGAAGGGATCGCCCGACGGCAGCCGGCCCGCTGCGAAGTGTCCGCCCGGCCACGTCACGAGCGGGGGGTTGGCCGCGAGCCAAGGGTCGGACTCGGCGGCCCGGGCCACGGCCTGCTCGAAGACCGCCTTGGCGTCGGCGAACGACTCACCGGGCATGACGCCGTAACGTCCCTCGGCGACCAGGTGGTCGGGCACCGTGCTCGCCCAGTCGCCGGCCTGGATGATGCCGACGCTGATGGGCCACGGCAGGGGGCCGAAGGGATCGACCGGTGCGGCGTTGCGGACGTCCTCGAGCTCGGCGAGCGCGCGGTGGACGAGCTCGAACGCCGTGATGGCGCTGTGCCCCCTCGAGCGCATCGAGCCGTGCGTCGCGCGTCCCAGCACCTCGAGGCGGAAGGTCAGCGAACCGGCGTTGGCCGCGACGACCTGCCCCGCCGTGGGCTCGGCGATGACGCAGGCGTCGCCGGTGTGCCCGCGGTGGAGCGTCGCGAACGACCCGATGCCGCCGTCCTCCTCGCCGATGACGGTGTGCACCGCGAACGGCCGCGCGAGCTCGAGGTCGCTGACCGCCCGGGCCGCCGCGATGATCGCCACGACACCGCCCTTCATGTCGCACACGCCGCGCCCGAACCAGCGGCCGTCGACCTCGCGCACGTTCCAGGGATCGGCGTCGGTCCACGTCTCCGGATCGCCCGGCGGGACGACGTCGACATGGCCGTTGAGGATCAGCGCCGCAGGGCCTTCGCCGGACGTGCCGACGACGCCCCAGGCCTCGTTGCGCTCGACCTCCTCGCCGGGATAGCCGGGATCCGCGCGCAGGGCGTCGAGGTCGATCCGCCACTGGTCGACGGTGAGTCCGAGGCCGGTGAGGGTCGCCGCGCACCAGCGCTGGACCGCGATCTCGGCGTCCGATCCGCCGATGCTGGGGAAGTTGACGAGCTGGGCCAGGTCGCGCCTGATCAGGTCGACGTCGATGTCCATGGCCCGAGTCTCCCAGCCGACCCGTGGAGATCGCCGGAGGCCCTGCGCTAAACTCCTGCCATGACAGCCCAGCACCTCTCCTGGTGGCGCCACCCCTGACGGTGGCCTGTCGATTTTCTGCCCAGACCGCCTCACCCGGCCGGCTCTGGGCATCGTTGTTTCCACGGCACAGCAGCGCTCCTCGCCGGTCGAGGCACCTATCCGAAGGACCTGAGATGACCTCCCTCGACGAGCTCCTCGCCCAGCCGGCGTTCGCGTTGATCCGCGTGCGCGAGTCCGACACCGTCACGCTGGTCGGCGGCCCGCGCACCGATCTCGACGCGCTGGCCGACATCCCGCTGAGGGAAGGCGCCGGACGGGCGTGGGACCAGCTGGTGCTGGTGCCGTACGCGCAGGCCCGGGAGCGCGGCTTCGAGGCGCACCAGGACGGCACGCCGCTGTCGGCGATCCAGATCGACCACAGCGAGGAGCTGCCGCTCGACGAGCTGCTCACGCTGCTGCCCGACGTGCCGGTCGAGTTCATCGACCGCGGCGGCTTCGAGACGTCCGACGACGAGTACGCCGGCATCGTCCGCAACATCATCGACGACGAGATCGGCCAGGGCGAGGGCGCCAACCTGGTCATCGGACGTCACTACCGTGCGCAGGTCGCCGACTGGGGTCATGACGCCGCCCTCACGGTGTTCCGCCGGCTGCTGGAGCGCGAGCGCGGGGCGTTCTGGACGTTCCTGATCTTCACCGGCGACCGCTACCTGATCGGTGCGAGCCCCGAGCGCCATGTCAGCCTCGACGCGGGCCAGGTGCGGATGAACCCCATCAGCGGGACGTTCCGCATGCGCGGCCTCGAGACGCATGCCGACAAGAAGCGCGAGCTCCTCACGTTCCTCCAGGACGAGAAGGAGATCTACGAGCTGTTCATGGTCGTGGACGAGGAGCTCAAGATGATGTGCGACATCTGCCACGAGGGCGGGCTCGTGCTCGGGCCGTACCTCAAGCCGATGACGCACCTCGTGCACACCGAGTACCTGCTCGCCGGCCGCACGCATCGCGACGTCCGCGAGGTGCTCCGCGACTCGATGTTCGCGGCCACGGTGACCGGCAGCCCGGTCGAGAACGCGTGCCGCCTGATCAAGCAGTACGAGCCCGAGGGGCGCGGCTACTACGCCTCGGTCGCCGCGCTGATCGGCCGTGACGACGACGGCGCGCAGGTCGCCGACGCACCCATCCTCATCCGCACGGCCGATGTCGACCTCGAGGGCAACCTGAAGGTCACGGCCGGCGCGACCCTCGTCCGCGACTCCGACGCGATGTACGAGACCAAGGAGACCTGGGCGAAGGCCGGCGGCATCCTCAGCGCGTTCGGGCTCGTCGAGTCCGCCCCCGACCCGGTCGCCGGCTTCGACGCGTTCACCCGCGAGGACGAGGTCATCATCGCCCTGGGCTCCCGCAACCAGCGGCTCAGCCAGTTCTGGCTCACCGACCAGTCGGGTGCCGCCCCCGTTCCCTCGCTGGTCGGCAAGCGGGTCGTGATCGTGGACGGCGAGGACGACTTCGTCAACATGTTGTCCCACGTGTTCGGGGTGCTGGGCATGACGACCGACATCGTCCGGCACGACAGCTATGCCGACGGCGACCTCGACGGGTACGACCTCGTGGTCGTCGGCCCCGGCCCCGGCGACCCGCGCGATCTCACCGACCCCAAGATGTCGACCCTGCACGGCGTCGTCGCGGGGCTGCTCGAGACGCAGCGACCGTTCCTGGCGGTCTGCCTGGGCCACCAGACGCTGAGCCACCAGATCGGCCTGGACCTGGTGTTCAAGGACATCGTCTTCCAGGGGACGCAGAGTCGCTTGTCGGTGCTCGACCGGCCGGAGACGGTCGGCTTCTACAACACGTTCGTTGCCCGCGTGCCCGAGACCGGCCTGCCCGACGGGGTCACGGTCGAGACCGATCCGGCGAGCGGGGACATCCACCTGGTGGCCGGCCCGCACTATCGCGGGGTGCAGTTCCACGCGGAGTCGATCCTGACACAGAACGGTTTCGGCATCCTGCGCGATCTCGTGACCGAGCTGATCGGCTGATGTCCGAGGAGCTGCTGCGGGCGTACGAGCGCACCCGCTACGTCGTGCTCGACGATCACGGCATCGGTCGAGCGGCGGTCGGCATCGGCGAGACGTCAGCCGACATCGACGCGGTCCTGGCCGACTACGGTGCCGCGAACGGCGTGTTCATCACGGCCTGGAACCCGCGCAGCGAGCCGCACGGCCAGGACACCAACGACGAGGCCAACGACCGCCTCGAGGCCGACCTCAGCGAGGCCGGCAGCGTCATCCTGCCGCACATCGGCGTCGGGTACGACCCCGACTGGGAGCCGGAGCACGGCTTCTTCGCCCTCGACCTCGCCGAGGCCGAGGCGGTCGAGCTGGCGACGGAGCACGGCCAGAACGCCGTGGTCGTCGTCGAGCGCGGACTCCCGGCGCGCCTCGTGATCACGCCGGTCATGGGCCGATGAGGACCATCGGGCTGATCGGCGGGATGAGCTGGGTCAGCACGGCGGAGTACTACCGGCTGATCAACGAGGGCGTCGCCGACCAGCTGGGCGGCCTGCACTCGGCGAAGATCGTGCTGGAGTCGGTCGACTTCGCCGAGATCGAGGAGCTCAAGCTCGCGAACCGTTGGGACCTCGTGGCCGGCCGACTGGCAGCCGCGGCGCAGCGGCTGGAGGCGTCCGGAGCTGGGCTCATCGTCCTGTGCACGAACACGATGCACCACGTGGCGCCCTCGATCGAAGCAGCGGTCACGGTGCCGTTCGTCCACATCGCCGACACGACGGCTTCGGCGATCACGGCGACGGGACTGACCCGGGTCGGGTTGCTCGGCACGGCGTTCACGATGGAGCAGGACTTCTACGTCGACCGGGTGGCCTCGCACGGCATCGAGGTGCTCGTGCCTTCGGCCGACGACCGGGCCCGCATCAGCGCGATCATCTACGACGAGCTGTGTCACGATGTCGTCACGGCGGACTCGAAGGCGTTCTACCTCGCCGCGACCGAGCGGCTGGTCGAGGCCGGTGCGCAGGGCCTGGTCCTGGGGTGCACCGAGATCGAGCTGCTGATCGGTGCGGACGACCTCGAGGTTCCGGCCTTCGACACGACGTCGTTGCACGTCACCGCCGCGGTCGACCTCGCTCTCGCCTAGCTCTTCAGGCTCCGGAGCGCGGACGGCTCGTGAGCCGCCTTCGCGCCGGTCTTCTCGCTCTCGACGACGAACTTCGGCTCGTCGTCGGAGGCGCGCCACGTCCGCCCGTCGAGCTGGAAGTCCTTCGTCTTCCGCTCGACGATCGTGCCGTGGGTGCGTCCCTGCGGGGTGTCCCAGCTGACCTTGTCACCGATCTCCATGACCTCATCGTGCGTCATCTCGGTGCCGGCCGCGTGACGAAGACGGGTGATCGCGACGCCCGTGAGGCACAGCGCACCGCCCACGAAGGCGAGGGCCGCGGGCACCTCGTCGAGCACGACCCATGAGATCGCGGTGGCGACGGCGGGGACCAGGTACGTCGTCGAGGCGGCCTGTCCGGTCGAGATCCGCTTGAGCGCGTACGACCACGTGCTGAAGCCGATCGCGGTCGGGAAGACGCCGAGGTAGACGAGCCACGCGATGTCGTGGAACGAGGCGCCGGCCAGCTCGTCGATCAGCGTCGGCGCGAACGGCAGGCACACCACGACGCCCACGAGGCATCCCAGCCACACCGACATGACCGGTTCCATGTGGTTCAGCGCCGGCTTCTGGGCCAGCGCGCCGAAGGCGTAGAAGACGGCAGCCGCGACGCACAGCAGGACGCCGGTGGTGCTGGCGGTGTCGACCGCGGTGGAGTCGCGATCGGTGCTCAGCGCGATCAGCACGACGCCGGTGAAGGCGATGCCCATGCCGATCAGCAGTGGCTTGGGGAAGCCCTCCCGGTACAGGAAGCCGGCGACGAGCGCCGCGATGGCCGGGCCGATGTTGACGATCAGGGCCGTCGTGCCGGCGTCGAGGTCGCGCTCGGCGGCGTTGAGGGCGATGTTGTAGGCGCCGAACCACACGACCCCGTAGAGGATCACCAGCAGCAGGGGACGTCCGGTCGGCAGCGGGTTGCGACCGGGCCGGGCGAAGAACGTGAGGACGGCGGCACCGACCAGGAGCCGGCCCAGGCTGAGCGATCCCGGCGTGTACGTGTCACCCACGGCCCGGATGCCGACGAAGGCCGATGCCCACAGCAGCACGGTGACCAGGAGGGCGAGCGTGGAGAGGTCGCGGGTCGTCTTCACGACCCTCACCGTAGTCACCACCCATGACAAAGGCTCCGACACCTCGGTGTCGGAGCCCTTGTCGTGCGGGAGCTACTCGGTCGTGGTGCCGCCGTCGCTGCCCAGCGTCACGTCGACCTCGGTCTTCTTGCCGCCCCGGAGGTAGGTCAGGCTGATCTTCTCGCCCGGGTTGTAGCCGCGGACCGCGGCGACCAGGGCCTCGGAGGTCGGGATGATCGCGCCGTTGACCGACGTGATGACGTCGCCCTCCTTGAGCCCGGCCTTCTCGCCGGCGCCGTCGGGGTTGACGTCCTTGACCTCGGCGCCCATGCCGGTGATGCCGTCCTCGCCGAGGAAGTTGTCGACGCTGACGCCGATCTGGGCGTGTTCGACGGTCTTGCCGTCGAGCAGCTGCTTCGAGACGTTCTTGGCCAGGTCGATGGGGATCGCGAAGCCCAGTCCGATCGATCCGGCGTCACCGGCGGTGGTCGCCGCCGACTTGATGGCGGAGTTGATCGCGATGACTCGACCCTTCAGGTCGACCAGCGGGCCGCCGGAGTTGCCGGGGTTGATCGCGGCATCGGTCTGCACCGCGGGGAACGTCGTGCGCGTCTGCTCCGCGCCCGTGCTGCCGCCGGAGGAGACGGGGCGGTTGAGCGCGGAGATGATGCCCTGCGTCACGGTGCTCTCGAGGCCGAACGGCGAGCCGATCGCGACGACCTCCTGGCCGACTCTCAGATCGGCGGACGTGCCGAGCGTTGCGGCGGTGAGCCCGGTCTGTCCCGCGGCCTTGATGACCGCGAGGTCCGTCTTGGGGTCGGTGCCGACGATCTCGGCCTTGGTGTTGCTGCCGTCGCTGAAGGCCACCGTGATGGTGCCACCGTCGCCCGCGACCTCGACGACGTGGTTGTTGGTCAGGATGTTGCCGTCGCTGCTGATGATGATGCCTGTGCCGGAGCCGGACTCCTGTCCGCCGCGGACGTTGATCTGCACGACGGAGGGCAGCACCTTGGCCGCGACCTGCTCGACCGTGCCGGCCGGGAGGCTGGCCTGCTTGGCGTCGTTGTCGCCGTCGAGCGAGCTGACGAGGCCGCTGTCGGATCCGCTGTCGTCCTGCTGGTCGAAGGCCCAGGCGCCGCCGTACCCGGCGGCGCCGGCGAGGATCAGGAAGGCCAGTGCGGCGATGAGCCGGCGTCCGCGGCGCCGGGGCTGGGCCGTCGCGACCCCGCCCTGACCGTCTCCGCCCTGGCCGCCGCCGGCAGCGGCGAAGCTGACGGTCGGCTCGTTCTCGGAGAACGGGTCGTCGAGGGGAGCGGACTGGGCGTAGGGATCACCCGCCGCGGGATAGCGGTGGGTGTAGTCGTCGGCCGGAGGTGTCGCCGCGGCGACGGGGGCCGGAGGTGCGGGGGGCGCGGGGGCGTAGGCGGGCTGGGCCGGCCCCTCGACCGTCGGCTCGGTCCAGGACGCCTGCGCGGGCGCGGCAGGAGCAGGCGGCGCCACCGGGGCCTCCGCGGCGGGCGGCTGGACGGCCGTGTCATCGGCCGTGGGGGTGGCGGCGCGGTCGTCGCGATCCGTCGGCGGGGTGTACGGATTGGCGGCGAACGGATCCTGCGAATCGGTCATGGTTATACATTCTCGCCCATCGCTGAGACAGATGTGAGAGTGACGTGTGAGCGATCCAAGAAGTATCGGCTGGTCACGCCGGTTCAGCGGACGGAGCCTCCGGCAGCACGAAGGTGAAGGTCGTGCCGCCGCCGGGGGGCGACTCCACGTCGACGGTGCCCCCGTGCCGCTCCGCGGCGCGCTTGACGATGGACAGCCCGAGGCCCGAGCCGGGCAGCGTGCGAGCCTCGCTGGAGCGGTAGAACCGGTTGAAGATGTGCGGCAGGTCCTCGGCGTTGATGCCGACGCCGTCGTCCGAGACGGTCAGGACCCCGTCGCGCAGCCGGACCCTGATCTCGCCGTTGGGCGGGCTCCACTTGGCGGCGTTGTCGAGCAGGTTGGTCACGGCGCGCTCGAGCAGCTGGGGCTCGCCCATGACCATCCACGGCGAGAGGTCGACGTCGAGCACGACCTCCTGGGTCCGCAGCCGCACCCGGTCGGCGGCCTGCCGGACGACGTCGGCGAAGTCGAGGGGCTCGGGATCGCGGCTCATCGGCTCGTCGCGGGCCAGCTCGACGAGGTCACCGACGAGGGTCGTCAGCTCCTCGAGCTGCGCGCGGACGTCGCCCATGATCTCGAGGCGCTGCTCCTCGCTGAGATGACGATCGGCGTTGTCCGCTGCCTGGCCGATGAGCTCGATGTTGGTGCGCAGGCTCGTCAGCGGCGTGCGCAGCTCGTGACCGGCGTCGGCGACCAGCTGCCGCTGGCGCTCCTGCGAGGCGTCGAGGGCCTGGAGCATCGCGTTGAACGACGTCGTCAGGCGGGCCAGCTCGTCGCGGCCCGTGACCTCGATGGGGGTCAGGTCGGTCGTGCGGGCGACCCGCTCGGTCGCCTCGGTCAGGCGTCGGACGGGACGCAGGCCGTTGGTCGCGACACCCCAGCCGGCGATGCCGGCCAGCACGACACCGGCGGTGCTGGCCAGGATCAGGATCAGCTGGAGGCGGTCGAGGGCGTCGCGGTTGGACTCCATCGACTGCACCAGCACGAGGGCCGCGCCCCGGCCGGCCGGGACCGCCACGACCCGGTGGGGGACGCCCTGGAGCGAGACGGTGCGGACGGAGTGCTCGCGCTCGCCGTAGGAGACCTCCAGCTCCCGATACCCCTTGAGCTTGGAGTAGTCGGTCTCGGCGGTGCCGTACGGACCGAGCAGCTCGCCCGACCGCACGAAGAACGGCCGGATGCCGATGAAGGCGAGCGCGGCCGTGGAGGGGCTGCTGAACAGGTCCGCGTCGATGCCGCTGCCGACGGCCGCGTTCGCCCGCCGGATCATCGACTCGTCGAGCGAGCTCTCGAACTCCGCCCGCACGGTGACGAACGCGACGATGCTGACGACGCTGAGCGTCATCGCGACCGCTGTGGTGGTGAGCACCGCGACCCGCAGCGCCAGGGACATGCGTCCGGTGATCTTCTGCAGGACGCGATGACCGCGATCGATCACGGCGGGGTCTCACGCAGGACGTAGCCGACCCCGCGCACGGTGTGCAGCAGCCTCGGCTCGCCCTCGGCCTCGAGCTTGCGCCGGACGTAGCCGACGTAGACCTCGAGGGAGTTGGCGGTCGTCGGGAAGTCGAAGCCCCACACCTCCTCGAGGATGAACGATCGCTCCAGGACGCGTTTGGGTCGCCGCAGGAACAGCTCGAGCAGCGCGAACTCCGTGCGGGTCAGCGACAGCGAACGACCGCCACGGGTGACGTCTCGGGTCACGGGGTCGAGCGAGAGGTCGGCGAAGGTCAGCGGCGCCTCGTCCGGCGCGACCTCGGCGGCACGGCTCGAGCGGCGCAGCAGGGAGCGGACGCGGGCGAGCAGCTCCTCCAGCGCGAACGGCTTCGTCAGGTAGTCGTCCGCGCCGGCGTCGAGACCGTCGACCCGGTCCGACACCGCGTCGCGCGCCGTCAGCACGAGGATCGGCACGTCGTTGCCGGCACTGCGCAGCGCGCGCGTCGCCTCGAGCCCGTCGAGGCGCGGCATCATGACGTCCATGATGATCGCGTCGGGGTTGATCTGGGGCACGCGGGCGAGCGCCTCGGCGCCGTCGGAGGCGAGCTCGACGGTGTAGCCGTTGAACTCCAGGGACCGGCGCAGGGAGTCGCGCACGGCACGGTCGTCGTCCACGACAAGAATGCGCATGAGCGACAGTCTGCCCGTTGCGCCTGAGACGGCGCTGAAAGTCCCCGGATTCAGGTGGCGTGGCCGGACAGCAGCTGCTTGGCCGCCGCCGCCGCGCGAGCGCCGTAGGTGCCGCCGAACAGCACCGAGTGCACCAGCAGCGGATGCAGCTGGTGCAGGGGCAGCCGGTCGCGCCACCCGTCGGCGAGGGGCGCGGCCTCGTCGTAGGCGTCGAGGATGCGTTGCAGGTGGGGTGCGCCGAACAGCGAGAGCATCGCGATGTCGGTCTCGCGGTGACCGCCATGGGCGGCTGGGTCGATGATCCACACCTGGCCGTCGGCACCCCACACGATGTTGCCCGACCACAGGTCGCCATGGACGCGCGACGGCGCCTCGTCGGGTCCGGCGAGATCGTGGATGCGGCGCATCGCGGCCTCGATCGTCGCGGCCTCGTCCGAGGTCAGTGAGGAGCGGTCGACGGCGGCGCGCACGTAGGGCATGACCCGTCGCGACGCGAAGAACTCCGGCCACGTCGGGAGCGTCCGGTTGGGCAGCGGGGCCAGGCCGATGTAGCCGTCGCGCGGGCCGCCGAAGGAGTCGGCACCGGCGAGATGGGTCGTGGCCAGATCGCGTCCGAACCGCTCGGCCAGGTCGGTGGTCGGCTTGCTGGGCTCGATCCAGTCCAGGACCAGGCAGTCGTCGGCGACCGCGAGCACCTGCGGCACCTTGGCGCCGGCGGCCTCGCCGAGCCAGCGCAGCCCGTCGGCCTCACGCTCGAAGAAGCCCTCGGGTGCGTGCGGGCGGGTCTTGATGATGGCGCCGCGGCCGTCGGTCAGGCGCAACCGCGTGGCAGTGCAGATGTCGCCACCGGCGACCGGGGTGGTCGACACCACGCCGAGACCGAGAAGTGTCTCGGCCCGTGCAGCGGTCCCTGCCATGCGTGCCATGCAGAGGACGTTACCGTCTGCCGCCCGACCCGGGTCACGCCTCCATCAGCTGGGGCAGCTGCTCGACCAGCTCGTCGGTCGTGCGTTCGATCATGGCCAGGACCTGGCGGAAGCCGTCGCTGCCGCCGTACCAAGGGTCCGGCACCTCGTCGTCGCCCGCGGAGGCCTCGGGGTCGAACTCGCGGAACATCCTCACCCGGGCCTGCTCGCCAACGGTCGGGGACTGGTCGACCATGTCGGCGCGGTTGCTGTGGTCCATCGCGAGCAGCAGGTCGTTCTCGGCGTACCAGTCGGGCGAGAACGTCCGTGCACGGTGACGGGACGGGTCGTAGCCGGCGTCACGGAGCACCGCGGCGGCCCGGCGGTCCATGGGATCGCCCTCGTGCCAGCCCCCGGTGCCGCACGACACGACCTCGACCTGTTGGGTCAGGCCGGCGCGCGCCAGCCGGTCGTCCAGCACGACGTGAGCCATGGGGGAGCGGCAGATGTTGCCGAGGCAGACCAGCGCGACGCGGTAGGTCATCGCTGATATCGAATGGCGCGGGTGTCGTGCTTCTTCGGGCCGACGAAGGCGCCGACGATCGCCTGGCTGACGGAGATCACGATCGACGCGAGCACGGCCCACCAGAAGCCGTCGATGTGGAAGACGACGTCGAACGCGTCGGTGAGCTTCTCGGTCAGCAGCAGGAGCAGCGCGTTGATGACGAGGAGGGCAAGGCCGAGGGTCAGGATGATGAACGGCAGCGACAGCACCTTGAGGATCGGGCCCACGACGCTGTTGACGAGCGTGAAGACCAGGGCCACGACGAGGACCGTGACGATGCGCGTGGCCGCGGCGTCACTCGGCTCACCGATGTCCATGTGGGTGCCGAGCAGCCAGGCCGCGACGGACAGCGCGACGGCGCTGACGAGCCAGGTCGAGAGAAAACGCTCCATGACCGAATTGTTGCACCTGGATCCCCGGGCTCACAGGGCCTACGGAGCGGGGATCGCCACGTCGACCTTTCGCGAGGTCTGGGCCAGCACGATGCCGGCGAGCACGGCGACCGCCCCGAGCACCTGCACGGGGGTCAGCGACTCGTTGAACCATCCCCACCCCAGCACGACGGCGATGACGGGCTCGAGCATCGCCACGACGGTCACGATCGTGGCCGGGAGGTGGCGCAGGGCGACCAGCTGGAGGAAGAACGGCGTCACGGTGCCCAGCACGACGACGAACGCGACGACGAGCCACGGGTTGACGGCGACGTCGTCGAGACGGCCGAGGCCGCTGGTCGTGGTCGGCAGCTCCGGGGTCGTCCAGACGGGCTGCACGAGGTTCATGCAGACCGTCGCGACGACGAAGGCCCAGAGGATGACGCGCAGGGGGTCCTCGAAGCCCACATGATGCTCGCCGAGCAGGAAGTACGCCGCGAAGCACAGAGCCGCGAGCAGCGCCATCACGACGCCGAGCCCGTCGAACGCCAGGCCGTCCCAGACCCGGCCGACGACGGCGAGACCGACGATGGCGAGCGCCACGGCGCCCCACATGCGCGGCCTGACCTCCTCCTTGCGGACGAAGCGGACCCAGAGCACCACGAGCACCGGCGCGAGGTACTCGATCAGCAGGGCGATGCCCAGGGGGAGCCGGTCGATCGCCACGTTGTAGGTCAGCTGGAGACCGGCGACGCCGACCAGGCCGAGGGCGACGACCAGCAGGAACGCCGTGCCCTTCGGGCGACTGAGCGCCGAGCGGCGGAACACCGCGGCGTACGCGACGAAGACCAAGGTGGCACCGGTGATGCGCAGCGTCGTGAACGCCTCGGGGCTCAGCCCGGAGCCCATCGCGACGCGGGACACGCCCCCGTTGAGGCCGAACAGGACGGCGGCTAGGACGACGAGCGCGTAGCCCAGGCGGGGGTTGGGGTGTGGCACGCGCCGATTCTGTCAGGCATCGGACGGTGTGACGTCGCAGGCGGTGGGTAATCCGTTCGGCATGACGAGCTTCGGTTACACCCTCATGTGCGAGCAGTCCGATCCCCTGTCGCTGGTGCGCGATGCCGCGGCGGCCGAGGAGGCCGGCTTCGGGCTCGCCGTGATGAGCGATCACTTCAACCCCTGGCTGGACGAGCAGGGCCACAGCACCGCCGCCTGGCCGACGCTCGGGGCGGTCGCGCACGCGACGACCGATCTCGAGCTCATGACCTTCGTGACCTCGCCGATCGCCCGCTACCACCCTGCGGTCATCGCGCAGCAGGCCGCGACCCTGGGGCTGCTGAGCGAGGGACGATTCACCCTCGGGCTCGGCGCGGGCGAGAACCTCAACGAGCACGTCATCGGCGAGGGCTGGCCGCCGGTGAACGTCCGCCACGAGCGGTTCGTCGAGGCGCTCGACATCATCAATGCGCTGTTCGACGGTGGCTACGTCAACTACGTCGGCGATCACTACCGCGTCGACTCCGCCAAGATCTGGGACCTCCCGGAGACCCGGGTGCCGATCGGTGTGGCGGTCAGCGGGATGCAGTCGATCGAGGCCGCTGCTCCGCGCGCGGACGTGATGATCGCAGTGGAGCCGGACGCGGAGCTCGGTCCCGCCTTCGACGCCGCGACCCGCGCGCCGGGACCGGCCCGCAAGATCGGCCAGCTGCCGATCTGCTGGGACGTCGACGAGGAGGCGGCGGTGACCCGGGCCCACGAGCAGTTCCGCTGGTTCGCCGGCGGCTGGAAGGTCAACGCCGAGCTGCCGGGTCCGTCGGGATTCGACGGGGCCACGCAGTTCGTGCGGCCCGAGGACGTCGCCGGCCAGATCCCGTGCGGATCGGACGTGTCGGCGGTCGTCGAGGCGGTCCGTCCGTTCGTCGACGCGGGGTTCACCGACGTGGCCCTGATCCAGATCGGCGGCGACCACCAGGCGCCGTTCCTGGCCGCGGCGACCGCCGAGATCCTCCCGGCGCTGCAGGCGGAGTTCGGCAGCCGCTGATCCCTCTGCCGGCCGCTAGGGTCGACGGCATGACGACTCCCCGCGCGCGGAAGGCCCTCGACGGCATCCCGGTCTACCGTCCCGGAAAGGCAGCCCACAGCGAGGACCACAAGCTCTCCAGCAACGAGAACCCGTATGCGCCGCTGCCGGGGGTCGTGGAGCGGGCGAGTGCGGAGCTGGCGCGCATGAACCGTTATCCGGACGCCGGGATGACCGACCTGTACCGGGCGCTGTCGGACCGGTTCGGGCTCACGACCGATCACTTCGCGGCCGGCACCGGATCGGTCGCGGTGCTGTTCGCGCTGCTCACCGCGCACCTGGAGGACGGCGACGAGATCGTTCACGCGTGGCGGTCGTTCGAGGCCTATCCGATCGCCGCCGACCTGACCGGCGCGCGGAGCGTACGGGTCCCCCTGCGGGCGGACGCGACGCACGATCTCGACGCGATGGCCGCCGCGGTGACCGAGCGCACCAAGGTCGTCCTGGTGTGCACCCCCAACAACCCCACCGGGCCGGTGGTGTCGGCCTCGGCGCTAGCAGACTTCCTCGCGGCGGTGCCCGATCACGTGCTCGTGGTGGTCGACGAGGCCTACGTGGAGTTCGTCCGCGATCCCGGGGCCGCGAGCGGCCTGGCGGCGCTGGCCGGGCACGACAACGTCGTCGTGCTGCGGACATTCTCCAAGGCGTACGGCCTGGCCGGCCTCCGCATCGGGTACGCCATCGCCCGACCCGAGGTCGCGATCTCGATCCGCAAGGCGACGCCGCCGTTCGCGGTGTCCGACCTGGCGCAGGTGGCCGCGGTGGCCTCCCTGGAGTCGCAGGCAGCACTCGACGAGCGGGTCGAGGCGATCGTCCAGGAGCGGATCGCGATGGTGGCCGCGCTGCGGCAGCAGGGCTGGGACGTGCCCGACACCGAGGCCAACTTCGTGTGGCTGCCCCTCGGAGACGACGCGCTGGACTTCGCCGCGGCCTGCGACCCGGTGTCGGTGCGACCGTTCGCCGGCGAAGGCGTGCGGATCAGCGTCGGCACGCCGGAGGTCAACGCCGAGCTCGTGTCGCTCGCCGCGGCCTGGCGTGAACAGCACCCGGCGTGACCGGCTACGATTGACGCAGATGTGACGCCAGTCACGTCGATGCGAGTCTCTTCGTCGTCCGCCACCCCTGTGACGCGGGGGGTTCGCAGCTTTCGACACCGGTGCGGTCATCCCGCCTCCCGGTTGATGGAGGAGTCGCATGAACCAGGTCAACCCCGCCGCCCACGAGGTGCCGTTCGTCCAGCTGCTGACGCCTGACGGCCAGCGCGTCACCGATGCCGAGCACTCGTTCGACGGTGACCGTGCCGCGATCGAGGGCCTCTACCGCGATCTCGTGATGACGCGCCGCGTCGATGTCGAGGCCTTCGCGCTGCAGCGCCACGGAGAGCTCGGGCTGTGGCCGCCGGCGCTCGGCCAGGAGGCCGCCCAGGTCGGCTCGGCCCGCGCGCTCAAGGCCCACGACTACGCCTTCCCCACCTACCGCGACCATGGCGTCGCCTGGGCCCGCGGCGTCGATCCGAGCCTCCTGCTGGGCGTCTACCGCGGCACCGACCTCGGCGGATGGGACCCGGCCGATCACCAGCTGGCCCTGCCGAACATCATCATCGGCGCGCAGACGTTGCACGCGACCGGCTACGCCATGGGCCTGACCCTCGAGGGGCTCGTCGGCACGGGCGACTCCGAGCGCGACAGCGCCGTCATCGCGTACTTCGGCGACGGCGCCACGAGCGAGGGCGATGTCAGCGAGGCGCTCGACTGGGCCGCGGTGCACCAGGCACCGGTCGTGTTCTTCTGCGAGAACAACCACTACGCGATCTCGTTGCCGGCGGCGAACCAGTCGCACGTGCCGATCGTCCAGCGCGCTGCCGGATTCGGGCTGCCGGGGGTCCGGGTCGACGGCAACGACGTCCTGGCCTGCCACGCGGTGACCCAGCGGGCCCTGCAGCGGGCCCGCGACGGCCAGGGGCCCACCCTGATCGAGGCGGTCACGTACCGCATGGGTGCCCACACGACGTCCGACGACCCGAGCCGGTACCGCGAGGCCGCCGAGGTGGCGGAGTGGAAGGCCAAGGACCCGATCGACCGGGTGCGCCTGCTGCTGGAGGCAGAGGGGACGACACCGGAGTTCTTCGCCGACCTGTCCGCCGAGGCGGACGCGCTGGGTGTCCATCTGCGTCAGGCCTGCCAGAACATGCCGGAGCCAGACCTGGCCGAGCTGTTCGACCACGTCTTCGTCGAGAGCACCGTCGAGAACCAGCAGCAGCAGGCCGAGTACGTCGCCTGGCGTGCCTCGATCGAGGGGAGTGTGTCGGCATGAGGATGACCATGGTCAAGGCGCTCAACTCAGGCCTGCGGATCGCGATGGAGAACGACCCCAAGGTGCTGCTGATGGGGGAGGACGTCGGCCGGCTCGGTGGCGTCTTTCGCGTCACCGAGGGGCTGCAGAAGGACTTCGGCGAGGGCCGGGTGATGGACAGCCCGCTGGCCGAGTCCGCCATCGTCGGCACCGCGGTCGGCCTGGCGTTCCGGGGCTTCCGGCCCGTCGTGGAGATCCAGTTCGACGGCTTCGTCTACCCCGCCTACGACCAGATCGTCAGCCAGGTGGCCAAGCTGCACTTCCGCTCACGCGGACGCGTGCGGATGCCCATGGTCATCCGCATCCCGTTCGGCGGCGGCATCGGCGCGGTCGAGCACCACTCGGAGAGCCCCGAGGGGCAGTTCGCCCTCACGGCGGGCCTCAAGGTCGTCTCGTGCGCCGATCCGCACGACGCCCACTGGATGATCCAGCAGGCCATCGCGTCGGACGACCCGGTCGTGTTCATGGAGCCGAAGCGGCGCTACTGGGAGACCGGCGAGGTCGACACGGAGACCGCGCCGGCCCCGCTGTGGGAGTCGCGGGTCGTCCGGCCCGGGCGCGACGCCACCGTCATCGCGTACGGCGCCATGGTCAAGACGTGCCTGGACTCGGCCCGGGCGGCCGAGGACGACGGGCTCGACCTGGAGGTCATCGACCTGAGGACCCTCTCGCCGCTGGACCTCGGTCCCGTCGTGGAGTCGGTGCGTCGCACGGGGCACGCGATCGTCGTGCACGAGGCGGCCCGCACGCTGGGCCTGGGCGCGGAGATCGCCGCGCGGATCACCGAGGAGTGCTTCTACTCGCTGGAGTCGCCCGTGCAGCGGGTGACGGGGTACGACATGCCGTACCCGCCGAGCCGGGCCGAGCACGAGTTCCTGCCGGGACTCGACCGGATCCTCGATGCCGTCGACCGCGCCCGCGCGTACTGAATCCTCTAGGAGACCAGCCCCATGAACGAGTTCAAGCTGCCCGACGTCGGCGAGGGCCTCACCGAGGCCGAGATCATCTCCTGGCACGTGGCCGAGGGTGATGTCGTGGCGATCAACGACGTCATCGTCGAGATCGAGACCGCCAAGTCGATCGTCGAGCTGCCCAGCCCCTACGCCGGCACGGTGCAGGCGCTGCACGTCGCCGAGGGCGACACCGTTGCGGTCGGTGCGCCGATCATCTCGATCGGCGCGGACGCCCCCGCTCCCGCGACTCCCGCGGCTGAGGCGCCGGCTCCCGAGCGTCCGGCCATGCTCGTGGGCTACGGACCGCGCGACGAGGTGCAGGTCCGCCGTCGCCGTCCGGTCGGCGGCCCGGCCCGGGTCGCCTCGGTCGACATCGAGAAGGTCCGCCGCGCCCCCGAGCGTCCGAAGGCCAAGCCGCCGGTCCGCAAGCTCGCCAAGGACCTCGGCGTCGACCTGTCCGAGGTCGTCGCCACCGGGGAGATCGTGTCGCGCGCCGATGTCGAGGCCCACGCCGGACGTCATTCCCCACGCACTGCGGAGACTCCAGGGGAAATGACGTCCCGGGGTGAGGACGAGCGCATCCCGATCAAGGGCGTGCGCAAGATGACGGCCGAGGCGATGGTCCGGTCGGCGTTCACCGCCCCGCACGTCACGGAGTGGGTGACCCTCGACGTCTCACGCACCATGGAGCTGGTCGGGACGCTCAGGTCCAGCCCCGCCTTCGCGGACCTCAAGGTGTCGCCGACGCTCATCGCGGCCAAGGCGATCTGCCTCGCCCTGCGCAACACCCCCGAGCTCAACGCCACGTGGGACGAGCAGGCGCAGGAGATCGTGGTGAAGAAGTCGGTCAACCTCGGTGTCGCCGCCGCGACCGACCGCGGCCTGGTCGTGCCCAACATCGTGGGGGCCGACCGGATGTCGCTGGTCGAGCTGGCCGCCGCGCTGGGTGACCTCACCGCGACGGCGCGAGCCGGACGGACGCAGCCGGCCCAGATGTCCGGCGGCACGTTCACCCTGACCAACATCGGCGTGTTCGGCGTCGACGCGGGCACGCCGATCCTCAATCCCGGCGAGTCGGGCATCCTGGCGCTCGGCTCGATCCAGCGGCGTCCGTGGGTCGACGAGAACGACGCCGTCGTCGCTCGCTGGGTCACGACGTTGGCACTGAGCTTCGACCACCGCGTCGTCGACGGCGAGCAGGGCTCGCGCTTCCTCGCCGAGGTGGCCTCGATCCTGCGGGAGCCCGGCCTGGTCCTGGCGTACTGAGCGTCCCGGCGGGGACCTACCATCGATCAGTGAGCCAACCCGTCCAGACCCGGCATCCGGGCGCGTACGCGGTGTGGGTCGTGTCGCTGCTGGTCTACCTGCTGGCGGTGTTCCACCGCTCGTCGCTGGCCGTCGCGGGCCTCGAGGCCACGGAGCGGTTCGGCATCTCGGCGTCCCAGCTCGCGACGTTCACGATGCTGCAGCTGCTGGTCTACGCCGGGATGCAGATCCCGGTGGGCCTCATGGTCGACCGCTTCGGCCCCCGCCGGGTGCTCATCACCGGGGCTGTGACCCTGACGTTCGCCCAGGCCGGGTTCGCCTTCGCCGACACGTACGCGCTCGCCCTGGGGGCCCGGTTCTTCGTCGGCGTCGGCGACGCCATGACGTTCATCTGCGTCCTGCGACTCGTCAACACCTGGTTCGCGCCGCGCCGCATCCCCTTCATGAGCCAGCTGACCGGCATGATCGGTCAGCTCGGCGCCATCATCGCGGCGGTGCCGATGACCCTCGCCCTCGGCGAGCTCGGCTGGACCAAGTCGTACCTGCTGGCTGCCTCGTTCGGGATCGTCCTGAGCATCGCCCTGGTCCTCGTCGTCCGAGACGTCCCCGGATCCCGGTCGGTGAGCGGGCCGGCGATGTCGATGACGCTCATCCGGCGCAGCCTCGGCGCCTCCTGGTCGCAGCCGGGGACGCGGCTCGGGTTCTGGATCCATTTCACGACCCAGTTCAGCGCCACGACCCTCGGGCTGCTGTGGGGATATCCCTTCTTCGTCCGGGGCGAGAACCGGTCCGACCACATCGCCGGGTTGTTGCTGTCGCTCATGGTCGTCGCGGTCGTGACGGCCGGCCCCATCCTCGGCTGGGCCATCACCCGCCATCCGTGGCACCGTTCGTCGATTGTGCTCGGCATCGTCAGCTCGATCGTCGCGGTATGGACCGCCGTGCTGGTCTGGAACGGGGACGCGCCACTGTGGCTGCTGGTCGTCCTCGTGGTCGTGACCGGCGTCGGCGGGCCCGCGTCGATGATCGGGTTCGACGTCGGCCGCACCTCCAACCCGGCCGATCGCCTCGCCAGCGCGACGGGCATCATCAACCAGGCAGGCTTCGTCGCCAGCCTCCTGCTGGTGGTGGCGATCGGGCTGATCCTCGACTGGCGCACCCCGGGTGCCAGCACCGAGTACCCGCCGTCGGCCTTCCGGTGGGCCATGTCGTTCCAGTACGTCCTGTGGACCGTCGGGATCGTGCAGATCTGGCGCTACCGGGTGCGCACCCGCGCCAAGATCATGGCCGAGGAGCCCGAGGCGTACGGACGCGTCCGGCTGTAGGACGGTCAGCCCGTACGCGCGTCAGCCGACGTGCCAGTGGCGGCGAACGAGCTCCTCGCGGACGCCGTCGTTCTTGGCCGCCTTCTTCATGAGCGTGGCGTCGTCGTACGCCCGGAGCCCGTCGATCACCGCGTCGACGAGCTCGCGCGGAAACACGTCGTCGGCCTCGAACGACGCCCGTTCGCGCTTGAGGGCGTCGGCCGAGTCGGCGCACGAGGACGGCAGCTGCTCGAACTTGCTGTGATCGGCGGTGCTGAGGCGCGCGGCGACCTTCAGGCTCTTCGGGTCGCTCAGTCCACGCCTGGCCGCGACGGCCATCCCGGCCAGGAGCAGGTGGACGTCGGCGGAGCCGTCGCCGAGCCGGAGCTCGACCGTCTGGGGATGGATGGCCGGCTCGGGGATCGGCTCGGAGCTGCCCGGATTGGCATGGGCGACCATGCCGGGCAGCACCTGATCCCCCCAGGCGAGCGGCACGCGAACCAGGCCGGTGCGGTCGGTCTCGCCCCAGCAGATGCCCTCGGGCGACTCGTCACCCTCGACGAAGCGCAGGTAGGACGTCGGCACGGTGTTGCCGAACGCGGTCAACGCCTTGGCCGCCGACAGGTAGCCCGCGATCAGGCGTCGGCCGGTGTCGTTGACACCGCCGTCGTCGGTGATCGTGCTGGTGCCGTCGGCCACGAGCCTGCTGTGGATGTGCAGACCGCTGCCGGCGCCTTCGCTGCTGACCGAGGGAGCGAAGGTGGCCTCGAGGCCGTGTTGGTAGGCGACCTCGCGCACGACCCACTTGGCCAGGACGAGGGCGTCCGCGGCCTGCTCCACAGGCACGGGCCAGAACTCGATCTCGTGCTGCACCAGCTGGCGCTCGTCCTCGAGGATGTTGCCGACCTCGCCGTGCGCGTACTTCAGCTTGATGCCCATCGTGGCGAGCTGACCCAGTACCTGCTCGCGCACGCGCTGGCCCTTGGAGAAGGGCGCCGACTCCTGGTACCCGTGCTCCTCCTCCACCGGGTAGATCCGATCCGGCTCGTCGACGAGGTAGTACTCGAGCTCGCCGAACGCCTCCAGGACCATCCCCGTCTCCTGGGTGAGCACGTCGGCGGCGCGGCGGACGACCTGCTCACGCGCGTACGGCAACGGCTCTCCGTCCGCGCCGTAGAAGGAGCACAGCACGTCGAGCGAGGTCCGCTCTCCGAACGGGTTGAGGAAGGCCGTCCGGTGCCGCGGCACGATGTAGACGTCACTCGCGTCGCCCTCGACGCCCGGGAAGATGCTGGAGCCGTCGACTCGCTCGCCCCAGGTGAGCACCTCGGCGAGGTGCTCACGCGAGTCGACCGGGAAGGCGATGGTCTTGAGGCGGCCGTCGCCCCCGACATAGCGCAGGTTGACCTGGTGCAGCTCCAGCTGCTCCACGGCCCGGATGAGGTCACTGCAGGTGAAGTCGGCGGCCGGCTTCTCGAGCAGGCGGACGATCGGGTGAGGTTCGAACGAATAGGTGCCCATGTTTCGTTGTAACAGTGATCGCCTCCGGTTGCAGCGGGCCTGCGGCGGAGAGATTCCGGGGGCTCACGAGAACCGGTCGGTACGCTGGACGGGGTGACGACGACTTCCGTGACGTTCCCGTTCAGCAACCGCTTCGCCACCGAGCTGCCCGAGCTGGCGGTCGCGTGGCAGTCCGAGGACGCGCCGGACCCGCGGGTGCTGATGCTCAACGATCAGCTGGCCACCGAGCTCGGCCTCGATCCGGACGCGCTCCGGGCCCCGGACGGCGTGGGCCTGCTCACCGGCAACGCCGTGCCGCCCGGCGCCACTCCCGTCGCCCAGGCCTACGCGGGCCACCAGTTCGGAGGTTATGCGCCGCGGCTCGGCGACGGTCGGGCACTCCTGATCGGCGAGCTGACGGATCGCGACGGACGCCTCCGCGACCTCCACCTCAAGGGGGCCGGGCGCACACCGTTCTCGCGCGGCGGCGACGGCCGGGCCGCCGTCGGTCCGATGCTGCGTGAGTACGTGGTGAGCGAGGCCATGCACGCACTGGGCGTGCCGACGACCCGCGCGCTGGGGGTCGTCGCGACGGGCCGGGACGTGCGCCGCGAGACCATCCTCCCCGGCGCCGTGCTGGCCCGGGTGGCGAGCAGCCATCTTCGCGTGGGCACCTTCCAGTACGTCGCGTCGACCGGCGACGTGGAGCTGTTGCGGCGCCTGGCCGACCACGCGATCGAACGTCACCACCCGGCCGCCGCCACCGCGGAGCACCCGTACCGCGCACTGTTCGAGGCCGTCGTCGCAGCGCAGGCCGACCTGGTGGCGCGGTGGATGCTCGTCGGCTTCGTGCACGGCGTCATGAACACCGACAACATGACGATCTCCGGCGAGACGATCGACTACGGGCCGTGCGCGTTCATGGAGGCGTTCGACCCCCAGGCGGTCTACAGCTCGATCGACGTCGGCGGCCGCTACGCCTACGACAACCAGCCGGTGATCGCAGAGTGGAACCTCGCGCGGTTCGCCGAGACGCTCCTCCCGCTGCTCGCCGACGAGCAAGACACTGCGGTCGCCCTCGCCGTGGAGTCGCTCGGCCTGTTCCGTGAGCGCTACTCCACGACGTACGGGGCGGGGCTCCGGTCCAAGCTGGGGCTCCCGGCGACGGTGGAGGACACGGTCGCGGCGGGGCTGGGCGCGGAGCTGTTCGATCTCCTTCGCGGCAGCCACGTCGACTGGACCAACGGCTTCCGCGCTCTCGGAACGGCGGCCCGCGGGGACTACGAGCCGATCCGCGGGCTGTCCGTCGACCTGGTCGCCCTCGACGAATGGCTCGCCCGCTGGCAGGCACTCGGTCCGGACCCGGCCCTGATGGACCGCACCAACCCGGTCTACATCCCCCGCAACCACCTGGTGGAGGAGGCGCTCGACGCCGCGACGGCCGGCGATCTCGACGCGGTCCAACGACTGGTGGACGTCATCGAGCAACCCTTCGAGGAGCGTCCGGGTCTGGAGCGCTACGCCGCCCCCGCGCCGCAGGACTTCGGGCGCTACACCACCTACTGCGGCACCTGAGCGCTCGCCCGTCGCAGCTCATCACCATCCGTCGGGTGGTGATGCCACGCCGGTCGGCGGAAGGTCGTCGACAGCGCCCCCGGCCACGTCGAACAGGTCCGGCAGCTCGTGTTCGATCCCCTCACGGTCACCCAGCAACGCCAGCTCGGCGCCGCTATCTCCCGCATTGCCGCCCCACTGCGTGAGCAGCTCAATGGCCCGTGAGGGCGAGCGGCCGTTGGTGCAGCCTGCTGTACCGAGAGTGGGCAGTTCACAGGATCGAACGGCACGTGCCGTCGCCATAGCGTTTCAGTCATGACTATCTCCAAGAAGTACCGCAAGCTGGCCATCGGGCTCACCGCCGCCGCCGTGCTCGCAGGTGGCGCCGGTGCGGCCAACGCAGACGTGGCGGACAAGGCGCCCCAGCAGGGGCGATCCGTCTCCACCAAGGCATCCGGCTGGGAGGGCATCACCCGCAAGCAGGTCAAGATCGACCTCGGCGGGGGCTGGGTCACCAAGGCCGAGCTCACGTATCCGGCCCGGTCGAAGGGGCGTCTGCCCCTGGTGGTGATGCTGCACGGCAGCGGCCACAACGACATGAACCAGACGCTGCCGGGCGGCAAGGGCTCGACCTTCCTGCCGCTCGCGCAGGCCGCCTCCCGGGAGGGCTTCGCCACGCTCCGCTTCAACAAGCGCGGCGTCACCGGGATCGGCCCCGTGGAGAGCACGGACCCCGACCAGCTGAACCCGAAGAACCCCTACGAGCAGATCCAGAAGGACGCCGCCTCGGTGATCCGCTTCGGTGCCGCCTCGTCCAAGGTGGACGCCTCGAGGATCTTCCTCCTCGGACACAGCGAAGGAACGAACGTCGCCGCCAACCTCGTGTCCGACCCGAAGAAGTACGACATCCCGAGGCCGGCAGGCGTCATCGCGATGGGCGTCGTCGGGCAGGACATCAAGGAGCTGCTCACCCTGCAGCTGTACGGGCGGCTGCTGCTGCAGATGCACGATGAGTTCGATGTCGACGCCGACGGCCAGCTGACCGACGTGGAGGCCGTCGACGGTCTGATCGGCCAGCCGAAGGACCTCGCCGACCAGATCCGTCCCGTCCTGCTCGACGGCGACAAGGTGCTGGCCAGCACGGACACCAACAAGGACGGCACGATCGCGATCGACGCGGAGGCGGGCGTGGTCCTGCGCGCGTCCACCGGAATCGACAACTACCCGAACGTTCCCGGCCTGGAGACGTTGCAGGAGTACGTCACCGACATCGCTCGCTTCCCGACGGTGACCGAGGCGCTGCCGAAGTTCTCCGGACCGACGCTGCTGCTCAACGGTGAGAACGACCTCCAGACGCCGGCCCGGGTCGCCCTGACCGCCGACGCCGCCGTCGGCGCGGCCGGCAACAAGGACCACGAGGTCATCATCTACCCGGGCATGGCGCACACCATGAACATCACGCCCAAGTTCGTGCCCGAGTTCGGTGACCCCGACCGGTTGGTCCTCGACGACGTCCGCAGCTGGCTGAAGTCCCACCGCTGATCTCCTCCCACGCCAGGTGGCGGCCGCCGAGCAGGCGGTCGCCTCCGCCATGTCCGCACTGACCCGCAGCAGGAGCGGCGCGCGGGGCGGAGTCTCGTCACGGGGATCGGCGAAGCGCCCCTCCGGTGTCGCCGTGCCTGCGACGATGGGCCCATGGGCTCCTCCCCCGACGCCGTGCACTGGCCGGTCCGCACCGAACGTCTGGTCCTGCGCCGCTTGGCGGACGGCGACCTGCCGGAGATCTTCGCCTACCGGTCGCAGCCGCAGGTCGCCGAGTGGATCGGCGGCGCCGCCACCGACGTCGAGTCACTCGCCGAACGTCTCGGCGACGGAGCGACCGTCGTCATCGTCGAGCACGAGGGCCAGCTGATCGGTGACCTGATGGTCAAGGGCCGTGACGCCTACGCGCAGCACGAGGTCGCAGAGCACGCTGTGGGGTCCGAGGCCGAGCTCGGCTGGACGTTCGATCCGTCGCATCATGGACGCGGCCTCGCGACGGAGGCGATCCACGCGTTGATCGGGATCTGCTTCGACGACCTGGGGCTCCATCGCGTCACGGCCTCCTGCTTCACCGGCAACGAGCCGTCGTGGCGCCTGATGGAGCGGGTCGGCATGCGTCGCGAGGCCCACCACGTGGCGGACTCGCTCCACCGTGACCACGGTTGGCTGGACGAGTACGTCTACGCGATCCTCGCCGACGAGTGGCCGCGTCCCCGATGAGTCGATCGTGGCGTCCATGACTCACCCCCCGAGATTTCTCGAGGATCCGATGTCGAGGAGCCTGACCGTTGTTCGACGTCTGTCTGAGAAGCACTTTCCCAGCAACCAGAAGGAGTGATCACGATGCCGCGTTTCATGGGATTCGTCAGGATGGAGGAGGGCATCGGCACGCCACCGCAGGCGTTGTTCGAGGCGATGGACGCCTACATCGGCGCACAGGCCGAGAAGGGCGTGTTCCTCGACGGCGGTGGTCTGTACGGCACCGAGGACGCGGTGAACTTCGTGGTCCGCCAGGGCGAGGTGAGCCGGGTCGATGGACCGTACGCCGAGGCCAAGGAGGTCGTCGGCGGCTGGGCCATCCTGCAGTACGACACCCTCGAGGAAGCCGTGGCCGAGCAGCGGGAGTTCGCCGAGCTGCACGCCAAGTACTGGCCAGAGGTCACCGTGATCTCGACCCTGCGCCAGATCTCGACGGGCCCGGAGGCGCCCGGCGACTGAACAGGGCTTCTTGGCCGAGTGGACTCACTACGCTGGCGTCGTGCCGGCAGACACCAGTGCGGATGACGCGAGCGAGGCCATCATCACCGCGTGGCGGGCCGAGTCGGCCCGCCTCGTGGGAGCCCTCACCCGCATGACGCGTGACGTCGGGCTGGCCGAGGACCTCGCGCAGGACGCGCTCGTCGCTGCGCTCGAGCAGTGGCCCACGGCCGGCGTGCCGGACAACCCGAGCGCGTGGCTGATGACCACCGCGAAGCGTCGCGGCATCGATCATTTCCGGCGCGCGGACGTCCTTCGCCGCAAGGTCGACGAGATCGGCCATGCCGCTGGGGGAGAGGAGGAGACGATGCCCGATCTCGACGCCCAGGTCGACCACATCGAGGACGACGTCCTGCGACTCGTCTTCCTGACCTGCCACCCTGCCCTGAGCGCTGAGTCCCGCGCGGCACTGACGCTGCGACTGGTCGGCGGCCTCACCACCGCCGAGATCGCTCGCGGGTTCCTGGCCACCGAGTCCGCCATGGGCCAGCGGATCTCGCGGGCCAAGAAGACGCTGTCGCAGATGCACGCCGAGTTCGAGCTGCCCACCGGGGCGGAGCGGACCGCCCGCCTCGACGTCGTCATGGCCGTGATCTACCTGAGCTTCAACGAGGGCTACACCGCCACCGCCGGCAAGGACTGGATGCGACCCGACCTGTCGAACGAGGCGATGCGGCTTGCACGCATGCTGGCCGCGCTCGCTCCCGACGAGCCGGAGGTGCTCGGGCTGCAGGCGCTGCTGGAGATCCAGGGTTCACGGACGGCTGCGCGGATCGACGAGTCCGGCGCGCCGGTCCTC
Source organism: Aeromicrobium sp. (assembly GCA_025965435.1). Lineage (GTDB taxonomy): Bacteria > Actinomycetota > Actinomycetes > Propionibacteriales > Nocardioidaceae > Aeromicrobium. Next base: position 27,893 of record JAOPWZ010000061.1, read on the forward strand.
CTGGAGGCGCAGGACCGGACGCGCTGGGACCAGCTGCTCATCCGGCGCGGGATGGCCGCGCTGCAGCGGGCCGAGCTGCTCGCCGCGCACGGGAAGCCGGTCGGAACGTACTTCTTGCAGGCCTCGATCGCCGTGCAGCATGCCCGAGCGGCCGATGCCGAGGACACGAACTGGCGCCGGATCGCGGCGCTGTACGACGTCCTGGCCGCCGCCGCGCCGGGACCTGTCGTCGAGGTGAACCGTGCCGTCGCGCACGGACGGGCCTTCGGCCCGGACGCGGGGCTCGCGGTGCTCGATGGGCTGGGCCCGGACGTGCTCGGCGCCTCACCGCTCGTGCCGAGCGTGCGCGGAGACCTGCTCGAGCGGGCAGGGCTGCACGGGCCGGCGAGCGAGGAGTTCACCGAGGCGGCCGCGCGCACCAGGAACGAGAGCGAGCGTGCGCTCCTGAACCGTCGGGCTGAACAGAATCGGGCCCGGGCGCCGAAGTCGTGATGAGCGGCGTTGCCGGGGTCCGGGATCAGCCGCGCAGGGCGCTTCGGACCAGCTCGGCGACGATCTCAGGCTGTTCGAGCCCGGGTAGGTGAGCCACGCCGGCGAGGACCCGCGCCGGCCCCTGCCCGAGCCGTCTGGCCGTCTCCTCGTAGAACGGCAGGTCGGCCGGGATGTCGAGATCGCCCCACGCGCACAGCGCCGGCACCGACACCTCCCCGAGCCGCGCCCAGGCGTCGACGCCGGCATCCCCGGCGCCCTCCACCGCCCCGACTTCGAGGATCCGTCGATTCATCGCCTCGAACATCTCACGCGCCGCGCCGCCGACCCGTCCCTCAGGAGCGGCAGGTCCGTCGAGCCAGAGGTGCGCGAGCGCCGCAATCCTCGATTCCGTGTCGGCCGTCGGGTCCTCTGCACGTTCGATCAACGGTGCTGAGGCGGCGTCGAGCTCCCAGTCGAACGGTGTGTCCTCGTCGGTCATCCCCGACACTCCGGCCCCGATGAGCACGATCCCGGCGATCCGTGAAGGATGCAGCAGGGCCGCGTCGAGGGCGAGCGCCCCACCCATCGAGTTCCCCACGAGCAACGCCTCACCGAACCCCACGCCGTCGAGCACCGCGAGGAGATCGTCGACGTGCGTGAAGGCAGACGGGTCATCCGCCGCGGGGGTCGCCCCGTACCCGCGGCGATCGTAGGCCACGATGTCGAGATCATCCGCGTCGAGCGACGCAGTGACGCCCGCCCAGGCTCGGCGGTCCGCGACGCCGGCGTGGAGCAGCACCACGGGCTGCCCGGCCCCGCGCCGCCGGGTCACGGCGATCTCGGTCCCGTCGCCCGCAGGGACGGTGAGCTGCTGCGTGTCCATGGTCGCGAACCTAGCTGCAGGACGCCCGAAGCACGAGCGTGTGGCGGCATCGGAACCCGCGTGGGGTCGGGGGCGCGGACCGGAACTGGCCCTAGGTCGCGGCCGTCCGGATGCGGACCTCGCGCTCCATGCGCTTCTCGTGACGCTCGCGCCCCTTGATCGCCTCGTGCTCGCGACTCTTCGGCGGCGCCTTGGTCACGAGCTCGTCGAGCAGACGACGAGTCGCGTCCGCGATCTCGTCGATCGCGTGATCGAAGGCCTCGGTGTTGGCCCGGGAGGGGTAGGTCGAACCGCTGACCTTCCGCACGAACTGCAGGGCGGCCTCGCGAACCTCGTCATCGGTGGTCGGCGGGTCGAAGTTGTGAAGTACCCGGATGTTTCGGCACATACAGGGACTCTAAGCCCTCCGGCCGCGGCCGAACAGGTGCAGATGCGGTGGAATGACGGTGCCCTGACCAGGATGAAGGCTGCTGCACGACCTCGTGGTGAGATCCGCCGGCGTTCGGACTCTGGCGCCTAGCCTGAACACATGACCGTTCCCGGAGACGTGTTCGACTACGACACCGAGCTTCGGCTGCACAACGAGCACCTCAGGGCGGCTGCCCGTGTCGGCCCTCGTGATCGGGTGCTCGACCTCGGCTGCGGGGCCGGGCTGACCACGCGCCAAGCGGCCAGGGCTGCCCCCGCCGGCAGCGCAACCGGCGTGGACCTCTCCGCACGCATGCTCGACCGTGCCCGGCAGCTCGCCGCCGACGAAGGGCTGACCAATGTCACGTTCGAGCAGGCCGACGCCCAGACCCACCGCTTCCCACCGGAGCACTTCGACCTGTGCATCAGCAGGTTCGGGACGATGTTCTTCGCAGACCCAGGCGCGGCCTTCGACAACATCAGGGGTGCCCTCCGCCCCGGCGGACGCCTCGTCATGATCGTCTGGCAAGGGCCAGACCTCAACGAGTGGGTCGCCGCGATCCGCCAGCCCGGCGTCGCCATGGCACCTGCCGACGGCCCCGGCATGTTCTCGCTCGCCGACCCGGTCATCACCAGGGGCATCCTCACCACGGCCGGCTACTCGAACATCACCTTCACCGAGGTGGATGAACCGGTCTACTACGGGGCAGACAGCGCCGCAGCTCTCGACGCCGTGCTCAGTCTTTGGGAGGACCAAGCCCTGGCAGATCTCGACACCGCAACGGCCGAGCGCGCACTGGCCCGGCTGCGCGACTATCTCGACGCCCACCGCAGCGACGGTGGGGTGCTCCTCGACTCCCGAGCCTGGATCGTCACGGCCCAGACCTGACACGGCTCTGTGGACACCGCCGCAGAGGAACTGGAGACTGAGGAGATGTCCGACAGCACCCGCAAGACTCAGCCGCACGAGGGTGACGTCGCCGCGTTCCTCTCCTCCGTCGAGGACGAGAGACGGCGCGCCGATGCGGAGGAGGTGCTCGGGCTGATGCGCAGGGTGACGGGTGCCCGGCCGGTCATGTGGGCAGCGCGATTGTCGGCTTCGGCCGCCAGCGCTACACCACCGCCGACGGCAAGGAGCAGGAGTGGTTCGCAGTGGGCCTCTCGCCGCGGAAGGGCGCGCTGACGCTGTATGGCCTCACCTACGACGCCTCGAGTGCCGACCTGCTCGCGCGGCTCGGCCCGCACACGACGGGGAAGGGGTGCTTGTACGTCAAGCGCCTCGACGCGGTTGATCACGAAGTGCTCGCGGACCTGATCGACCGCTCGTGGCGGACCAACCACCAGGATCCACTCGAGGCCTAGCCGGCACGATGCAGTCAGACCTTGAAGTCGACGTCCACCGCGGCTTCTGACGCCGCCCACAGGTCGTCGGCCAGGCTCTCGTCGCGGGCGACGCGGGTCATGCCGACGAGCTTGGGACGGCCGCGCATGCCGGCGAGGTTCGACGGCCCGGCGTACTCGCCGCCGGTCAGGGTCGGGTCGGTCGCGGCCATCAGGAGCGGCCAGGCTCCGTGGGCGGCGGACTGGCCGATGATCTTGCTGATCTGGTGCACGCCGATGCCCGGCAGCGACACCCCGCGCACCGAGGGTCCGGTCTTGGTCAGGTTGGTCGAGGCGTAGCCGGGGTGGGCGGCCACGCTGACGACCGAGCTGCCCGCGGCCTTGGCGCGCCGGTCGAGCTCGACCGCGAACACCAGGTTGGCGAGCTTGGACTCGGCGTACGACTGCCAGCGCCGGAAGCGGCGTGAGCTGCCCTCCGGGGTGAGGGAGGTGAGGTCGATGCCGCCGGCCGAGGCGTGGGCTGACGACGCGACGGTGACGACGCGTGCGCCGCTGGCGTCGAGCAGCGGCCACAGGCCGGCCGTCCACGCGAAGTGGCCCAGGTGGTTGGTGCCGATCTGCAGCTCGAAGCCGTCCTTGGTCTCGGCCTTGGGGGTCAGCATGATGCCGGCGTTGTTGATCAGGATGTCGATCCGGTCGTAGGCCGCCGCGACCTCGTTGGCCGCCCGCTTGGCGTCGGCGAGATCGGCCAGGTCCAAGGAGATGACCTCGACGACAGCGCCGGGCGTGTCCTGGGCGATCCGCGCCACGGCACCGTCGGCCTTCGCGCTGTCGCGGGCCGTCACCACGAGCTGCGCGCCCTTGCGGGCGAGGCCGATCGCGGTGTGGAGGCCGAGGCCGCCGGTCACGCCGGTGATGACCGCACGCTTGCCGGTCAGGTCGGGGATGTCATCGGTGCGCCAGGTCATGCGGTCACGCTAACGGTGATCGGGTCAGGCTGCAGGCGTCTTGAGCCGCGTCTGCATCCTGGCCTGGCGACGGCACCAGAAGATCCATCCGGCCAGCACCACCGCGGCGCTGACGCCCAGATAGGCGATGCCGCGGCCGTTGTTGACCCGCGACCCGTAGCCCGTGACCGTCGCGTACCCGTACGACGCGTTGTCGATGCGCTTGTCCTTCGGGGTGCAGACGATCCGGAGGCCGTCGCGACCGTCCTCGAGCAGGGCGATCAGGTGCCAGCGGGTGCCGTCGCCCTGGGCGATGACGTCGACACCCTTGTCGGGGATCACGACCCGGCCCTTGTCGTCGGCGCCGTAGCGTCCGCGGCACAGGATCCCGCGCTCGGTCTGAACGATGTCGGTGTAGACCGCCAACGTGGCGCTCTTCGCGTCGACCCGCTCGGTGATGGGCGTGACGACGGCGTCACGGACGGGGTCGAAGGCGCTGGCGGCGACCGCCGTGCCGGCCATCGCACTGCCGATCGCGAGCAGGAACGCCGCGAGATACCACAGCGGGTTGGTGAGTCTCACCGGCTAACTTTCCCACATGCACCGGCACGGTCCGCGGCTGCAACGCGGGGGCCGGCCGGCTCAGAGTGGCGTGATCGGCTCGTCGGAGCCGGTGCCCTCCGGAATGGGGTCGTTGACGCCCGGCTTGGCCTCGGTGTCGGGCTCGGGCTGGGGCTCGTGGATGGGCTCGCTCATGGTGGTTCCTCTCGGTCGACCACGGAGGTACCCGGCCGCGGCCGGCTCACACAGCGTGAGCCCGCAGCCACTGGGTACGGCTGTCCCATGACTGACACCACACCTGACCAGGACGCCGCCAAGCTCGTCGAGCTCACGAAGGACTCCCGCTTCGTCATGATGACCACCACTGACGCCGACGGGCACCTGGTGAGCCGGCCGATGGCACGCCAAGAGGTCGATCTGGACGCCGACCTGTGGTTCATCGCCACGCGCGACTCCCGCAAGGTCGCGCACATCCGCGCCAACCCCGTCGTCGGGGTGACGGTCACGAGCCAGAGCTCGTGGGTCTCGATCTCCGGCCGGGCCGAGGTCGTGGACGACACCGCGAAGCTCAAGGGGCTGTGGAACACCTTCGCCGAGGCATGGCTCCCCGAGGGCCCCGAAGATCCCAACGCGATCCTCATCCACGTCGACGCCGAGACCGCGGAGTACTGGGACTCACCCGGTGGCCGGGTCGCGAGCCTGCTGAGCCTGGCGAAGTCCAAGGTCACGGGCCAGCCGTACGACGGTGGCGACCACGCCACGATCACCAACCTGTAGGCATGACCGGGGAGATCGACCACCGGGCCCACCCCGAGGCGTATCGGGTGGGTCGGGGCGAGCGGTCAGAACGCTGCGGGGACGGACGATGAGGGGTTGCGGTTGCTGCAGCTACCGGATTCCCTCATCCTCCGTCAGGCCGGGGACAGGGAATGAGGGTTCCGGGTAGCTGGCGCTACCCGAAACCCTCATCGTGTGTCCCCGACGGTCAGAACGCGGCTTCGTCGAGCTCCATGATCGAGCCGTCGATGTTCTCGGCGATGGCCCGCTCGCCGGCGAGCAGCGGCAGGACGTTGCGGGCGAAGAACGAGGCCGCGGCGACCTTGCCCTCGTAGAACGTCTTGTCGGCGGCCGAGACGTCGGAGCCGAGCTTCGCGAGCGCCACCTCGGCGCCGCGCAGCAGCAGCCAGCCGACCACGAGGTCACCGAGGACGTACACGAGGCGGGTCGTGTTGAGGCCCACCTTGTAGATGTTCGCGATGTCGCCCTTCTCGTCGGCCGGGTTGGCCGACATGAGGTCGGCGAAGGCCGCGCCGATGATGGCCTGCGCGTCCTCCAGCCCCTTCGCGAGCAGCTCACGCTCGACCTTGAGGCGACCGTTGCCGGCCTCGCTCTTCACGAACCCCTCGATCTCGGCCGCCAGGTGACCGAGCGCCTGACCCTTGTTCTTCACGATCTTGCGGAAGAACAGGTCCTGCCCCTGGATCGCGGTGGTGCCCTCGTACAGCGTGTCGATCTTGGCGTCGCGGACGTACTGCTCGATCGGGTAGTCCTGCAGGAAGCCCGATCCGCCGTACGTCTGCAGCGACTCGGTGCCCAGCAGGGTCCACGAGCGCTCCGAGCCGTAGCCCTTGACGAGCGGCAGCAGCAGGTCGTTGATGGCCTCCGCCAGCGAGGCGTCCTCGCCGGAAGCCTCCTTCATCATGACTTCGTCCTGCCACGTGGCGGCGTAGATCATGAGCGAGCGCAGACCCTCGGCGAACGACTTCTGCGTCAGCAGCGAGCGGCGGACGTCGGGGTGGTGCGTGATCGTGACGCGCGGGGCGGTCTTGTCGGACGACCGCGTGAGATCGGCGCCCTGCACCCGCTCCTTGGCGTAGTCGAGGGCGTTGAGGTAACCGGTCGACAGCGTCGCGATGGCCTTGGCGCCGACCATCATGCGGGCGTTCTCGATGACACGGAACATCTGGTTGATGCCGTCGTGCACCTCGCCGAGCAGCCAGCCCTGCGCGGGCGCGCCGTCGCCGAAGGTGACCTCGCACGTCGTGGACACCTTGATGCCCATCTTCTTCTCGACGTTCGTGACGTAGGCGCCGTTGCGCTCACCGTTGAGCTCGCCGGTCTCGTGGTCGAAGTGGAACTTCGGGACGAGGAAGAGGCTCAGGCCCTTGGTGCCCGGGCCGCCCACGCCCTCGACGCCCTGGGGACGCGCGAGGACCATGTGCAGGATGTTCTCGGCCATGTCGTGCTCGGCGGAGGTGATGAAGCGCTTGACGCCCTCGATGTTCCACGAGCCGTCCTCGTTGGGGAACGCCTTGGTACGGCCGGCGCCGACGTCGGAGCCCGCGTCGGGCTCGGTCAGCACCATCGTGGCGCCCCACTGGCGGTCGATGATGTGCTGGGCGATGCGCTTGTCGCGGTCGTTGCCGTTCTCCCACACGATGCGGGCGAAGCCGGGGCCGCAGGCGTACATCCACACGGCGGGGTTGGCGCCCAGGATGAACTCGGCGCTCGACCAGATGAGGGACGCCGGGCCGCGCTGGCCGCCGAGCTCCTCGGGGATCTGGATGCGCCACCACTCGGCGTCCATCCAGGCCTGGTACGACTTGGCGAAGGCGGGGTTCATCGTGACGGTCTTGGCCGCGGGGTCGTAGACCGGCGGGTTGCGGTCGGCGTCCTCGAACGACTCGGCGATGGCGCCGGTCGCGAGACGCTCGATCTCGCCGATGATGCTCTTCGCGGTATCGGTGTCGATCTCCTCGAAGGGGCCCTGACCGTAGACGCTGCCGCGGTCGAACAGCTCGAAGAGGTTGAACTCGACGTCGCGCAGGTTGCTCTTGTAATGGCTCATGCCAGCATTCCTTCGGGGGGTGTGCTTGCTACTGGTTAGTAACATGAGTATCCACGCCCGACCCAAGCAATGACAAGTCGGTCCCCCTCAAAGGGGTGTAGGCCCGGTCACACCACGTCTCGGCGGGCGGAGTCGAACCAGCGCGCGAGCTGCCCGAGTCCGTCGAGGACGATGCCTGCGCCGGCGGCGGTCAGCTCATCGGCCGTGCACGGGCCCGTGGCCACGCCGACACCGAAGGCGCCCGACGACTGCGCGGCCTCCATGTCGTGGATGTGGTCGCCGACGTAGGTCGCCGCACCCTCGGCGCGCAGCACGTCGGCCTTGCCCTCGCGCCACGCCTGCCCGAAGACCTCGTCGACCTTGATGCCCAGCCGCTCGAGGTGCAGGACCGCGTTGGGGCCGTGCTTGGCGGTGATGACGATGGTGCGACCGCGCGAGCGAGCCGCCTCGACCGCCTCGTGGGCGCCGGGCAGCGCCTGGACGAGATCGAGCGCGATGGTCGGGTAGAGCTCGCGGTACCGGTCGGCCCAGTGCCGCACGTCCGCCTCGGGCAGCCAGTTGGCCAGCTCCCACTCCAGGGGCGGACCGAGCCTCGACACGACGAGCCCGGTGTCGATCGCCGCACCCGACTCGGCCACGATCTGGTCGTACACCGCCTTGATGCCGGGTCGGGAGTCGATGAGGGTCATGTCGAGGTCGAAGCCGGTGGTCGTCACGCCTCGACGCTACCGGGGAGCTCGGCACATGGTCTGCAGCGTCGACGGCACCACCGTCAGCTCTTCTCGTCGAAGGCCGCCTGGTTCTCCTCGGCGCTGCGGGCGATCTTCTCCGCGAGGTCGACCCGAGCGTCGTGGGTCGAGTCGGACCACTTGTAGATCGTGACCCGGATGACGTGCTCATCGGTGACGACGTTGAGGCTGCTACCGGGGTTGTACATGCCCGAGGTGTGGTCACGGGCGTACCCGTACCAGGACTCGTCCTCGTATCCCACGGGGACTCCGGCCTTTTCCGCCTCGCCCTTCAGGGTGGTCCGCCACCTCTCCGGGTCGCCGTTGACGTCACCGAGTCGCACCTGGATGACGGGCTGGCGGGCGTCGGCAGCCGTGATGCTGCAGTGCGAGACGCCCGTCTTGCGGGCCTCGCGCGAGACGGCACCGGGGCCGGTGGTCTTGACCTCTCCTTCGCCGACGATCTCGGCCACCAGGGCGGGATCGACGAGCTGGCACACGGCGCCGTTCGTCGGGGTGTCGTTGCTCATGGGTTCTTCCTTTCCTCCGCACGCAGCCAGCGTGGAGACGACGAGAGCGACGGCGCACCAAGCACCGGCACGGGTCGAGCGACGGGGGTTACCGCTGGTCCGCACGCGCGTCATCGTTTGTTGAGCTCGCGGTCGAGGCCGTCCTGGGCGGGTTGGGTGATGGACTCCACGTACGACGAGGAGTTGCCGTTGGCCCAGTCGTACAGGTCCTCGAGCATCTGGCGGCGCTCCGCGTCGGTGTAGTCGTCGTCCTCCCCGATCGTGTCGGGGCCATCGGAGTCGTACAGGTCGGGGTTGAGCACCCGCGTCTCGATCTGCTCCCCGTTGGGCCCCGTCTCGGGGGGACCTGCCGTAGTGAGCGACTCGGGGATCTGGTGGGGTCCGTCGCCGACCGTGAGGATTCCGCTGCGGATGAGCTGGCTCGTGATGTTGTTCTCCAGGGCGTCGCTCATGCTGGACCGCTCGCTGCGCACGTACTCACCGGACGTGGCGTCGGGTGCTGAGGCCACGGCGTTCTTCAGGGCGTCGAGGCCCTCGCTCTTCGCGACGTCGTAGCCGGACTTGAGCAGCTCGTTGGCGCCTTCGCCCAGCACCGTGCCGGCGCCCGGGATGAAGCCTCCCGTGATGTCGAGGGCCTTGGAGACATACGCCGCGCGGGTCTCGGCAAGAGTCTGGTCGTGCTCGTCGACCGTGATCGCCGTGTTGATGATGTGCCCCAGGATCTCGCCGTTCGTGCCGCCGCGGCCGCGCAGCGCCTCGCCCAACGATCCCTCGGTGACCGACTCGAGATCGATGGCCTCGCCCGGATGCTCGGCCTTCCACTCGTCGATGGCGTCCTGGAGGCGCTCGTTGCCTTCGAGCATGATGCCGGCCGAAAGGGTCTCGATACCGTCCTTGTTCCCGCGACCGATCTCGCCGAAGACCTTGTCGAGGTCGCCGGAGTCGATCTGGAGGTGGGTGTCGCCGGGGGCGGGCGAGCCGGCGACGATGTCATAGATGTCGGAGCTGTAGCTGGCGCCGATGTTGCCCAGGTTGTCGGCCATGCCGGGCCAGATGTGCCAGGCGTCGTCGGGGTAGTCCATGCCGATGAACGTGCCGTCGCCCGAACCGCTCTTCTCGGCGATCGTGTTGAACATCTCGGACGTGAACCTGGCGCTCCACTCGGGGTCGTCCTCGCGACTGCCGACGGACGCGGACTCGAGAGCGGCGCCGAGGCCGTTGCCGTTGTCACTGCCCCGCTCGTCGGAGAACGTGCGGTCCTCGAGCAGGTACTTGAGTCGCGAGTTCTCCTCGGAGGTGTCTCCGTCGGGGTACCCGGCGTCGAAGAAGTCGTGCGCCGCCTCCGGCGTGTGCTCCATCGCGCCCAGCAGGTTGGCGAGGCCGTCGCCGCCGTAGACGTACTTGCCGTCGTAGGTGCCGTCGCCGAGGTCGGTGAGGAACGGGTTGACGACGTCGTTGTTGTTTCGAGGGCCCCAGACGGCACCGTCCTGGTCGCGTTCCCAGTCGTAGACCCGGCCGGTGAGGTCGGACAGGAAGTCGGGCTCGAACGAGCTCGACTGCCCGCCGGCGCGGATCAGCATCGTCAGGGCAGCGCCCTCGCCCTTGTCGTCGGTCGTGATCGCGTCGAACCACCTGTCGGTGAGGTCGCTCGGCGGTGCGTAGTCGCCCGTGCCCTTCGTGTAGGTCGCGAAGGTCGCTCCTGCGGCTGACAGGAAGTCCTTGTAGAACTCGACCTTGTCGGGGTCGTTGAGGTTGACGACCTGCCCGCCCGGGAAGGCGTCGTCGTTGACCGACTTGATGGCCTGGGCGAGCTCCTCGGTGCTGACCTGCGAGTAGAGGCCGTGGGCGAAGGGCTCCTGGTCCTTGAGCAGGTCCATGATGCGGACGGTGTCCCCATCGATGTCCTTGTCCTTGATGTCGCCGGCGACGTCGTTCGCGAGGATCTGCTGCGCCTCGGGTGAGATGACGTCGGCAAGACCGGGTGGCAGGTCCTCCGTGTTCTGCACGTACTCGGCCTGCTCCTGCGGCGTCATCTCGCGGACGGCCTGCTGGCGTTCGTCGTCGGTGAGCTCGAGGTCGGGCCAGACGCCGGCCATGGTCAGCGGGATGTAGCCGAGCAGGACGAGCTGCTTGACGTCGTCGAGGTCGGGGGTTCCTTCGAACAGGCCCGCGACGCGGTCGGCCTCGGTCTCGAGAGCGGTATGAGCCCGGTCGTAACGGCCCTGGAGCTTGGCCTTCTCCTCGGCCTTGATCTCGGCGTAGCTGAGCTCGGGGGCGTCGTCACCGTCGTCGCCGCTGCCGGCCTCGCTGTTGTCGCTGGTGGTGTTGTTCTGCGCCTGCCAGCGCGCATACGTGTTGTCGTGGAGCTCGGTGTTGAGGGTCTCGACCTCGGTGTCGAAGGTCTCGACGGTGTCGGCCAGGCTGTTGAGCAGGCCGACGGCGTACAGGCCGCTCTGCGTCAACCGGCGGGCCGCGGCGGTCGCTGGGTTGAGGTTGATGGCGGTGGCGTCCTGGAAGTCGCCCTCGATCGTGGAGCGGATCTGCTGTGAGTCGTCAGCCAGGTCGGTGACGAGGGTCTGCAGCGTCGCCGCGTGGGTGCTGGGTGAGTCAGCTGCCTCACGGATCGTCGCCGCTGTTGCGCCGCCGTTGAGGTCCGCGTAGTTCTCGAAGTCGTCGACCATCGCTGAGTCATCCCCCTGAAGATGTCCGCTCGTCAGAGCGTCGCACTGTGTGAGCAAAGTCGTGTGAGTCAGAACTGTGGCCCGGCGACCGAAGCCGCCGAGCCACAGCTCAGGCGTTCATTGGAGGCGGTTGATCCGGCTGCGGAGGCCGTCGGCCTGGCCGGAGGTCGAGTTGACCTCGGCGGCCAGCGTGTGGGCGTTCTCCTCGTCGCTGGACCGAGCGGTCGAGGCGACGTTCGACACGTTGTCGCCGGCCGCGGTCAGCTGGTGGCCGACCAGGTTGCTGTCGTCGATGACGTTGTTGGTGACGAACGTCGACAGCGCTGACTTGATGCGGCCGTGGCCGACCGAGCCCGACGCGGAGTCGAGCCCGTGCTTGAGACCGTTGGCGGCCGACTGCCCGCCGGTCGAACGACCTGCGACGGTGCGTCCGGCACCGTGCAGGCCGTCGACCTCGATTCCGGTCACGTCACCTGAGCCCATGGCAGCAGGCCTCAGTTGATCGTGCGGAGCGACTTGTTCGCCGCGTTGCGGACGTTCGAGATGAACTCGTCCGTGTTCTCCGACGTCTTGCCGGCGAGCTTGTTGACGTTGGTGTCGATCTCCTCGCCGTGGTGGCGGGTCGTCGAGCGCTGGGACGCCTGGAGGTCCGAGCCGACGCCGTTCTCCATCTGGTTCTGCAGGTGCGCCTGCTGACGGTCGGCGCCGTCGTTGGAGTCGCGGAAGTTGGACATGGTCGAACGGGTGTCGTCGACGTGCTGCTGGACGGAACCGCGGTCGACACGAAGCTGGTCACTCATGATGTCTCCTTTGTTGAGAAAGGGGCGGTTATGCCCGGTTGATCTTGCTGGTCAGGTCAGAGGCGGCGTTCTCGACGGTGCGCGACTCGCCGGCCTGCTGGTGCGAGGCGGAGTCTTCGTGACCCGCGGTGCGGCGCAGGTAGTCGGCGCCACCGGCGGCGTTGTTGGTGTGCATCAAGGCGCCGGCCGACAGGCTGTTGGCCGCAGCGGTCGAGCCGTTGCCGGCCTGGGTCGCGAGGGCGCCCTTGTTCTGGCCCAGCAGGTCAGAGGTGTGGTTGTGCTGCTTCTTGGACAGGGCGTGTGCCGCCTCGCCCTCCTGAGCAATTCCCTTGTTCTGCTGCAGAGCGCCTTCGTAGCCCTCGGACAGTGAAACGCGATCGTTGGTCATCGTGTCTACCCCCTGTTGTAGAAGTCAGATAGCCCATCAGGACTAGTCATGCTAGTTCCACAGACTAGGGCAGATGCGGCAATTGCGACATATTTGCTCGAAATGGACGTCGATCGTTCATCTGAGCCGGCTCGGCGGCCTCACGCCCGGCCCTCGGCGTGCTCCTCGTCGTCCATCAGGGCGGTCTGCACCAGCGACGTCGACCCGTCGCGCGTGACGTACATGGCGCGACCCTTGGGCAGGCGCCGCGACGGGTGGCCGCCGATCAGGCGTCCCTCGAGGCGGTCGCCGGAGAACATGAAGCCCGGCGTGCTGAGGTCGATGAGGCTCTGGATGAGCGGCTCGAAGACGGCGCGCGACATGCCGCCGGTGCGACGGGCGAGCACGAGGTGGAAGCCCAGGTCGCGTCCCTGGGGCAGCAGGTCGACGAACGCCCTGAGCGGATCGCCCTGCGACGTGGCCACCAGGTCGTAGTCGTCGACGATCACGAAGACCTCGAGGCCCGACCACCACGTGCGGCTGCGCAGCTGCTCGGAGGTGACGTCGGGCCCCGGCACGCGGGCGAGGATCGCGGCGGACACCTCGGCGGCCATCGTCGCGGTCTGGTCGAGGCCCGTGGCGTAGGTCAGCAGGTAGTCCTGGGGCACGACGTCGAGCAGCGAGCGGCGGTAGTCGACCACGACGATGCCGATCTCGTCCGGCGTGTGGCTGGAGACGAGGTTCTTGATCAGCAGCTTGAGCAGGTTGGACTTGCCCGTCTCGCCGTCGCCATAGACCTGCAGGTGCGGGTCGGCGCCGTAGATGTCGATCTCGGCCGGGCCGAGGTTGAGCTCGGACAGGCCGACGAGCACACCCTTGTCGCCGAGCTGGATCGGCGGGAGGTCGGCGAACGGCACCAGGCGCGGCAGCACGGCGACCTTCGTGACGCTGCGATCGCCCCACTTCGCGACGACGCCGTCGATCAGCGCCTGCTGGGCCGACTCGGCCGTGTCGGCGTCGGGCAGCTCCAGCACCGGCAGTGCGGCCTGGAACAGGTTGGCCGCCTGACGGCTGCCGGTGATGCCGCGGCCGTTGATCTCACGGGGGATCTGCTCCATGATCTTGCGGTCGAACTCCGAGTCGTACGCATCGTTGATGCGCAGCTCGAGACGTCCGCCCATGGAGCCCTGCATGCGCATGCGCACCTGCATGTTCTGCGTGACGGTCACGATGACGTGGACGCCGAAGTTGGTGCCGCGCGCCGCGAGATCGGCGATCGCGTAGTCGAGGTCGTCGAACTCGTCGCGGAACGTGCCCCAGCCGTCGACGATGAGGAAGATGTCGCCGGGCTCGTCGTCCGGCAGGGAACCGGCGGCGCGGGCCCGGCGGAACGCGGCCATCGACTCGAGCCCGTGCTCGCGGAACATCGACTCACGGTGGTTGAGCGCGGCACGGACGTCGTTGACCGTGCGGCTGATGCGCTCGGGATCGACGCGGGACGCGACGGAGGCGACGTGCGGCACCCGCTGGAGGGCGCTGAGCGAGCCTCCGCCGTAGTCGATGCAGTAGAACGACACGTCGCCCGGTGCGTAGGCCATCGACATCGACAGGATCAGCGTGCGGATGAGCGTGGACTTGCCGGTCTGGGGCGAACCCGAGATCACCAGGTTCGCGCCGCCGCCGGTGAAGTCCCACGCCAGCGGGAACTGGCTCTGGTGCGTCGGGTCGTCGACCGTGCCCAGCACCGCGACGCAGGTGGTCGGGTCGGCGGTGTCGTCGATCGACACCAGGTCGCCCAAGGGCAGCTCCGACGGCAGCGGCTCGAGCCACACCGGGCGGACGTCTGCCGCGCCGGCAGCCGCGATCTGGTCGCACAGCACGTCGAGCACCGTGGACGACGTGGGTCGCTCGGCCGCGACCTTCTCGACCTGCGCCTCCGCCGCGGCCTGCTGGGCGAGCCAGGCGCCGAGGCCGTTGAGGGCGACGAAGGGGACGACGGGCACCGCGGTCTTCGGCCCGTCGACCGGCGGCACGTACGTCGACGAGACGAGTGCTGCCTTGAACCGGTCGAAGACCGTGGTGTCGACCTTGAGGTAGCCGGACCCCGGCTCGGGCGGCAGGTGGAACGCGTCGGGCACGCCGATCGCGTCGCGGCTCTCGCCCTCGGAGAACGTGCGCAGGCTGATCCGGTACGACAGGTGCGACTCGAGGCCCCGGATCTTGCCCATCTCCAGCTTCTGGGTGGCCAGCAGCAGGTGGACGCCGATGGATCGGCCGATGCGACCGATCGCGACGAACAGCTCGGCGAAGTCGGGCTTGGCCGTGAGCAGCTCGGAGAACTCATCGACGATGACGAGCAGGTGTGGCAGCGGCTCGAGCGGCTCGCCGGCATCGATGCGGTCCTGGTAGGCCGTGACGTTGGGAAGGTTGCCGGCCTCCTTGAGGATCTCCTGGCGACGCTGCATCTCGCCGAACAGCGCGTCGCGCATGCGGTCGACCAGCGTCAGGTCGTCCTGGAGGTTGGTGATCATGCCGGCGATGTGCGGGATGTGCTCCATCGACGCGAACGTCGCGCCGCCCTTGAAGTCGACGAGCATCAGAGCCAGCCGGTCGGGGCCGTGCCCGATGACCAGCGAGCTGACGAGGGTGCGGAGCATTTCGGACTTGCCCGATCCGGTCGCTCCCACGACCAGGCCGTGGGGCCCCATGCCGCCGTGCGCGGACTCCTTGAGGTCCAGCCAGACGGTCTGCCCCGTCGCACCGACGCCGATCGGGACGCGCAGCAGGTCGCGCAACGCGCGGGGCCGCCACGTGCGTCCGAGGTCGAGCTTGGCGGGGTCGCGGACGCCCAGGATCTCGGGCAGGCCGACCGTGTCGTTGAGCCCGTCGCTGTCGCCGGAGTCCTCGACCGTGAGCCGCAGCGCGGAGAGCACGCGGGCGATGGTCGACGGCAGGCCCGGTGCCGACAGGTCGAGCGTGAAGCGGCCGGGTCGTGAGCCGACGGCGACCGAACCGTCGTCGGCGATCTCGATCCGCTCCTGCACCGACTCGGGCTCCTGGCGCTGCGAGTCCAGCAGCGAGATGACGTGGACGCCCAGCGCGGCGAGCGGCACCTGGGGGTCGGGGGAGGTCAGGTGGTGCCCGGCGTGCAGTCCCTCACCGTCGACGATGACCACCAGGTGGGGTCCGCCGACGGAGCCGCCGCGGGCCCGCTGGAGCCGGTCGAGCCGGGCCTCGAGCTCGGGGAGGAGCAGCTCGGCCATCGCCGGGACGTCCGTCTCGACGCGACGGGCCTGGAGGTCGCCGTCGAACGACTGCGACTGCGCGTGGGGGAGCCACTTGACCCAGTCCCAGTCGGCGGCGGTGTCGTCCGACCGCACGAGCGCGATCTGCAGGTCGTTCGGGCTGTGGAGCGCGGCGAGCTGCAGGGCGATCGTCGTGGCCATGGCCCGGCGCAACGGTGCACGACCGATGACGCTGGTCTGCCCGACCGCGGCGAGACCCAGGGTGATCGGCTGGTCGCGCAGGAGGGCGTAGCGCTCGATGAGCTCCTGCGCAGCCTGCAGGCAGACCGGGTCGAAGTCGTTGAGCGGGCCGGTGTCGGCGTCGAGCGTCAGGCCGGACGCCAGGGGGACCTCGCCCGTGCCGAGACGCACGGCGAGGAAGTCGGGGTGGGACGGACGGCGTTCCCAGCGACGGGCGTTGTCACGGGAGATGTCCAGCAGCTCGTCGGTGCGCGGGTACCGCCACGCCTGCTCGGCGCGCTGGTCGGCGATCTGGTCGCGGACGGTGTGGCGCAGCGCCTCGATGTAGTCGAGGTAGCGCTCGCGCCCCTCCCGGACCTGGCGCTTGGTGCCGCTGCGCTGGCTGATCATCATGACGACGCCGATGGCGATCGAGCCGATCAGGGCGAGCATCGCGGCGACGGCCACGATCGGCCGGTCACGCTGCGTGATCGCGACCGTCACGGAGCCCGTGCCGCTCATGATCGGCATCATCATCATGCTGGCGCCGGCCATGGCCGGTGCGGCCTGTCCGCGCATCGGCGGAGCCTCGATCGACAGCGGGCTCGTCTGGGTGCTGGGCGGTTCGATGCGAGCCGGCCGCTTCACCAATGTGGTGGTCATGGGTCCCCGTGTCCCTCGTGTCGTGTGAGGTTGCTGGCCCAACGATATGCTCGCAACCGGCACGGGGCCCCGCAAGGTGAGCGCCCCGGTCGTCCGACGAGGCTAAACGGGGGTGGAGCCGGGTGCAGACCGCCTACAGTCGCGTCACGGTCGTGACGGCTGAACGCACCATCGACCTCGCCCTGCCGAGCGGCCTGCCGCTGGCGGACGTGCTGCCGCAGGTCATGCGGTACGCCGCTCCGGACACCGCGCCGGGCTCGCCGACCAGCTGGACGCTCGCCCACATGGGGGGCGACGCGCTGGCGCTGTCGCAGACGCTCACCGATGCCGGCGTGCTCGACGGCGACGTGCTCGAGCTGCGGGCCCAGCAGGACGACGTCCGCCCGGCGACGGTCGAGGACGTCCGCGACACGGTCGAGGACAGCGTCGACGCGTCCGGTGGGGTCTGGTCGACGCTGACCACGCGTTCGTACACGGTGCTCCTGGCGTCCGCGCTGCTGGCCGTGCTGGGCCTCGGGTCCTGGCTGGAGTCCCGCAACAGCGCTTCCGGGACCCTCGCCGATGTCGGTGATCCCGTGCCGGCGGCCCTCGCGGTGGCGGCGCTGCTGTTCGCCACGTGGTGGGCCGCGAAGCTCGCCCGGGTGCTCGACGCGCAGGTGGCGGCTGCTGCCGCGATGCTGTGGGCCGCCGTGCTCGGGGCTGCCGTGGCCGACCGGGCCGGCGTCGACGACTGGGAGGTCCTCGCGTTCGCGGTCGTCGCGGTCGCCGTCGCGGCAGGCGCCGCCCGCCTCCTGACCCCCGCCGCCACGGGTCATCTGGCCGCGGCCGCCGTGCTGCTGGTCGTGGGCCTGGCCCATGCCGCCGTCGACGCCACCTCGGCCCCGGTCGAGCAAGCCACCCGCATCCTGCCGGTGCTCGCGCTGCTGACCGTCGGCACGATCCCGCTCATCTCGTTGTCGGTCGGCGGCGTCGCCAGTGCCGACTACCGCGTCCGCCACGTCGGCCGGCTCGACCTCGCCGCGCTGCAGGCCCGCTACCGCGCGAGCAACGCCGTGCTGGTCGGCTCGCTCGTCGGCATCGCCCTGGTGGTCGTGTGGGGCGGCATCGCCCTCGACCTGCGTGACGAGCCGTGGGACCGGACGCTGGCGGTGAGCCTGGCCGTGGCGGCGACCCTGCGCTCGCGCCTGTTCTCGCGCACGCCACACATGCTGCCGCTGCGCACCGCGGGCCTGGTGGTCCTCGCCTTCGTGGCCGGCCACTTCACGATCGACCACGCCGATGCCGCTCCGTGGCTCGCGGTCGTCGTCGCGGTGGCGATGCTCGCGGCGATCGGGCTGACCTCCGTGCCGATGTCGGACATCACCCGGGCGCGGGTCAAGCGGCTGCTCAACATCCTGGAGTTCCTGGTCGTCGTCGACCTGCTCGTGGTGCTGTGCGGCGCACTGGGTGTCTACGAACGGATCGGGGGAGTCTTCTGATGGCCGACGAGGGCAACGGCACGGGCGGCGACGAGCCGGTCGACCCGACGATCCGCGACCGCCGGCTGGCGCAGGGCGCAGCCGGCGACCTCGCCCGCATGGGTATCGACCCGCGCAGCCTGGGGCTCGGCGAGGCGGTCGCGCCCCGGCGTCCCGCGCCCGAGCCGGAGGACGACCTCGAGCCGCGGGCGCCCGTGGTCTACCTGCGGCCGCAGGACGGCGCCCCCCAGCAGACCGTCCCGGCGCCCGCGCCGCAGGAGGTCGACGAGCCGGTCCGCGCACCGTCCGAGCTCGAGCGGCAGCTGGGCGGAGCCGCCGCCCCACCCGTGCCGCGGCAGACCTCCCGGCTGCTGAAGACCGTGGCGCGGGGCCTGGTGACCCCCGACGCCGCCGTCACGATGCAGACCGAGCGCGAGATCGTCGACGCGGTGCGCCAGCGGCAGACCGACCGGCGCATCGTCACCTTCCTGTCCGGCAAGGGCGGCGTCGGATGCACCACCGTGGCCGTCGGCGTCGGCACCGCGTTCATGGCGATGCGCGAGGACCGCTCGGTCGTCGTCGACGTGCAGCAGGGCACCCCGTCGCTCGGCGAGGCCTTCGGCGCCGACGCCGTGCGGTCGGTCGGGTCACTGGTGGCCGAGGCCGAGGCGACCTCGCCACCCGTCGCGCCCAGCGGCCTGGGTCTGGTCGACGGGTCCGGCTGGGATCGCGGGCTCACCCGCAGCGACGTCGTCGGCGTGCTCGACCGGCTGCGAGCCGACCACACGTTCAACCTGCTCGACACCGGCAACGACGGCGGGGAGGCGGGACATGCGGCGATCGCCCGTGCCGACCAAGCCGTCATCGTGACGGGTCCCGGCGAGCTCGGCGTCGCGGCGCTGCGGACCGCGATCGAGCGGGTGCGTCAGGTCAACCCGGTGGCGGCGTCGGTGTCGGTGCACGTCGTCGTCTGCCCGCACGAGCAGTCGTACCGCGAGGCTCTCCGGCTGACGGGTTCGTCCACCGGACTCTCCACCTCGGTCGTCGTGGTGCCGCCTGATCCGTACCTGCAGGAGGGGCGTGCCTACGACCCGGCGCGCGTCACCCCCGCGACCCGCGAGGCGTTCCTGCGCATCGCCGGCGCGATCGCGCTGCGGAGCGTCCGGCGATGACGATGACCGAGCCGCCCGGCGCCCCGCGGACGACGTCCGGCGGTCCCCGCTCGGCCATGCAGAACACCCCGAACGCCGAGCGCTACGTGCTCGAGGCCGATGCGATGCGCCGACGCCAGCTGCGCTCGGCCCTGCTGCACGGCAGCCGCCGGACGTGGCGCGATCATCCGCGCACCTGGCCGGCCGTCGTCGTCGGGATCATCGTGGTCGCGCTGATCATCGCCGGGCTCGCCGTCACCGAGGCCTTCAAGAAGACCTCGGAGAACGAGAAGAAGCAGGAGCAGCAGCGTCAGCGGCCCGCCGCCACCGCCCCTGCGGTCCCGGGACCCGCCGCCACGTCTCCGGCCCCCACGGCGCCCGCGCCGTGAGAGGGTCTGTACGCTCGCGCCAAAATCGGCGAGTCACATGCCACCATGGTCCTTGATTCACCGTCGGGGGACGGATCGCTTGCGCGGATGACCCCTGCTTCACTCCCGAGAGGTCCCCTCACATGGCACGATCCACCGCGACGCCCGCGTCCGTCTCGCGACTCCCCTCGACGCGCGAGTCACGTCCGGCCCTGATCGGTCTCGCCGTCATCTTGATCATCGGCGGCGCGCTCGCGTCCGCGTGGCTCGCGATCCAGTCCGGCGACCGCGCGTCGTTCGTCCAGGTCAACCGCGAGGTCGCTCAAGGAGCGACGATCTCCGAGGACGACCTCACCACCGTCAGCCTGCCCGAGGGCTTCGAGGGCGGGGTCGCGTCGTCGGACCGCAAGAGCATCGTCGGCAAGACCGCTGCGGCCCGGCTGCTGGAGGGCACCATCGTGATGCGCACGATGATCTCCGAGGAGCCCGGCGTGGCCGCTGACCAGACGCGGCTCCAGATCGCGGTCGACTCCTCCCCGTTCATCCGCAGCCTGCAGTCGGGTGACCAGCTCGCCCTGGACGTCGGCTCGTCCGACGGTGGCGAGCGGCAGACGGTCTACGCCGAGCTGGTGTCGGTCGGCGAGCAGCAGTCCGGCGGGGCCATCGGCGGGGCCGGTGGCGAAGAGGTCTCGATCGTCGTCGCGATCGACCTGTCGTGCCTCTCGACCGTCTCGGCGGGCATCGAGAACTCCTCGGTGACACCGGCCCTCATCGGCAACGTCGACGACGGTGCCCTCCAGAAGACCTGCGGGACGGCCTGACCATGGGCTTGCTCGCGATGGCGTCCGCCAAGGGATCGCCGGGGGTCACGACGGCCTCGATGCTGTTCGCGGCTCTCTGGCCACGGCCCAGCATCATGGTCGAGTGCGACCCGTCCGGCGGTGACGTCGCCCTGCGCATGCCGGGAGCCGACGGGGAGCCCCTGGACACCAACCCCGGGCTGCTCAACCTGGTCGCGGCCGGACGCCGGTCGCTCTACGCGGACCTCGTGCGGCAGCACACCGAGCAGATCATCGGCGGGCTCGAGGTCATCACCGGCATGACGACGCCGGAGCAGGCCGCCGGGCTCGGGCAGTGGGAGCCGTTGGGCGCCCTGTTCTCCGAGCTGCCGGGCACGGACAGCGTGGTGGACCTCGGTCGCATCGGCGCGGGCACGCCGCAGAACGCGATCCTCGCCTCGGCGTCGGCCGTGGTGCTGGTCGTCGACACCGTGCCGAGCAATGTCGTCCACCTGCGTGAGCGGCTGCGCAAGGTCAGCGACGGCCTCGGCGGCGAGGCCGGAGCGCCGCTGCACGTCGTCGTCGTGGCGCCGCCCAAGCGGTCGCGCGCCGTCGCCGAGATCCGCGACGCGATCGTGCAGTCGCAGACGCCCGTCGAGGCGGTGCACCACCTCGCCCACGACACGACCGGGGCGGCCTTCTTCCTGGGCCAGGTGACCGGCAGCCCGGCGCGCACCGCGCTGGTGCGGTCGGCGCAACCGATCGTCGACGCGCTCGCCGCGCGTACCGCCGGCGCGTTCCTGCCCGCCGACCGCGCCGTGGAGGTGACGTCATGATCGACCACGACCTGGTGCGGACCCTGCGGGGACAGGTGGCCGACCGCCTGAACGAGCAGCGTCGCCGCGACCAGATCTCCGGCATCACCCCGATGAACGCCGACGACGAGCGGGAGTTCGCCCGCTCGCTCATCGTCCAGGTGCTCGAGGACCACGCCCGGTACGAGGTGGCCGAGGGGCGTGCCCCCATCCCGCACGACGTCGAGGCGAACGTC
The DNA here is from genome assembly GCA_025965435.1 of Aeromicrobium sp. GTDB lineage: Bacteria > Actinomycetota > Actinomycetes > Propionibacteriales > Nocardioidaceae > Aeromicrobium. The sequence goes on from JAOPWZ010000061.1 coordinate 49,391, forward strand.
GCGTCCGCGATCCACTCGGCCCTGTTCGGCGTCGGCCGGCTCGAGCCGCTGCTGGCCGATCCCGACGTCGAGAACATCGACATCAACGGCTGCGACAGCGTCTTCGTGCAGTACGGCGACGGTCGCGAGGAGCGCCACCCGCCGGTGGCCGAGACCGACGAGGAGCTCATCGAGCTGGTCCAGGTGCTTGCCGCCCACACCGGCCTGTCGAGCCGACCGTTCGACTCCGCCAACCCCCAGCTCGACCTGCGCCTTCCCGACGGCTCCCGACTCTCGGCCGTCATGAACGTCTGCGCGCGGCCGTCGATCTCGATCCGCAAGGCACGCCTCGGGCGGGTGTTCCTCGACGAGCTCGTCGAGAACGGGACGATGTCGGCCGACATCGGCGAGTTCTTGAAGGCAGCCGTCCTGGCCCGCAAGAACATCATGATCGCCGGAGCCACCAACGCCGGCAAGACGACGATGCTGCGGGCGCTGGCCAACGTCATCCCGCCGTCCGAGCGCCTCATCACGGTCGAGCGTGCGCTCGAGGTGGGCCTCGGCGAGTACGAGGACCTGCACCCCAACGTCGTGTCGTTCGAGGAGCGCCTGGGCAACTCCGAAGGGCTGGGCCATGTGTCGATGGCCGAGCTGGTCCGGCGGTCGCTGCGCATGAACCCGTCGCGCGTCATCGTCGGCGAGGTGCTCGGCGACGAGATCGTCACGATGCTCAACGCGATGAGCCAGGGCAATGACGGCTCGCTGTCGACGATCCACGCCAACTCCTCGCTCGAGGTGTTCAACCGCATCGGCACCTACGCGATCCAGAGCAAGGAGCGCCTGCCCCTCGAGGCCACGACGATGCTGATCGCCGGCGCGCTCGACTTCGTCGTGTTCGTCCGCAAGCGCAACGACCACGCCACGGGCGGCACGCAGACCCGTGTGGTCGAGAGCATCCGCGAGGTCGTCGGGCACGACGGCCAGGTGCTGTCCAACGAGGTCTTCGCCCCCGATCCCGACGGCCGCGCGGCCGCGCACTCGCCGATCGGCTGCGTCTCCGACCTCGAGGACCACGGCTACCGGCCCATGGTGCACGGACGGTGGGCCTGATGCTCGAGGAGTTCCGCGTCCCCCTGGCGATCACGGCCGGTGCCGTGTTCGGTCTGGGGTGCCTGGTGCTCTGGTACGCCTTCAGCAAGCAGCCGTCCGACACCGTCGCCGGGGCGACCCCGGGTCGGCGGGTCGTCCAGTCGCGCACCTCACGGCGTCGGGCGCAGCAGGCCCTCGGCGGGCTCGCGATCGGCGTTCTCGTGCTCGTCGTGACGCGGTGGGTCGTGCTCGCCGTCGTCCTCGGCGTGCTCGTCGCGTTCTGGGACCGGGCCTTCGGCGGTGCGCGGCACGAACGAGCCGCGATCGGCCGCATCGAGGGGCTGGCCGGATGGATCGAGGCGCTGCGCGACACCATCGCGGGTGCCGTGGGCCTCGAGCAGGCCATCCCGGCGACCGCCGTCAACGCGGCCCCGTCGATCCGCCCGTCGCTCAACCTGCTGGTCGACCGGCTGCGGGTGCGTGAGCCGCTGCCCGACGCGCTGATGAAGTTCTCCGAGGACCTCGACGACCCGTCGGCCGACCTGGTCGTCGCGGCCCTGATCCTCAACGCCCGCCTGCGCGGCCCGGGCCTGCGAGACGTCCTCACGGCCCTGGCGACGTCCGCGCGCGACGAGCTCGACGTCCGGCGTCGGGTCGAGTCGAGTCGCCGCAGCACCCGCCGGAGCGTGCAGGTCGTCGTCGTCGTCATCCTCGGTGTCGCGACGCTCCTGGTGCTGTTCAACCGTGCGTACGTGGAGCCCTACGGCACCCTGCAGGGACAGCTCGTGCTGGCCGTCGTGATGGCCGTCTTCGGCCTCAGCGTCCTGTGGCTGCGGAGCCTGTCGGGCGTCGCGGAGCCGGAGCGCTTCCTGATCACACCCGGCATGACGAGGCCGGACGCATGACCCTCGAGCTGCTGGCGGGTGCCAGCGTCGGCTTCGGTGTGCTGCTGATCGTCCTCGCCCTGCGCCGTCCCGTCCCGGGCGTGGCGGCGACGCTTCAGCGGCTCGACCGGCAGCGCCGTCCGAGCCGGTCGATGACCGCGAGCGCGGCCGGCGCCGAGATCGACAGCCGGCTCGACCGCGTCCGGACGACGCTGGGCGAGCGGCTCGAGGCCGAGGTCGGTGCGCGGGGCTGGCAGCTCATGCGCACCCGCGAGGACCTCGCCGTCATGAACCGCTCGATGTCCACCCACCTGGGCACCAAGGCGCTGCTCGCGCTCGGCGCCTTCATCTGGCTGCCGGTCGTCGTCAAGCTCAGCGGCCTGGTCGGCGGTCTCGGCGTGCCGATGGTCCTGGCGCTCGCCGCGGCGGTGTTCGGGTTCTTCCTGCCCGACCTGACCCTGCACAGCGAGGCCGAGAAGCGCCGCCGCGACTTCCGCCACGTCACCGGCGCCTTCCTCGACCTCGTCGCGATGAACCTCGCCGGCGGTCGTGGCCTGCCGGAGGCGTTGATGGCCGCGTCGTCGTTCGGCGACCACTGGGCCATGGTGCGCATGCGTCAGGCGCTGTCCAACGCCCGCATCATGGGGTGGACGCCGTGGGAGGGCATCGCGCGGCTCGGCCGCGACCTCGGTGTCGAGGAGCTTCGCGACCTGGCATCGGCGCTCGCGCTGGCCGGTGACGAGGGCGCGCGCATCCGCCTGTCACTCATGGCGAGGGCGGAGAGCATGCGCCGCAAGGAGATGGTGGACATCGAGGGCGCAGCAGGCGAAAGCTCGCAGTCCATGTTGATGGCACAGCTGCTCATGTGCGTCGCCTTCTTGGTATTCTTGGCCTATCCCGCCGTCAGTCAGCTCGGTTGAGTGACGGCCCATGTATCGGGGGAAAAATTCGTGTCATCTGAAGTGTTCTACGCCATGGGGATCATCACGTTCGTGCGCGCACGCGCCGACCGTGCCCGCCGCGAGGGTTTCAACGAGCGGGGCGCTTCTGCGATCGAGTGGGCGATCATCTCGGCCGTCGTCGTCGTGCTGGCGCTCGTCGTCGCGCGGGTCATCCAAAGCGTCGTCACCGACAACGCGAACAAGATCGAGCAGGGCAGCAACACGCCCTGAGCGGGGTACCAGCGCGATCGAGTTCTCGATCGTCGCGCCGATCTTCCTGCTGCTGGTCTTCACGATCATCCAGGCGGGTCTGTACTTCCACTCGGTCAACACCGCGCAGTCGGCCTCCCGTGAGGGTGTGTCGTACCTACGGCTGGCCGGCAACAACTCCGACCCCGACGCCTTCCTGTCGGCGGCGGAGTCGGTCACCGAGGGCTACGCGTCCAAGATCGGGCGCCTGCAGGACGTGACCGCCGTCGGGACGATCGACACGAAGACCGGACGCGTGACGATGCTCGTCTCCGGCAGGGTCGTCCTGCCGCTGGGCGGTCCGGTCGAGGTCCAGCAGACGTCCGAGGCGACCCTCGAGCAGTTCCGCGGGGACAAGAGACCATGACGACGACGCGCCCCGAACGCGGCACCGCCAGCCTCGAGCTGGTCATCGTCGCGCCGTTCCTGCTCGCACTGCTGTTCTTGATCATCGCGTTCGGGCGCTACGCCCAGACCGAGAACCTGGTCGACCAGGCGGCGCGCGACGCTGCGCGGGCCGCGACGGCGCAGAACACCCGCGCCGAGGTGCCGGCGGTCGTCGACCAGGTCGTCAAGGACTCGATGGACGATGCACCCGACTCGTGCCGCGACAGCGCGGTCGCCGACCCGCCGGTGTTGTCGCCGAACGCCTTCGGCCTGCCCGATCCCGAGAACCCGCTGGCGATCGAGACGGTCTCGGTCACGGTCCGCTGCACGCTCGACCTCAGCGACCTCGGGGCGCTGCCGCTGAAGTCGGTCGAGATCTTCCGGACGTTCACCAGCCCCCTCGACCGCTATCGGGGCTACCAGTGAGGGCCCGCGACGAGCGCGGGTCCATCACGCCCTTCGTCGTGATCGTGTCGCTGGCGATCCTGATGCTCGCCGCCCTCGTGATCGACGGCGGCCGTCAGCTCAACGGCAAGGGGCGCGCGATCGCGTACGCGCAGGAGGCGGCCCGCGCCGGCGCCCAGGCGATCGACGTCACCGATCCCCGCCTCGACCTGATGCCGGCGACGGCCCTGGCGGCGGCCGAGAGGTACTGCGAGACGGCGATGGCTCGTGACAGCCAGCTCATCAAGTGCACCGCGGGGCTCAAGACGGTGCAGGACCCGGCCGGCGACTTCCTCGCCGTCACGGTCTCGACCAGCGTCAACATCAAGGCGATGCTGCTCGGCATGATCGGCCGTCCGGTGCTCGAGGCGAGCGGCGAGGCGCTGGCCCGCCCGGTCAGCGGCATCTCGGAGGCCGACGGCGGCAAGGTGCCGACCGTCGCGCCCCCGTCGGTCGCGCCGCCGGCCACCAGCGCCCCGACGGCCACGGCTCCGCCCGTCCCGCCCGAGATCGAGGTGACCCCGTGCACCCCGAAGCCGACCGAGGACCCCGACGACAAGGACGACAAGGACGACAAGGACGACAAGGACGACAAGGACGACAAGGACGACGAGGAGCCGGACGAGGACGCTCCGGAGGAGTGCAAGGACCCGACCGATGGTCGATGACCTGGTTCGTGTCGGTCATGGAGGGAAATCTCGGTATGGTGGTGTCCGGTTCGGTACCACTTACTCCGGGGGGAGCCTGCAGTGACGCGCCAATG
>JAOPWZ010000080.1 GCA_025965435.1 Aeromicrobium sp.
CGCAGGTGAACGCGCCCGCCGCTCCCGTCGTCGTCGTGCCGGGTGACCTGCCTGCGCTGACCGCCGATCTGCTCGACGAGACCGTGGAGGTGCTCGCCGGCGAGGAGCGCTCCTTCGTCCCCGACGCCTCGGGCATGGGCACCACGCTGCTCGCCGCCGCCCGACCGGCGCTGGTGGCCTCGGCCTACGGTGACCGGTCGGCGCTGCTGCACTCCGACGCGGGGTACCGGCCGATGCCCCATGTCGACGTGCGGTGCCGGCGCGATGTCGACACCGCCGCCGACCTGGCGCAGGCGCGACACCTCGGCGTCGGGCCCCACACGACAGCGGCCCTCGACCAGATGACGTCTGCCATCGGTGAGGACCGCCGTCGCGCCCGGATGATCCCGGGCTGATCGGGCTACGCGGCGGCCGTTGCGGACGCCTGCTGGGCCGGCTCGAGGGCGTACGCGAGGATCTCGGCGACGTCGGCGACCGGCCGGACGTCGAGCTCCGCGAGCACCTCGTCGGGGACGTCGACGAGATCGACCTCGTTGCGGGCCGGGATGAAGACCGTCTTCAGCCCGGCGCGCTGGGCGGCCATGAGCTTCTGCTTGACCCCACCGATCGGAAGCACCCGGCCGTTGAGGGTGACCTCGCCGGTCATGCCCACGTCGGCGCGGACGTTGCGTCCCAGGGCCAGTGACGTCAGCGCCGTGACCATCGTGACGCCAGCGGACGGGCCGTCCTTGGGCACTGCTCCCGCCGGCACGTGCAGGTGGATCGAGCGCTCCAGCGTCGCGGGGTCGATGCCGATCTCACCGGCGTGCGACCGCACGTAGGTGAGGGCGATGTGCGCCGACTCCTTCATGACGTCGCCCAGCTGGCCCGTGATCGCGAGGTTGCGCTCGCCGTCGTACGCGCTGGCCTCGATGAACAGCACGTCGCCGCCGAGCCCCGTCACCGCGAGCCCTGTGGAGACGCCCGGCACCGCGGTGCGCTCGGCCACCTCGGGGACGAACCTCGGCCGTCCGATGTAGTCGACCAGGGTCGTCTCGTCGACGACGACGGGCTGGGTGGCGTCCGGTTGCGTCAGCTTGGTGGTGACCTTGCGGAACACCTTGGCCAGCAGCCGCTCCATCTGCCGCACGCCGGCCTCGCGGGTGTACGACGCCGCGATCTCGCGCAGGGCCTCGTCGGTGATCGTGACCTCGTCGTCCGTCAGGGCGGCGCGCTCCTGCTGGCGCGGCGCGAGGTACTGCCGCGCGATCGCGACCTTGTCGTCCTCGGTGTACCCGTCGAGCTGGACGAGCTCCATGCGGTCGAGCAGGGCCTCGGGGATCTGCTCGATGACGTTGGCGGTCGCCAGGAACAGCACGTCCGACAGGTCGAGGTCCAGGTCGAGGTAGTGGTCACGGAACGTGTGGTTCTGCGCCGGGTCGAGCACCTCCAGCAGGGCCGCAGCAGGGTCGCCGCGGTAGTCGGCACCGACCTTGTCGATCTCGTCGAGCAGCACGACGGGGTTCATCGACCCGGCCTCGCCGATGGCCCGCACGAGGCGGCCCGGGAGCGCGCCGACGTACGTGCGGCGGTGACCGCGGATCTCGGCCTCGTCCCGCACGCCACCGAGGGCGACGCGGACGAAGTTGCGTCCGAGGGCCCGGGCGACGCTCTCACCCAGTGACGTCTTGCCGACGCCGGGAGGGCCGACGAGCGCCATGACGGCACCCGAACCGCGGCCACCGACGACCTCGAGGCCACGGTCGCTGCGACGGGCGCGCACCGCGAGGTACTCCACAATGCGGTCCTTGACGTCGTCCAGGCCGTGGTGGTCGGCGTCCAGCACGGCACGCGCGGCGGCGATGTCGGTGTTGTCGTCGGTCGTGACGCCCCACGGGAGCTCGAGCACCGTGTCGAGCCAGGTGCGGATGTACCCGGCCTCGGGGTTCTGGTCGCTGCCGCGCTCGAGCTTGCCGACCTCACGGAGTGCGGCCTTGCGGACGTCGTCGGGCAGATCGGCCTCCTCGACGCGCTCGCGGTAGTCCTTGGTGTCCTCGGGCTCGTCGTCGCCGAGCTCCTTGCGGATCGCCGCCAGCTGCTGGCGCAGGACGAACTCGCGCTGGTTCTTGTCGATGCTCTCCTGCACCGACTCGGAGATCTTCTCGTTGACATCGGCCTCGGCCAGGTACTCGCGCGCCCAGCCGATGAGCAACGTCAGGCGCTCCTCGACGTCCGGCGTCTCGAGCAGCTGACGCTTCTGCTCGTTCTCGAGGTACGACGCGTAACCGGCGGTGTCGGCGAGCTGGCCGGGATCGGTCAGCCGCTGGACCGAGTCGATGACCTGCCAGGCGTTGCGCTTCTGCAGGATCGTGACGAGCAGGCCCTTGTAGTCGCGGCCCAGGTCGAGCACGACCTCCGAGGGGTCGACGTCCTCGACCAGCTCGGCCTCGACCCACAGGGCCGCGCCGGGACCCGTCACGCCGCCCTGGATGTGGGCGCGCTGCTCGGCGCGCAGCACCGCGCCGGGCCCGCCACCGGGGAGGCGGCCGACCTGCTGGATCGTGGCGATGACGCCGTACGTGGCGTAGCGGTCCTCGAGGCGCGGAGCCACGAGGAGGCGGTCGTCGTTGCTGGTGCGGGCTGCGTCGACGGCGGCGCGGGCCGCGTCGTCGAGCTCGATCGGGACGACCATGCCGGGAAGGACGACGACGTCCTCCAGGGCCAGGACGGGGAACTGCTGCAGTGTTGCGCTCACGAGTGTCTCCTAGGAGTTGAGTCTGATGGGCTCAACTACGACGCGGTGAGGCTTGTTCCGGGCAGGACCTCGTGTTCGCCCAGGGCGGACGGGCCGTGGCTGACTGACGGTCAGCCGGCGAGCAGGCGTCGCGCCGCCCGGGGTGACATCGGCACGCAGCCGTGCGCCACGGCCTCGGCGACGATGCGGGGCTCGTCCTGCATGAGTCGCCAGCCGCGGCGCACCAGCACCCAGGGGGCCTTGCGACCCTCGCGGAGATCGCGGACCAGGCGCAGGACGAACGTGATCATGCGTGGCCGGTGCAGGCAGATCGCGACCTCGAGCAGTCCCGCCTCGCGACAGGCGTCGACGATGACGGGCGCAAACAGTCCTTCGGCGATGAACCGGCCGTGGGGGACGGCGAGCACCTGCGTACCGGTGCGGCGGCTCGCGGCGATGTCGTAGACCGGCACCTCGGCCGATCCTGACGCGCACAGCTCGGCTATCGCGCCGACGGCGTCGACCGCGCTCCACGATGCCGGGTCGTCCCAGTCGACGATGCCGAGGCTCGAGCGCGGCATGCCCGGATCATCCGCGTCCCGATAGAAGTCGTCGAGCCGCAGGACGGGCCAATCGAGAACGGCCGCCAGGTGCGACTTGCCGGATCCGGACGGTCCGGCGACGATGACGACACCCATGGGACACGAGCCTAGGGGTGCGTCGCACGGCTGTGCGGCGCACCCCCGGGGTCGTGCGGGCTACTTCTTCGTGACCTTCGACGTCGAGGACGACGTCACGGACTTGGTCGTGTAGCCGGTGCGGGTACCGGTGACCGTGACCTTCAGCCTCTTGCCGGCCCACTTCTTCGACACCTTCAGGGACGGCGAGCTCGTCGTCTTGACGACCTTCCCGTTGGCGTACCAGGTGCAGCGGAAGGACGGCTGGGGCGACCAGGAGCCGACCTCGACCGTCAGGCGCCGGTGGACCTTGGCGGTGCCCGTGACGCGGGGCTTCGAGCTGGCCATCGTGCCCTTGGCCACAGTGACAGCCGTCGAGGTGCGCTGGGCCGTGGTGTAGCCGGCTCGGGTGCCGGTCACGGACGGTGACCGACGTGCCGACCATCGATGCGGCGAGCTCGCGGCGCGGCGACGTGGCCCCGGCCACACGCGGTGGCGTCGGCGCGGCACGGCGCCGTCGGGGGCCCTCCTAGACTGGGCCCATGCCCTCGTTCACCGTCGCCGAGATCGCCGCGACCATCGATCACGCCATCCTCAAGCCCGAGCTGACCCGAGCCGAGGTCGACGAGCAGCTTGCGCTCGTCGCGCGGTACGGCGTGTTCAGTGCGTGCGTCCGTCCGAGCGACGTGTCGCACGCCTTCGAGGTGCTCGCCGGCACAGGCGTCGCGGTGTGCGCCGTGATCGGCTTCCCGCACGGCACGACCAGCACCCGCACCAAGGTCGCCGAGGCGACCGAGGCCCTCGACAGCGGTGCGTCCGAGCTCGACATGGTGCTCAACATCGGACGCCTGCGCAGCGGCCTGGTCGACGACGTCGAGGACGACATCCGCGCCGTCGTGACGGCTGCCGGCGAGCACGTGGTCAAGGTGATCCTCGAGACCGCCTACCTGAGCGACGACGAGATCGTGGCCGGTTGCCAGGCTGCCGAGCGGGCCGGTGCCGCCTTCGTCAAGACCTCGACCGGATTCGCCGGGGGAGGGGCGACGATCGAGCACCTGCGCCTCATGCGGGAGTCGGTGAGCGATGCGGTGCAGGTCAAGGCGTCCGGCGGTGTGCGCGGGCTCGACACCCTGCTCGAGATGCGGGACCTGGGCGTCACCCGCTTCGGCACCAGCGCGACGGCCACGATCCTCGATGACGCCGCCGCCCGCGAGGCCGGCCACGCCGCATCGGCGTCGACCGACGAGACGTCCTACTGAGCCTCGCCCGCCTGTCACCACCGGTTCATCGAGAACTTCACCGATTCGACACGTCTCGTCCTCGTCGTACCCGTTGACTTCGGCTCCCGTCCGGGTTGTGCTGGCTACTTCCTGAGAACGTCTCAGGGGCACACCCATCGGGGGGCGGGCCGTTGGCCCTTCCTCGCCGATCGACCCGGGGAGGTACCGCGTGAGTTCTCTGTCCCGCCGGCTGCTGACCGTCGCCACCGCGACGCTCCTCAGCGCACCGCTGCTCGCCGTCACATCGGCCGATGCCGCGGACGACGTCACCATCAACCTGCTCGGCATCAACGACTTCCACGGTCGGATCGACGCCAACACCGTCAAGTTCGCCGGCACGGTCGAGCAGCTGCGGGCGGAGAATCCCGACACCTCGTTGCTGATCTCGGCGGGTGACAACGTCAGCGCCTCGCTGTTCACCTCGTCGGTGCAGAAGGACATCCCGACGATCGACGTGCTCAACGCGCTCGAGCTCGATGCGTCCGCGGCCGGCAACCACGAGTTCGATCAAGGGGCCGCCGACCTGACCGGACGCCTGTCCGAGGCCGCCGACTTCCCGTTCCTGTCGGCCAACACGTTCAAGGCCGACGGTGACCCGCTCCTGGACAAGTACGACATCTTCACGGTCGGCGGCGTCGACGTCGCGGTCATCGGAGCGGTCACCGAGGACACGCCGTCCCTCGTGAGTCCGGCCGGCATCCAGGGCCTGACCTTCGACGACCCGGTCGACTCGATCAACGACACGGTCGACGAGCTCGAGGCGCTGCCGGCCGATCAGCAGCCTGACGTCATCGTCGCCTCGATCCACGAGGGCGCGCCCGACGGCACCAAGACCCTGGCCCAGAACGCTGCCGCCAGCCCCGTGTTCAAGAAGGTCGTCGAGGAGACCGATCCCGCGGTCGACGCGATCTTCATGGGGCACACGCACCAGGCCTACGCCTACGACGCGCCGGTGCCCGGCGCCGGCACCAGGACCCGTCCGGTGCTGCAGACCGGCAACTACGGGTCCAACGTGGGCCAGATCAAGCTGACGTTCGACCCCGACACGGGTGCCGTCACGAGCTACACCAAGAAGAACCAGGCGCGCACGACCGCTGCCGACTCCACCCTGACGGCCGCCTATCCGCGGGTGGCCTCGGTCAAGACCATCACGGATGCCGCGATCCAGTACGCCGGCACCATCGGCAACCAGCAGGTCGGCTCCCAGACCGCCGACCTCACCCGTGCCTTCACGCCCGACGCGACCGGCAAGCTCGTGGAGAACCGCGGCGCGGAGTCCACGTTGAGCAACCTGATCGCCGAGTCGCTGCGGGACAGCGTCTCCAAGACGCCGGCCGGCGCCGACATCGGGCTGAACAACGCCGGCGGGGTGCGGGCCGACCTGCTCTACGCCGCAGGCGCCGCACCCGATGCGCCCGGCACGATCCTGTTCTCCGAGGCCCTGAACGTCCTGACCTTCGCCAACCAGCTCAGCACCGTCACGTTGAGCGGTGCGTCGTTGAAGAAGGTCCTCGAGCAGCAGTGGCAGCGCACGACCGACGGCACCACCCCGTCCCGGCCGTACCTCCAGATGGGCATGTCGAAGAACATGTCCTACACCTTCGACTCGACCCGAGATCGGGACGACCGCATCACGTCGATCACGATCAACGGCAAGCGCGTCCAGCCGACCGACAGCATCAAGGTCGCCGTCCCGTCCTTCCTGACGTCCGGCGGCGACAACTTCCTGGCCTTCACCGAGGGCACGGCGGTCGACAGCGGGCTGGTCGACTACACGGGCTTCAACAACTACATCGCGGCCAACAGCCCGATCGTCCCGGACTTCTCGGCCCACGCCGTCGAGGTCACCGGCGTCAAGAGCGCGTACTTGGCTGGTGACTCGGTGTCCCTCACGCTCCCGAAGCTCGACCTGACGTCGCTGGGCAGCCCGAAGAACACGGCCGTCGCGGTGGCGCTGAAGTCCGGTGAGAAGACCGTCGACATCGGCAGCTTCCCGGTGACCGCCGGCGCCGCCGCGATCACCTTCCCGGTGCCCGCAGGCGTGGCGGGCGACGTCACGCTGGTTGCGACGGCGACGCCCACCGGCACCTCGGTGAGCATCCCGTTGATGGTCAAGTACAGCTCAGCGACGACCGCCACGGCGCCGGCCAAGGCCAAGACCGGCACGACCTTCACGGTCGAGTCAGCCGTCTCGTCGCCGTCGGGCGTCACGCCGACCGGCACCGTGTCGGTCAAGGAGGGCGACACCGTTCTCGCCACCGCCCCACTGGTGGACGGCAAGGCGTCCGTCACCGTCAACGCGAGCAAGCTGACGGCCGACGAGCACGCCTTGACGGTGGCCTACTCCGGCGACGGCCTGCACGCGGGATCGACGGCTCCGGCCGGGACGATCGACATCGTCAAGGGCGGGTCGAGCTTCGGCGCGGTCACAGTGCCGGGTACCTACGGGACGCCCAGCACCATCAAGGTGTCGGCCGATCCCGAGGCATCCGGCGTGGTCTACGTGACGCAGGACGGCCGCGCCATCGGCTTCGGCTTCCTGCGAGCCGGGGCGGGCACGATCACGCTCGAGGGTACGGCGCTGAAGCCGGGCAGCCACGCGCTCGACGTGTACTTCAACGGCGACGAGAAGTTCGACCCCACCAGCACGACCGCGACGCTCACGATCGCCAAGGCGTCGACGAAGCTCAAGAAGGTCGCGGTCAAGCCGACCACGATCGTCAAGAACCGCACCAAGCCGTTCGTCACCCTGACGGTGAGCGCCAAGGGCTTCGAGGTCGACGGTGGCAAGGTCACGCTGCGCCGGGCAGGCAAGAGCTACACGGGCACCGTCAACAACGGCAAGGTGCGCATCCGTATGGGCACCTTCTCGTCCTCGGGCTCGGCCAAGAAGGTCTCGGCGACCTACAGCGGCAACGCCCTCGCCAACGGGTCCTCCACCACCTTCACGGTGAAGGTTGCCAAGAAGTAGCAGCAGAGGGGCTTCCACCGGGACGATCAGGGACCGTCCCGGTGGAACCCTCAGCAGCGGTCAGCTCAGCACGACGTCACTCACGTCACTCACGCAGTCATGAAATCGGGGAAGCCATGAACACGTCGATCGTCACCCGATGGGCGGCCGCTGCGGCCGTTGCCGTCGCCTCACTCGTCGCCGTTCCGGCGACCCCGGCCACGGCAGCGCCCGGCAACGCGGGCGTCGTGATCAACGAGGTCTATCCCAACGGCGGCAGCGGCGGCGGGTACTACAAGAGTCGTTTCTACGAGCTGTACAACCCGACCTCCCAGGCCGTCGACGTGAGCGGCTGGTCGTTGCAGTACCGCTCGCCCGGCAACACGGCAGACTCCTTCGGGGCGGTGTCGCCCCTGGGTGACAAGACGATCCCGGCCGGCGGCTACCTCCTGATCTCGGGCCCGGGCAACGAGGGCAACGCCAACGACCTCCCCACCCCCGATGTCACCTCGACGACCTTGAACGCGGGTGCCGGGGGTGGACAGATCGCGCTCAGCAAGGCGGCGACGGCGCTGCCGGCCGCGCCCATCGGCGATGCCAACCTCGTCGACCTGGTCGGCTACGGCAGTGCCGCCTACTCCGAGGGCGGTGCCCCTGCTCCGGTCGGCAGTGCCACGAACGGCATCACCCGCAGCGACACGCATGCCGACACCGACAACAACGCGAGCGACTTCTCCTCGCAGGTGGCCTCGCCGTGCAGCCTGGCGGGTTGCTTCGGCCCGCCACCGGGCGAGCCGCCCGTCGACAAGACGATCGCCGAGGTGCAGGGCCCGGGCTTCACGAGCCCACTGGCCGGCACCAACGTCACGGTGCGGGGCGTCGTCACGGCGACCTACACGTCGGGCCTGTACAACGGCGCGTACCTCCAGACCGAGGGCACCGGCGACGTCGACCTGTCGACGCACACGACGTCCGACGGCATCTTCATCTCCTCTCTCGCCTTCGCCCAGGGCGTCGACAAGGGCGACTTCGTCGAGGTCACGGGCATCGTGGGGGAGTCGTTCGGCCTCACCCAGATCGTGACCCCCGCAGGCGGCTGGGACGTCGTCAACGAGGAGGAGCACGACCCCGTCAAGCCCGCCACGATCTCGTTCCCGCTCGCACCGGCGTCGCGCGAGTCGCTCGAGGGCACCTTGGTCGACGTCGAGGGCGCGCTCACGGTCACCAACAACTACACGACCGACCGCTACGGCGACATCGGCCTGGTCGACGGCGACAAGCCCCTCGACACGCCCACCAACGTCGTGGCCCCCGGCGATGCTGCCAATGCCCTGCAGGCCGCGAACAGGGCCCGTCTCATCACGCTGGACGACGGTTCCGACGTCGACCGCTTCTCGGCGGACAAGAACCTCGCCCTGCCCTGGCTGACGCTGGGCAACGAGGTGCGCGTCGGCGCACGGGCGACCATCACCGAGCCGGTCATCCTCGACTACCGGCGCAGCCTCTGGCGGCTCCAGCCGACCGAGCGTCTCGTGGCCGGCGAGGAGCCTGCGACGTTCTCCAGCACCCGGCAGCCGGGTCCCAAGGACGTCGGTGGCGACCTGAAGATCGGCACCTTCAACGTCCTCAACTACTTCACGACGACGGCCGAGGCGTATGACGCGCTGCCGGGCAACAGCTGCACGTACTTCAACGACCGCCAGGGCAACCACATCACGGCGGACGACTGCGGCGACGGCCCGCGTGGTGCGGCGAACGCCGCCAACCTCGAGCGGCAGCAGGCCAAGATCGTCACGGCGATCAACGCACTGGACGCCGATGTCGTGTCACTGGAGGAGATCGAGAACTCCCTGGCCTTCGGACCCGACCGCGACGTGGCGCTCAGGGCACTGGTCGCAGCTCTCAATGCCGACGCCGAGGAGGATCGCTGGGCGTTCGTCCCGTCGCCCGCGCAGGTGCCTGCCGGGGAGGACGTCATTCGTACGGCCTTCATCTACCAGCCGGCCGCGGTGCAGACCGTGGGCGCTTCGCAGATCTTCGACGACCCGGCCTTCGTCAACGCCCGTCAGCCCCTCGCGCAGTCGTTCCGGCCGGTCGGCGGCCCGTCGGCGTCGGTGTTCTCCGTCATCGTCAACCACTTCAAGTCCAAGGGCTCCGGCGAGGGCCAGGACGCCGACCAGGGTGACGGGCAGGGTGCGTCGAACCACTCCCGCACGCTGCAGGCGACAGCGCTCATCGGCTTCGCCGACTCCTTCGCAGCGGCCGCAGGCACCGACAAGGTCTTCCTGACCGGTGACTTCAACTCGTACAAGAAGGAGGATCCGGTCCGGATCATCGAGGCGGCCGGCTTCCACAACGTCGGAAGCCTCACCGGCAAGGAGACGTACCAGTTCGACGGCCAGATCGGCTCGCTCGACCACGTCTTCGCCTCGGACGCCGTGTACGACGACGTGACAGGCGCCGACATCTGGAACATCAACTCCTATGAGTCCCCGGGCCGGGAGTACAGCCGCTTCAACTACAACGCGGTCAACCTGTTCGACGCCAGCAGCCCGTTCCGGGCGAGCGACCACGACCCGGAGATCGTCGGGTTCATCACCGACCTCGCGGCGGACGAGACGACGACAGCTGCCGCGGCTCCGGCGTCGGTACGAGCGGGGGAGGACGTCCCGGTGTCGGTCGAGGTCTCGGGTGGACCGGACGCCCCGACGGGTGAGGTGACCGTGTCAGAGGGAGGCACCCAGCTCGCCGGCGACACGCTCGTGGACGGCGCGGTCGAGCTCGTGATCGAGGACCTGCCGATCGGGACGCACACGCTCACGGTGTCCTACAAGGGCGACGACACTCATGCGGCGTCGAGCACGACGGTGACGACCCAGGTGCTCAAGTCGACCTCCGGGCTGACCGCGACGGTGGGGCCGGCGACGTACGGCACGAGCGCGACGCTGACGGTGACGGGGGCTCCCGGAGCCTCGGGCTTCGTCTACGTCGCGGCCGGTGACGAGCTGGTCGGGCTGGGCACGCTGGTCAACGGCACGGCGACCATCCAGCTGTCGAGCAGGCTGCCGGTCGGCACCACGCAGCTGACGGTCTTCTACAGCGGCAGCGGCGAGTACGATCCCGGTTCCACGACCACCTCGGTCACCGTCGCGAAGGCGGCGACATCGATCACCAAGGTCTCGGTCAGTCCGGCCAAGATCGTGCAGGACCGCACCAGGCCGTTCGTCGAGCTGCGGGTGCGGGCCTCCGGCTTCACGGTCGACGGCGGCACGGTCACGGTGCGCGCGAGCGGCAAGAGCCACACCGGGACGGTCAGGAACGGCAAGGTGCGTGTCCGGCTCGGAACGTTCACCTCGTCCGGACGGGCCAAGAAGGTGACCGCGACCTTCGCCGGCAACGCCGTCGCGACCGGCTCGACGACGTCGTTCACCGTGAGGGTCCACCGCAGGTAGGCCCAGGACGTCGGCGGTCGTGGGCCCTCGCAGCAGCTGCGAGGGCCCGTGCTGGCGTCGGGCTAGATGCCCAGCGCCGCCGCGAGGTCGGTCTTGATGGCGGCGATCTGCTGGTCCGCGGTGTCGCGGGCCTCCTGGATCGACTCGGTCACGGGGATGACGACCTCGATGTAGCACTTGAGCTTGGGCTCGGTGCCGGACGGACGCGCGATGATCCGCGCCCCGCCGTCGAGGCCGAGACGGATCCCGTCGGTCGGGGGCAGCCCGTTGTACCCGTCGGCGAGGTCGTCGACCGAGCTGACGTCCAGCCCGCCCAGCACGGTCGGCGGCGACGTCCGCAGGACGTCCATCGCGCGGCTGATGATCGTCAGGTCGTCGACCCGCACCGACAGCTGGCTCGTGCCGTGCAGGCCGTGCTCGCGGTAGATGTCATCGAGGCGGTCGATGAGCGAGCGGCCCTCCGCCTTGAGCTCGGCGGCCATCTCGAGGACCGTGATGATCGCCGACACGCCGTCCTTGTCACGGGCGATGTCGGGGGCGACGCTGTAGCCCAGCGCCTCCTCGTAGCCGAAGACGAGGGTCGGGATCTTGCCGAGCCACTTGAAGCCGGTGAGGGTCTGCTCCCACGGCTGGCCGTACGCCGCGGCCTGCCGGCCCAGCAGGTCCGACGACACGATCGAGGAGCCGTACGTGCCCTCGACGCCGCGGCGCAGCAGGAAGTCGGCCAGCAGCACGCCGACCTGGTCGCCGGTCAGCATCCGGTAGGACTCGCCGTCGCGGACGCCCACGGCGCAGCGGTCGGCGTCGGGGTCGTTGGCCACGATGAGGTCGGCGGTGTACGACGAGGCGAGCTTGAGCGCGAGGTCCATCGCGCCGGGCTCCTCGGGATTCGGGAACGCGACCGTCGGGAAGTCCGGATCCGGCTCACCCTGCTCGCGCACGACGTGCAGCGGCGGGAAGCCGGCCCGGGAGACCGCCTCGACGAGGGTGTCGCGGCCGACGCCGTGCATCGGTGTGTAGACCGCGACGATCTCGCGCGGCCCGTCCTGCGGGAGTGCCACGACGGCCTCGACGTAGGCTTCGGCGACCTCGGGTCCGAGCGTCTCGTAGGCGTCGCTGCGGGGCATCTCGTCGACCCGGCCGACCGCGTCGATCGCGGCTGAGATGTCGGCGTCGGCGGGTGGGACGATCTGGCTGGAGTCCTCGAGGTAGACCTTGTAGCCGTTGTCCTCCGGGGGGTTGTGCGAGGCGGTGACCATGACGCCGGCGCTGCAGCCGAGGTGCCGGATCGCGAACGCCAGCACCGGCGTCGGCAGGTGCGTCGGCAGCAGGTAGGCGTGGACGCCGGCGCCCTCCATGATCTCGGCGGTGTCGCGCGCGAACACGTCGGAGTTGTGGCGGGCGTCGTAGCCGACGACGACGCTCGGGCTGTCGCCGTGCTCCAACAGGTAGGCCGCGAGGCCCGCTGCGGCCTGGGCCACGATGACGCGGTTCATCCGGTTGGGGCCGGCGCCGAGCGCGCCGCGCAGACCCGCCGTGCCGAACTGGAGCCGCTCGGCGAACCGGTCCTGGAGGGCATCGGTGTCGCCGGCGTCGATCAGGGCCTGCAGCTCGTCACGGGTCGCGGGGTCGGGGTCCTGGCTCAGCCAGTCGTTGGCGCGCTCGATCAAGTCCATGACCCCAGCCTCTCGTACTTGGTGATCAGATGCGCGGCAGGACGCCGGCCAGCAGGGCGCCCATGCGGGTCGCCGCGGCCTGGCCCGCAGCCAGCACCTCTTCGTGGTTGAGCGGCTCGCCGGTCATCCCGGCCGCGGCGTTGGTGACCAGCGAGATGCCGAGCACCTCGAGCCCGGCCGCGCGGGCGGCGATCGCCTCCAGCGTCGTCGACATGCCGACCAGGTCGCCGCCGATCGCGCGGACCATGCCGATCTCGGCGGGCGTCTCGTAGTGGGGACCGGGCAGCTGGACGTACACGCCCTCGTCGAGGCTCGGGTCCGCCTCCTTGCACAGCGCCCGCAGGCGGCTGGAGTACAGGTCGGTGAGGTCGACGAAGTGCGCGCCCTCGAGCGGGGACGTCGCCGTCATGTTGATGTGATCGCTGATCAGCACGGGGGTGCCGGGTGACCACGCGGGGTTGAGGCCACCACACCCGTTGGTCAGCACCAGCGTCTTGACGCCGGCCGCGGCGGCGGTGCGGACGCCGTGCACGACGGCGGCGACTCCCTTGCCCTCGTAGTAGTGCGTGCGGCCCAGGAAGATCAGCAGGCGCTTGTCGCCGAGCGTCAGGGAGCGCACGGTTCCGCCATGCCCGGCGACGGCCGGGGCGCTGAATCCGGGCAGCTCCGCCAGCGGCACCTCGTGGTCGGGCGCACCGAGGGCGTCGGCCGCGGGAAGCCAGCCGGACCCCATCACGAGGGCGATGTCGTGGTCACCGCCGCCCGTCCGTTCGCGGAGTGCTTCGGCGGCTTGGCGGGCGAGTTCGGAGGTGGTCACCTGCCGTACATTACGACAACGCCCTCGATCCTCGGCGGTTCGTTCGGGGAGCACCCGTCCTCGCTGCGCTCGGCCCGCGGTTGCGCTGCCGATGCAGGGCCCGAGGCGACCCGTGGAGGGGCGAGAAGTGACCCGTCAGCGTCCGGTCGCCGCTGACTCGACCGATTCGCGACGGGCGTCCGTCGTAGGCGACAATGGGCGCGTGGCTCATGTGACGATCGTTGGCGGCGGACCGGGTGGATACGAGGCGGCGCTGGTCGCTGCGAGGCTC
This sequence comes from Aeromicrobium sp., assembly GCA_025965435.1. GTDB lineage: Bacteria > Actinomycetota > Actinomycetes > Propionibacteriales > Nocardioidaceae > Aeromicrobium. The sequence goes on from JAOPWZ010000080.1 coordinate 13,837, forward strand.
GGCGCGGAGGTCACGCTGGTCGAGCGTGACGGCATCGGCGGATCCACCGTCCTGACCGACTGCGTGCCGAGCAAGACGCTCATCGCGACGTCCGACCTGCTGACCGACGTCAGCACCGCGGGCGAGCTGGGCGTGCAGGTGCCGGCCGCGATCCGCGCCGACCTCGCGGTCGTCGACGCCCGTGTCCTGAGGCTCGCGCAGGCGCAGTCCGCCGACATCGCCGAGCGCCTCGCCGCCAGCAACGTCACCATGATCGCGGGCACCGCGACGATCGAGGCCCCCGGCGTCGTCGCCGTGGAGACCGCCGACGGCTCGCAGCGGATCGAGTCCGACGCGATCCTGGTCGCGACCGGCGCGCACCCACGGGTGAGCCCCGACGCGCAGCCCGACGGTGAGCGCATCCTGACGTGGGAGCAGGTCTACGCCCTGCAGGAGCTGCCCGAGCACATGATCGTGGTCGGCTCCGGTGTCACGGGCGCGGAGTTCGCCAGCGCCTACAACGGTCTCGGCGCTGCCGTCACCCTCGTGTCGAGCCGTGACCGGGTGCTCCCGGGCGAGGACGTCGACGCGGCCAACGTCATCGAGGACGTCTTCACCCGGCGTGGCATGCGGGTCATGGACAACTCGCGCATGGCACGCGTCGACCGCACCGAGACCGGCGTCCTGGTGACGCTGGCGGACGGCCGCACGGTCGAGGGCTCGCACTGCCTGCTGGCGCTGGGGTCGATCCCGAACACCGCCGGCCTCGGCCTCGAGGAGGTCGGGGTCGTGCTCGACGACGCGGGGTTCATCAAGGTCGACCGGGTGTCGCGCACGAGCGTGGGAGGCATCTACGCCGCCGGCGACTGCACCGGCGTGCTGATGCTGGCCTCGGTCGCCGCGCAGCAAGGCCGCATCGCGATGTCGCACCTGCTCGGTGATGCCGTGCATCCGCTCGACCTCACCAAGGTCTCCAGCAACGTCTTCACCTCGCCCGAGATCGCGACGGTCGGCATGTCGCAGAAGCAGGTGGAGGAGACCGACATCCAGATCGACGTCGCGATGCTGCCGCTGGCCTCGAACGCCCGGGCCAAGATGCAGGGCGTCCACGACGGCTTCGTCAAGATCTTCTGCCGTCGCGGCGTGGGCATCGTCGTCGGTGGTGTCGTGGTCGGGCCGAAGGCCAGTGAGCTGATCCACGCGCTGTCCATCGCGGTGTCGGCGTCGCTGACGGTCGACCAGGTGGCGGACGCCTTCACGGTCTATCCGTCGATGTCCGGATCGGTCGCCGAGGCCGCGCGGCGCCTCCACCGCCTCGTCTGACGAGCCGTCGGCACCTTTGCGGGGCTGGCCCCTGCAACCGCAGGAATGACACCGTTGTAGTTACCGCGATCTGCCGTTTTCGGTCGCATTTCGGGAAAAATTGTGGGCATAATCGACCGGCGGCCACTCTGGTCACACCAGTCACACCAGTCACAGGAATGGACTTCCCCCATGATTTCCTGGCGCACGGCTCGGAGCTCGTCCGGCATCGCGATCGCCCTCGCGGTGTTCTTCGGCACGCTCACGCCCACCTCCGCCGAGGCCGCCGGCGCCGACATCTCGACGACGGCACCCGATGCCGTCGTCGCTGCCCCGGCCGCCCCCGCCGCCGCCCCCGCCGTCGACGTCACGTCGACGGCGGTTCCCGTTGTCCCTGAGTCGCCCGCGGTGGCGCCCGACGATCCGTCCACCAGCAAGATCGTGGCCGAGCTCCCGCAGACAGCCACCTCCGACTTCCGCATGGTCGGCGTCACGTGGACGGCCGGGCCGACGTCCGGCGTCCAGGTCGAGGTCCGCACCCGCACCGCCGGGGCGTGGTCCGACTGGACGGCACTGGAGGTGGAGGACGACGACGAGGGCGGAGTGCCCGGCACGGAGCCGCTGTGGGTCGGTGACGCCGACGGCGTGGCCGCCCGGGTCACCAGTGCCGACGGCGCTCCCCAGGACGTCCAGATCGCCACGATCGACCCCGGTGCGTCCGACGAGGGCACGACCGTCTCGGGTGCGTCCTACAGCGGCCCGCTCGACGGCGTCGCGCGGGCGACCACCGCAGCCACGAACGACGGGGCTCCGGGCTACACGGCCCAGCCGGGCATCATCAGCCGCAGCTCGTGGGGCGCCTCGGCCGGCAGGCCGTGCGACACCCCCGCTGCCGGCAGCAGCACGCGCGGCGTCGTGGTGCACCACACGGCCGGGTCGAACAGCTACTCCAAGGCGCAGTCCGCCTCGATCGTCCGGGCCGTGCAGGCGTATCACGTGAAGTCACGCAAGTGGTGCGACATCGGCTACAACTTCCTGGTCGACAAGTACGGCCAGATCTTCGAGGGCCGACGGGGCGGCATGGACCGTGCCGTCCGTGCCGCGCACTCGGGCAACGCCGCCGTCAACACGTACACCATGGGCGTCTCGATGATGGGCAACTACGACAAGGTCAAGCCCCAGACCGCGCTCAAGAACGCGATGGTCAAGCTCATCGGCTGGCGGATGGGCACGACGTTCCTGCGGGCCAAGGGCACCTACTCGCTGGGCGGCAAGTCGCTCAACATGGTGGCCGGGCACCGCAACGTCGTGAGCACCGGCTGCCCGGGCAAGTACGGCTACGCCTGGCTGTCGGCCAAGGACGGTCTGCGCGATCGCGTCGCGGCCTATCTCGCGGCCTACTCCACGCCCGTCAAGAGCCGGTTCGGCGCGCTGGGTGCCGCCACGACCGGCGCGATCTTCATCGGTGAGGCCAAGACGTCGGCCGGCAGCCGTCTGCGCGCCAAGCTGGTCGACATCTACTCCAAGGGCAGCAGCCCGGCGGCGTACTACGTGTCCGGGGCCATCCGGACGGAGTACGACCGGCTCACGTCTCGTGCGGGCGTCCTCGGATACCCCGCGAGCGATCCGGCCGCGATCGCCGGTGCGACCCGTCAGATCTTCGACGGTGGCCGGATCTACCAGGTGGGCAGCAGGGTCTTCACCCTCCAGGGTGCCATCGCGACGGCCTACGCCAACCTGGGTGAGACCGCAGGCCGACTGGGGGTGCCGACCTCGTCGACGACTGTCACGGCGGGCATCTCGCGGGCCAACTTCGCCGCGGGGTACATCACCTCGGACGCCGCGACCGGCCAGACCGTCGCCTATGCCAGCACCGGCGGTGTCATCAGCGAGGGCGGCGTCAACGCGACGCCCCCTGCCACCGTCGGCAAGGTCTCGGTCAAGGCCGGACGTCAGTCGGCGCGCCTCACGTGGCCGGCGGTGAGCGGAGCGACCGGCTACGACGTCTGCCTGCACGCCTCGAAGACGTCGACGTCGTGCAGCCGCTGGGTCGAGGGAGTCGCGTCGACGACGGTGCTCGTGTCGAAGCTCAAGCCGACCAAGGACACCGACTACTACGCCAAGGTCCGTGCGGTGAACGGGAACCTCAAGGGTGGTTACTCACCCCTCAAGGGATTCAACCTCTCGACCACTGCGGCCAAGAGCGCCGTCAGCCCGGCTGCGGTCGTCGCGCCTGCGCAGGTGGCGCCCACCGGCTCGGTCAACACCGTCACGGTGCCCAGCTCGGGCCGGATCACCGTGAACGGTCACGGCTATGGCCACGGGATCGGCATGAGCCAGTACGGCGCCCAGGGAGCGGCGAAGGCCGGCGTGACGTACGACCGGATCCTGGCGGCGTACTACCCGGGTACCGCGCTGGCCGCCAAGGGCGGCTCCATCCGGGTCCTCGTCTCGCAGGACACCTCGGACGCGGTCGACGTCAAGGCGTCCTCGGGGCTGGTGTTCCGCAAGCTGAGCAGCTCGTACAAGGCCAAGCTGCCGACGACGATCAGCGGTGCCAAGGTCAAGAACTGGCGCATCGTCCGGGTCTCGTCGAAGAAGACCCAGTCGACGCTGCAGTACCGGACGACCGGCGGCTACCGCAGCTACAAGAAGATCAGGTGGACCGGCAACGGTCAGTTCGAGGGACCGGCCCGGATCGGCCTCATCCTGCCCGGCGGCTCGGTCGTGAAGTACCGCGGCGCGATCCGATCGGCGGTCCCGTCGAAGGGCTCGACCGCCCGCGACACCCTCAACGTCCTGCCGATCGAGCACTACGTGCGCGGCGTGATCGCTGCCGAGATGCCCGCGTCCTGGGCGCCCGAGGCGCTCAAGGCGCAGGCCGTCGCGGCCCGCACCTACGGGGTGCGCAGCATGTCGGCCTCGCGCTACTACGACATCTGCAGCACGACGGCGTGCCAGGTGTACGGCGGCGCGTCGCGGGAGACCACGACCACCGACGCAGCCGCCCGCGCGACGAGCGGCCAGTACCTCAGCTACGGCGGCGCGCCGGCGCTGACCCAGTTCTCGTCGTCCTCGGGCGGATACACCGCAGCGGGCTCGCAGCCCTATCTGACGGCGGGTGCCGATCCGTACGACGGCTGGGCGGGCAACCCCAATCACGCCTGGACCACGACGGTCTCGGCGAGCACGATCCAGAAGGCATATCCGGCCATCGGCACGCTCAGGTCACTCGAGGTGACGCGGCGCACCGGCGGCGGGTCGTGGGGCGGTCGGGTCAGCAGCCTGACCCTCAAGGGAACGAAGAAGAGCGTCACGATCTCAGGCACCGACGCCCGCTGGGCGTTCGGTCTGAAGTCGCACTGGTTCAGCTTCTAGGGCATCAAGAAGGCTTTCGGTTCATTCAGCTTCAGCGGTTAGGGTTCACATCATGCGTTTTTTCTCGGGGGCGATCGTAGGGGCCGTGCTGGCCACGTCCTTCACATTCGTCAATCCATCCAGCGTCCAGGCCGACGAGATCGTCACCCCTGCGGCGGAGGCCGTCGACGTGTCGACTGCCACCATCCCCGCAGCGTCAGGAGACGTGTCGACGGCCAGCGGCGAGGGTGATCTCGTCGCCGAGCTGCCCGCGCGGCGCACCGACGACTTCGGTCTGGTCGGCGTGACGTGGGACGCCGGCTTCGACGCCACCGGACTCCTGGTCGAGGTGCGCCTGCGCAGCGCGGGAGCCTGGGGGGAGTGGGAGGAGCTGCACGTCGAGAGCGAGGTCGGCGACGAGGGCGGCCGCGGTGGCACCGAGCCGCTGTGGGCCGGTACCGCGGACGGCGTGTCGGTGCGTGTGACGAGCCCGACCGGTCAGCGTCCCGCCGGGCTCCAGGTGGCGACGATCGACCCCGGTACGACGACCGCGGCATCGGCCTCGGCCGTCAGCCCCGCGCTGTACCGCGGCACCTCCGCAGCCGCCACGACCGTGGCCTCGGCGCTCACGCCCCAGCCGGCGATCATCCTGCGCTCCTCGTGGGGCGCCGCCAGGAACACCAAGTGCAACAGCCCGACCACGGTCAGCGAGACCCGTGGCGCCGTGGTGCACCACACCGCAGGCACCAACAGCTACACGGCCGCGCAGTCGGCACAGATCGTCCGGGCCACGCAGGCCTATCACATGAAGTCGCGCAACTGGTGCGACATCGGCTACAACTTCCTGGTCGACCAGTACGGTCAGATCTTCGAGGGCCGCAACGGCGGCATCGACCGCCAGGTCCGCGCGGCTCACTCGGGCAACGACGCCGTCAACACCTACGCGATGGGCGTCTCCCTGATGGGGACGTTCTCGACGATGGCACCGACCCCGGCCGCCAAGAACGCCGTGGTCAAGCTGATCAGCTGGCGTCTGGGCTCGATGGGAACGCCCGCGCTCGGCACCTACTCGCTCGGCGGCAAGACGCTCAACCGCATCGCCGGCCACCGTGACGTCGTCGGCACCGAGTGCCCCGGAGCGGCGGCCTACGCATGGCTGGGCGCCCCGGGTGGCCTGCGTCAGTCCGTGGCAGCCTCCATCGCAGGCGGCTCGACCGAGATCTCTGTCCGGGCGGCCAGGCTCGGTTCGTCGAAGACCGGATCCCTCGTGCGGGCCGAGTACCCGTTCTACAACGACGGCGGCGGCACGAAGGCTCGCTTCAAGAAGATCGACATCATCTCGTCGCGCAAGGGAACCTTCTCGCTCGGTGACGTCATCCGGTCGCGCTACAACTCCCTGGGCGCACAGTCCGGCAAGCTGGGCGTCCCGACCGGCAGCATCTACACGACCCGTCGGTCCAACGTCCGGCAGCAGCGGTTCCACTTCGGCACGATCTACCGGGTCAAGCGCAAGGGCAAGCTCCAGCCCGGCATCGCGCTGTACGACCGGCTCGAGAACAAGTACCGCAGCCTGAAGGAGGCCAACGGCAAGCTCGGTGTGCCGGAGAAGACGCAGCGGGCGATCTCCGGCGGCCGGCAGCGGGCCTGGTTCTCCAAGGGCACGCTGACCCTGGAGAAGAGCGGTCGCGTCACGGTGTCCGTGAAGTGAGTCGGACGGCTGCCCGGTCGCGCCTCTGGCACGATCGGGACATGACCGTTGTCAGCACGTCCATCGCGATCTCGGCGGCGGCCAACACGGTCTCCCTCGCGTTCGCGGCCTGGGTCTTCGACCACTTCAACATCCGTTTCGGGTGGTTCGTGGTGGCGGTCGTGCTGTTCACGGTGCTGACGGTGGCCCTGCGCGGGATCGTCGTCAGCACCGTCAACCGCTTCGTCCGGGGCTACACGATCCTCGGCGGCCTGGTGCTGACGTTGCTCGCCCTGCTCCTGACCGATGCCGTGGTGCCGCGTGACGGCTTCGCCATCGACGGCTGGGGCACGTGGGTCGGCGTGACGCTGATCGTCTGGGCGGCCGGCGTCGCCTACGGCGAGGTCGACACCGCCGCACCCGTCAAGCGCTGACCCGAGATCGACGAAGGGCCCGTTCTCCATCGGAGAACGGGCCCTTCTGACGTGCGAGCTCCAAGACTTGACGAGCTACCTCACCAGGTTTCGACCGAGGGACGCCTTCGGCGTGTCACGCTCAACCTCCCCCGAAGGCCGCCATCGCTCGCAGAGCGAGCTAAACAGCGGCTTCGGGGGACTTGATCTCGGCGACGACCTCGCCGGACCCGATGGGCCCGCCGACGGTGACCGTGAGCCCCGTGACGATGCCCGCCTTGTGGGCGTTGATGGGCTGCTCCATCTTCATGGCCTCGACGACGATGATCTGGTCGCCGGCGGCGACCTCCTGACCCTCCTCGACGGTGACCTTCACGACGGTGCCCTGCATCGGTGCGACCAGCGAGTCGCCGCTGGCAGCGGCACCGGCGCCCTTGCCGGCCTTGCGCTTGGCCTTCTTGGTCGAGCCGGCTGCGGCCGCGGAAGCCCCCAGGCCACCGGGCAGGACGACCTCGACGCGCTTGCCGCCGACCTCGACGGTGACGCGCTCACGCTCCTGCGGCTCCTCGTCGGCGGAGGCACCCGCGTACGGCTCGAGCTCGTTGACGTAGTCCGTCTCGATCCACGTCGTGTAGACCGTGAAGT
>JAOPWZ010000106.1 GCA_025965435.1 Aeromicrobium sp.
TCGAACAGCAGCGCGAGCACGACCAGCACCGCCACCGACTTGGTGCCCAGGAAGGTCAGCGCGACCGGCAGCGACAGGGCCGCACTCTTCTTGACCAGCGGGGTCAGGATGACCGGGGTCGAGCCCAGGAACAAGATCACCACCACGCCACCGAGGAGTGCGCCGGCCACCCCGTCGGAGCCCGACACGAAGCCGAAGACGACCGTCACGACCGCCGTCACCGCCATGACGGGCAGCAGAACTCGCGTCGCGCTCTTCATCATGACCACACCTTCTCTTCGAGCTTCGGCAGGAGGAAGACCGCCGCCAGCGTGATGATCGCGAGCGCGCCGAAGCCGACGATCGACTGCCAGCCGCTGAACAGGCTGATGACGACGCTGCCGAAGGCGACGAGGCCCGCGAAGGCGTACATCAGCAGCACGGCACGTCGGTGCGAGTGCCCGATCTCCAGCAGGCGGTGATGGATGTGCATCTTGTCGGGGCTGAACGGCGAGCGGCCCGCACGGGTGCGTCGAACGACCGCGAGCGCCAGGTCGATGAACGGCACCATGAGGATCGTGAACGGCAGGATCAGCGGGAGCAGCGTGGGCAGGAAGCTCTGCTCGGCACCGCCGATGCCCTCGGAGATCTCCGTCGCCGGGAACTGGCCCGTGAGGCTGATCGACGAGCATGCGAGCACGAAGCCGATCAGCATCGAGCCGGAGTCGCCGATGAACATCCGGGCCGGGAAGAAGTTGTGCGGCAGGATGCCGATGCAGGCTCCGGCCAGGGCCGCCGTCAGCAGGGCCGCGGCGATGGCCCGGGTCTCGTTGTTCTCGACGGCGAGGATGAAGGCGTACGCGAAGAACGCCACCGCCCCGATCGCCACCATGCCGGCGGCGAGCCCGTCGAGGCCGTCGACGAAGTTGACCGCGTTGGCGGTGCCCACGATCAGCAGGACCGTGAAGATCATGGCCTGCGCCTGGTCCAGGCCGATGTAGTTGCCGTACAGCGGCAGGTAGTAGAACTGCACGCCCTGGGAGACGACCAGGACGCCGGCCAGCACCTGCCCGGCGAACTTGCTGAGGGCGTCGAGCTCGTAGAGGTCGTCCACCACGCCGACGAGGCAGATGACCGTGCCACCCAGCATCACGGCGCGGACGTTCTCGAAGACGGCGTCATCGGCCAGCGAGAGGAACGGCAGGCTCGTCGCGACGAGGAACGCCGCCAGGATGCCCCCGAGCATCGCCGGGCCGCCGAAGTACGGCGTCGGGATCGCGTGCACGTCACGATCGCGCACGCGCGCGACGGCACCGAACTGGTGCGCGGCCTGCCGCGCGATCGAGGCGAGGAGGTACGTCACCCCCAGGGCGACGCCGAAGACGACCAGGTACTCCCTCATGCCGGCTCGATGGTGTTGTTGAAGCGGTGGAGGACCTCGAGCGGGATCGCGCCCTGGCGCAGGATCCGCGGGGTCGAGGCGGTGGCGTCGAGGATCGTCGACGGTGTGCCCGAGGTCGTCGGACCGCCGTCGAGGTACACCGCGACCCGCGGGCCCAGCATGTCCTGGGCCTCCTCGATCGTCTGCGCCGCCGGGCGGCCGGTGGTGTTGGCGCTGCTCACGGCCAGTGGACCTGTCTGCTTGAGCAGCGCGAGGGCCCGCCGGTCGTCGGGCATGCGGACCGCCACGGTGTTGTGGGTCTCGCCGAGGTCCCAGGTGAGAGAGGCCTGCTGGTGGCAGACCACGGTGAGGGGGCCGGGCCACAGCTCGGACACCATCGAGCGCAGCCAGGTCGGGATGTCGACCGCGAGGGCGTCGAGCGTCGTCGGCGCACCGACCAGCACCGGCGGAGGCATGTCGCGGCCACGGCCCTTCGCGTCGAGCAGGTTCTGGACCGCGCGCGGGGAGAACGCATCCGCCGCGACGCCGTAGACCGTGTCGGTCGGCAACACGACGAGCTTGCCGTCCTCGAGCGCTGCCTGCGCGGCCAGCAGACCGCGGTCGTACTCCTCGTCCACGCTGCAGTCGAACTTCACCCGGTCATACTAGGGCGCGCCGGCTCCTTCGTCGCCGCCCCCGTCGCTCGTTCCTCGCGACGGCCGGGCTTCGCCCGGGCGCCTGCCTTCGCTCGCTTCGCTCGCTCGGCCTGTGGTGGGGGACTAGAACCAGCTGATGTGGTGGAACAGGAACGCGATGGCCAGGAACTGGATGAGCCGTCCGCTGAACACCATCGTGAGGAACAGCCACTGCGGCTGCTTCGATGCGCCGGCCAGCAGCGTCACGATGGCCAGCGGCGGGATGCCCGTCAGCGACGACACGAAGGCCGTCAAACCGCCGCTGTAAGGACGGTCGAGCAGGGTCAGCAGCCAGTCGTTCCCCCGCTTGACCCACGCAGCGAGGCGGGTGCGTGCGAGCCGGCGGGTGGCCCGCCTCAGCCACGCCGAGACCGCGTTGCGCGGCGGTCGGGGCTCGACCATCCGGATCTTGCGGGTGCCCTGGCGGGCGAGCTGGAAGACCATGGCCTTGCCGATCGTCGTCGCGAAGACGTGGACCAGGATCAGCAGGACGAGGAACGGCCGGCTGTTGACCGTGGCGCCCGTCGCGACGACGTAGACCTCGGCGTTGACGAAGATCGGCAGCAGCGCGGCGCCGATACCCACGGCGAATGCGACACCGATGAGTGCCAGCTCGTCCCCACCCATGATGTGACAGCCTATCGCCGGGGCTTGGTGGCGGTGACGAAGCGGGGGCGGGCGGCCAGATCGCGATGATCGCGGACGTCGGCCCAGCGGTCGGCGAAGACGGCCGGCGCGGACTCGCCTTGGGCGTCGGCGTGCTCGGCCCCGACGACTCCCCCGGGCTTGAGCAGCCGCCACGCGACCTGGTCGACGACCCGCATCGCGTCGAGGCCGTCGTCGCCCGACCACAGCGCGAGGGCCGGGTCGTGGTCGCGGGCCTCCGGCGCCACGCTCTCCCAGGCGTCGAGGGGGATGTACGGGGGGTTGGCGACGACGACGTCCACCTGACCGTCCAGGTCGCCGAAGGCGTCGGCCATGTCGCCGAGTCTCAGGTCGACCCCCGTGCCGGCGAGGTTGCGCTGGGCCCACTCGTACGCCGGCTCGTCGAGCTCGACGGCGTGGACACGGGCTCCGGGCACCTCGTGGACCACTGAGAGCGAGATCGCCCCGGCGCCGGCGCACAGCTCGACCACGACGGGCGACTCGAGCGTCTTGGCGTGGTCGATGGCCCAGCCGGCCAGCAGCTCGGTCTCCGGCCGCGGCACGAACACCCCGGGCCCTACCTCGACGTCGACGTAGCGAAAGCCCGCCGAGCCCGTGAGGTGCTGCAGCGGGACGCGCGCGGCGCGGGCCTTGACCAGCTCGAGGAACTGCTGCACCTGCATGCCATCGGGCTTGGCCGCGCCGATCAGCATCATCCGCGGGACGCCGGTGACATGGCTGAGCAGCACCTCGGCGTCATGGCGCGGGGACGACACTCCCCCGGCGTCGAGATCGGTCGCCGCCTGCTCGAGCAGGCGCTCGGCCTGGGTCCGCACTCCGGCCATGCGTCAGGAGCCCGACTCGACCGAAGCGAGCCGCTCGGCGAGCTCGGCGTCGACCAGCGACTTGATGACGTCGTCGAGCGCCCCGTCCATGACCTGGTCGAGGTTGTACGCCTTGAAGCCCGTGCGGTGGTCGGACAGCCGGTTCTCGGGGAAGTTGTACGTGCGGATGCGCTCGGAGCGGTCGACCGTGCGGATCTGCGACTTGCGGACGTCGGACGCCTCGGCGTCGGCCGCCGCTTGGGCCGCCTCGAGCAGGCGTGCGCGCAGGATGCGCATCGCCTGCTCCTTGTTCTGCAGCTGGCTCTTCTCGTTCTGGCAGCTCGCGACGATGCCGGTCGGCACGTGGGTGATGCGCACGGCCGAGTCGGTCGTGTTGACGCTCTGGCCGCCGGGTCCCGACGAGCGGTACACGTCGATGCGCAGGTCGCTGTCGTGGATCTCGACGTCGACGTCCTCGGCCTCGGCCAGGATGAGGACGCCCGCCGCGGAGGTGTGGATACGACCTTGCGACTCGGTGACGGGAACCCGCTGCACGCGGTGGACGCCGCCCTCGAACTTCAGCAGCGCGTGGGGGGCCTCCCCCGGCTCCGGGGTGCCCTTGGCCTTGACCGCCATGGTCACGGACTTGTAGCCGCCCAGGGCCGACTCGGTCGCGTCGAGGATCTCGGTCTTCCAGCCCCGCTGCTCCGCGTACCGCGAGTACATCCGCTGCAGGTCGCCGGCGAACAGGGCCGACTCCTCGCCGCCCTCACCGCCCTTGATCTCCATGAGGATGTCCTTGGAGTCCTGCGGGTCGCGGGGCACGAGCAGTCGCTGCAGGCGCTCGGACAGCTCGTGCAGACGCGGCTCCAGCGCCTCGATCTCGGCGGCGAACGAGTCGTCCTCCGCCGCGAACTCGCGGGCGGCCTCCAGGTCGTCCGTGACCTGCTGGAAGTCGCGATACGTCTTCACGATCGCGCTCAGCTCCGCGTAGCGCTGGCCGAGCTTCTTGGCCAGGCCCGGGTCGGAGTGGACGGCGGGGTCGGCCATGCGCTGCTCCAGCTCGGCGTGCTCGGACACGAGCGACTCGACGGCCTCGAACATGGACGACTCCTGGTGAACGAATGGATGACGGTGGACACAACGACAGCGCCGACCCGTGCCCGAGGGGCAGGGGTCGGCGCTGGGAGGTCGCTACTTCTTGGCGTAACGCTTCTCGAAGCGGGCGACGCGTCCGCCCGTGTCGAGGATCTTCTGCTTGCCCGTGTAGAACGGGTGGCAGGCCGAGCACACGTCGGCGCGCAGGACGCCTTCGGGTGCTGTGCTCTTGGTCGTGAACGTGTTGCCGCAGGTGCAGGTGACCTGGGTCTCGACGTAGTCGGGGTGGATGCCGTTCTTCATGGTGTCCTCTCGGCGGTCGCTGGGTCGTCTCGCGGGATGCGGGGCCGTGAACCAGAACCAAGGATGAATTGTGCCAGTTGGCGACAGGTATAAGGAAATCGGGGGTTGGCTTATTCCTGGGGCAGGAGCTTCTCGATGTCGGCCTTGATCTTCTCGGGCTTGGTCGTCGAGGCGAAGCGCTTGACGACGTTGCCCTCGGTGTCGATGAGGAACTTGGTGAAGTTCCACTTGATCTTGGACGGACCGACGCCGCCCTTCTGCTCCTTGAGCCACTTGTACAGCGGGTGCGCGCCGTCGCCGTTGACCTCGATCTCGGAGAACAGCGGGAACGTCACCCCGAAGTTCTTCTCGCAGAACGTCGCGGTGGCCTCGTCGCCGTCGGGGTTCTGGTTGCCGAACTGGTCGCACGGAAAGCCCAGCACGACCAGCCCGCGGTCGACGTACTCGCGGTAGACGTCTTCGAGCCCCTTGAACTGCGGGGTCAGGCCGCACTGCGTCGCCGTGTTGACGACGAGCAGGACCTTGCCCTTGTAGTCGGCGAGCAGGCGCTCGGTTCCGTCGATGGCCGTGGCGGAGAAGTCGTGCGCAGTTGTCATGGGTTCATCGTAGGGGCGCAGCAAGGGGCGCACCCGGTGACCGGATGCGCCCCTCCCCCGTGGATCGATCAGGCGTTGTGCGCCTTGTCGTCCTGCGGCAGGGTCGTGTTGATCTGCATCAGGAACTCGGCGTTGCTGGGCGACTTCTTGAGCTTGTCGAGCACGAGCTCGAGACCCTGCTGGCCCTCGAGGTTCGACAGCACGCGGCGCAGCTTCCAGACGACAGCGAGCTCGTCCTTGCCCATCAGCAGCTCTTCGCGGCGGGTGCTCGACGCGTTGACGTCGACGGCCGGGAAGATGCGCTTGTCGGCGAGGTCGCGGCGCAGGCGCAGCTCCCAGTTGCCGGTGCCCTTGAACTCCTCGAAGATGACCTCGTCCATCCGCGAACCGGTCTCGACCAGAGCCGTCGCGAGGATCGTGAGCGAGCCACCGTCCTCGATGTTGCGCGCGGCGCCGAAGAACTTCTTCGGCGGGTAGAGCGCGGACGAGTCGACGCCGCCGGACATGATGCGCCCGGACGTCGGTGCCGCCAGGTTGTAGGCGCGCCCGAGGCGGGTGATGCCGTCGAGCAGC
>JAOPWZ010000111.1 GCA_025965435.1 Aeromicrobium sp.
TCGCCGAGGGCCTCATCGCCCGCGGTGGCGCCAAGACCGGTGAAGAGGAGCCCGGCGCCGAGCTCGGTGCCGAGGAGCCCCTGGCCGACTGGGAGCGCGAGCTGCTGGAGAAGAAGGACGCCGAGGCTGCTGCTTCCGCCGCCGCGGCTCCCGCTGCCGAGGCACCTGCCGCTGAGGCACCTGCTGCTGAGACGCCTGCGCCCACCGAGGCTCCGGCCGACGAGACGCCGGCTGCCGCCGAGGCTGCTGCTCCCGGCGCGGACAAGGTCGACGTCGACGTCGATCCCGCCGTTGCCGAGAAGGATGCCGCTCCCGCCGCTGAGTGACATCAGCGCCACGACTACTGAGAAACGAGAAACACACATGGCTATCACTGCCACAGAGGTCAAGAGGCTGCGCGACGCCACCGGCGCCGGAATGATGGACGCCAAGAAGGCGCTCACCGAGGCCGACGGCGATTTCGAGAAGGCCATCGAGGTGCTCCGCATCTCGGGCGCCGCCAAGGCCGCCAAGCGCGGTGCCGAGCGGGAGGCCACCTCCGGGCTCGTCGCCAACTACGGCAGCGCGATCGTCGAGCTCAACTCCGAGACCGACTTCGTCGCCAAGAACGACCAGTTCATCACCCTCGCGGAGAAGCTGGCCGAGCTGGCCGACAAGACCCGTCCGGCCGACGCCGCGGCGTTCGCCGAGACGGAGTTCGAGGGTGGCAAGACCGTGGGCCAGGCTGTTGCCGACCTCGCGGTCGTCATCGGCGAGAAGATCGAGCTCGGCCGCGTGGCCAGCTTCGACGGCCAGGTTGCGACCTACATGCACCGTCGCGCGAGCGACCTGCCCCCGGCCGTCGGCGTGCTCGTCGAGTTCGAGGGCGAGGCCGGTCACGAGGCGGCTCGCGGAGTCGCGATGCAGATCGCGGCCATGCGGCCCCGCTACCTCACGCGCGAGGACGTCCCCGCGGACATCGTCGCGAAGGAGCGCGAGATCGCCGAAGCCACCTCTCGCGAGGAGGGCAAGCCCGAGCAGGCGATCGCCAAGATCACCGAGGGACGCCTCAACGGTTTCTTCAAGGACACCGTGCTGCTCGAGCAGGCGTCCGTCCAGGACAACAAGAAGACGGTCAAGGCCATCCTCGATGAGGCCGGCGTGACGCTCAAGCGTTTCGCTCACATCGAGATCGGCGCCTGACCCAACACCCGCACCACATCAGCTGACCGACGAGAGGCCGGAATCGTGACCACTGCAGAGCATGTCGACGATCCGGCCTCTCGTCATCAGTTGAAGCGGGTGCTGCTGAAGCTGTCGGGCGAGGTGTTCGGCGGCGGCAAGATCGGCATCGACCCCGATGTCGTCAACGGCATCGCCAAGCAGGTCGCCCAGGCGGCGACCGACGGCGTCGAGGTCGCGATCGTCGTCGGTGGCGGCAACTTCTTCCGTGGCGCCGAGCTCAGCCAGCGCGGCATGGAGCGCTCTCGTGCCGACTACATCGGCATGCTCGGCACGGTCATGAACAGCCTCGCGCTGCAGGACTTCATCGAGAAGCACGGCGTCGAGACGCGCGTCCAGTCGGCCATCACGATGGGCCAGGTCGCCGAGCCGTACATCCCGCGACGGGCCATCCGGCACCTCGAGAAGGGCCGCGTCGTGATCTTCGGCGCCGGCGCCGGCATGCCGTACTTCTCGACCGACACGGTGTCGGCGCAGCGGGCCCTGGAGATCAAGGCCGATGCGGTGCTGATGTCCAAGTCAGGCGTCGACGGCGTGTACTCGGCCGACCCGCGCACGGATCCCACGGCGCACAAGTACGACGAGCTGACCTTCGACGCGGCGCTCCGGATGGGGCTGAAAGTCGTCGATGCGGCGGCGTTCGCGCTGTGCATGGAGAACAAGCTGCCCATGATCGTGTTCGGCATGGAGGGTGAGGGCAACGTGTCCCGCGTCCTCAGCGGTGAGAAGATCGGGACACTCGTGCACGCCGTCTAGGCTGCGCGGACTGAGAGCAACTGTGAAAGAACTACTCCGATGGGACCAGTATCGTGATTGACCAGACCCTGCGCGACGCCGACACCAAGATGGACAAGGCCGTCGAGCACACCCGCGAGGAGTTCGCCGCAATCCGCACCGGCCGCGCGCACCCCGCGATGTTCGCCCAGATCACGGCGGAGTACTACGGCCAGCAGACGCCGCTCAACCAGCTGGCCGGCTTCCAGGTGCCCGAGCCGCGCACCGTCATCATCCAGCCCTACGACGCCGGCGCGAAGCCCGCGATCGAGAAGGCCATCCGCGAGTCGGACCTCGGCGTGAACCCCAGCGACGACGGCAAGGTGCTGCGCGTGACCCTGCCCGAGCTCACCGAGGACCGTCGCAAGGAGTACATCAAGCTGGCGAAGTCCAAGGCCGAGGACGGACGCATCGCCGTCCGTGGCGTCCGCCGCAACGCCAAGCAGGCGATGGACAAGGCCGAGAAGGACTCCGAGATCAGCAAGGACGACACCACCGGCGCCGAGAAGCGCCTGGACGCCCTCACGAAGAAGCACGTCGAGGCCATCGACGAGCTGTTGAAGAACAAAGAGGCCGAGCTCCTTGAAGTCTGAGTCTCCCGCCGGGGAGACACCTGCAGAAGCGGTCAAGACGGGCCGGGCGGGGCGCAACCTGCCGGCCTCCATCGCGGTGGGCGTGGGCCTGGTCGCGATGGTGGTCCTGTCGCTGGTGCTGGTCAAGGAAGTGTTCATCGGCGTCGTGGCCGTGGCGCTGGGCATCGGGCTGTTCGAGCTGGCGCGCGCGTTCTCGACCGCCCGCATCCATCTTCCGGTGCTGCCGGTGGTCACCGGCGGCACGATCATGCTGGTCGGTGCCTACGTCGGCAGCATGGAGACCGCCGCCGTGGCGATGGCGCTGACGGTCATCGCCACGATGGTGTGGCGCCTCATGGAGGGCGCCGAGGGCTTCGTCCGTGACGTCAGCGCCGGCATCTTCTCGTTGGGCTACCTCTACCTGATGGGCACCTTCGTCGTGCTCATGCTGAAGGAGGACGACGGGCCCTGGCGCATCGTGGCGTTCATCGTCGCGACGATCGCCTCCGACATCGGTGGGTACATCGCCGGCGTGCTGTTCGGCAAGCACCCCATGGCTCCCACGATCAGTCCCAAGAAGTCGTGGGAGGGCTTCACCGGCTCGCTGATCTTCGGCATCGCGACCGGCATCCTCACCGTCACCTACGCGCTCGACGGTGACTGGTGGGTCGGCATCCTCCTGGGCGTCGCCGGCGTCGTGTTCGGGACGCTCGGCGACCTGTCCGAGTCGCTCATCAAGCGCGACCTCGGCATCAAGGACATGGGCGACCTGCTGCCCGGCCACGGCGGCCTGATGGACCGGCTCGACTCGCTCGTCGCGGTCGCCCCCGTCGCGTGGCTCGTCCTGTACCTCCTCGTCGACGTCGCCTGACCCACCTCCCCGCTTCGCTGGTTGAGGTGCTGCCGTAGCCTCGAAACCACGTGGCCTAGGGCGCTTGCGTCCACTTCGCTGGTTGAGGTGCGGAGGCCGCTTGCGGCCATCGCCTCGAAACCACGTGGCCTTGGACGCAGGCGCGGTTTCGAGGCTCCGGGCGCTGGGCGCCCTGCGCACCTCAACCTGCTCGACCGGTCGCGCGCTGAGCGCGCTCGGGCCTCGCCCCGGGTACGCGGCCGCGCGGCGCTCGGGGCACCCTTGAGCCATGTCGATCAAGGTCGCTCTCGAGCACAGGACCACCTACCAGTTCGAGCGGCCGGTCGAGCTCGGGCCGCATGTCGTGCGCCTGCGGCCCGCCCCGCACAGCCGGACGCCGATCGAGGCCTACTCGCTGACGGTCAGCCCCGCGAACCACTTCATCAACTGGCAGCAGGATCCGTTCGGCAACTGGCTGGCCCGGCTGGTCTTCCCCGAGAAGGTCTCGACCCTCGACATCACGGTCGGTCTCGTCGCCGACATGGTGGTCGTGAACCCGTTCGACTTCTTCATCGAGGAGTACGCCGAGACGTATCCGTTCTCGTACGAGCCCGGCTTGGCCGCCGACCTCGCGCCGTACCTGCGTCCCGTCGGTGAGGGCGACTCGGACGTTCCCGGCCCGCTCGTCACGCAGTTCATCGCGGACCTGCC
>JAOPWZ010000130.1 GCA_025965435.1 Aeromicrobium sp.
GGCCGTGGCCCCGGTGAGACCAAGCTCGAGACCGATCGTCGTCGCATCGAGATGAAGATGACGAAGCTGCGCCGTGAGCTGGCCGAGCTCGGCAAGGCCCGCGAGACCAAGAAGGGCAACCGCAAGCGCCACGACATCCCCTCGGTCGCGATCGCGGGCTACACCAACGCCGGCAAGTCGAGCCTGCTCAACCGGCTGACCGACGCCGGCGTGCTCGTCGAGAACGCCTTGTTCGCGACGCTCGACCCGACCACGCGGCGCTCGCAGACGTCCGACGGCCGCGTGTACACGCTGTCCGACACCGTCGGCCTGGTCCGCAACCTGCCCCACCAGCTCGTCGAGGCGTTCCGCTCGACCCTGGAGGAGGTCGCCGAGTCCGATCTCATCCTGCACGTCGTCGACGGCTCCGATCCCGATCCGGAGGGCCAGATCGCCGCCGTGCGGCAGGTCATCCTCGAGGCCGGCGCGCACGAGGTGCCCGAGCTCGTCGTGATCAACAAGGCCGATGTCGCCGACCCGATGGTCGTCAAGCAGCTGCTGGTGCGCGAGCCCCACGCGATCGTCGTCAGCGCGCAGTCCGGCGAAGGCATCGACGAGCTGCTCAGCGCCATCGAGGCGGACCTGCCGCAGCCCACGGCGCACGTCGACGTCGTCCTCCCGTACGCCCGGGGCGATCTGCTCAACCAGATCCACACCGAGGGCGAGATCGAGTCGCTCGACCACGAAGCGGACGGCACCCATGTCGTGGCCCGCGTCAACGGTGCCCTCGCCAGCGAGCTGGAGCCCTACGCCGCCGGCTGACGCCGCGAGGGTTGTGGACGGGATGAGGGTCTGACGGGGGAGCCCGGATAGCCTTCGGAGGTGCCCTCGATCCGTGACGTCCTCCATGCCGCTGTCGAGGCCGTCGGGGGCGAGGACCGCCCCGGGCAGATCGAGATGGCCGAGGCCGTCAAGCATGCCCTCGACACGGGTGAGCACCTCCTCGTGCAGGCCGGCACAGGCACCGGCAAGTCGCTCGGCTACCTGGTGCCGAGCCTGCTGCACGGCAAGCGCGTCGTGGTCGCGACGGCGACGCTCAACCTGCAGCACCAGCTCGTCGAGCGCGACATCCCTGCCCTCAAGGACGCCGCCCGGGCCACCCTCGACAAGGTGCCGCACCACGCGGTGGTGAAGGGCCGGGGCAACTACGCCTGCCTGCACCGGGTCCGCGAGGGCGCACCCGATGACCAGGGCACGCTCGTCGACGTCCCCGAGGGCTCCCTGGGCGCCGAGGTGCTGGAGCTGCGTGAGTGGGCGGAGGAACAGGCGGCCGGCGGCCACACCGGCGACCGTGACTCCGCGCCGTCGCACAACGACCGGGCGTGGCGCCAGGTCAGCGTCAACCACCGCGAGTGCCTGGGGGCGTCCCGGTGCGCGCACGCGCTGGAGTGCTTCGCCGAGCTCGCCCGCGAGGACGCCCACTCGGCGCAGGTCGTGGTGACCAACCACGCCCTGCTGGCCATCGACGCGATCGACGGTGTGCCGATGCTGCCGGAGTACGACGCCGTCATCGTCGACGAGGCCCACGAGCTCGCCGCGCGGGTGACCCAGGCGTCCACCGACGAGCTCGACCCCGTCATCGTCGAGCGGGCCGCCCGTCGCGCCCGCGCCCGCATCAGCTCGGGGGAGGGCGACGACCTGACCGATGCCTCCGACGCCCTGGCAGACATCCTGGCCCGCACCGAGCAGGGACGCATCGACGACCTGCCGCAGCCGCTGCACGCCGTCCTGTCGCTGATCCGCGACAGCGCCCGCGCCTGCCTGTCCGCCTTCCCCAAGGAGGACAAGAGCGAACCCGACGCCGCGCTGCAGCAGGCCCGCGGGATGGTCGACGACGTCCGCAAGATCGCCGAGCGCATGGCCCTCAAGGGCGAGACCGAGGTGCTGTGGATGAGCGACAACCGCGGCAACAAGCAGCTGCACATCGCGCCCATCGACGTCTCGGGCGCCCTGCGCGACAAGCTCTTCGGCGACAAGACCGTCGTCCTGACCAGCGCGACCCTCAAGCTGGGCGGCGGCTTCGAGCCGGTGGCCCGGTCGCTCGGCCTGTGGGGCGACGACCCGCCGTGGAGCTCGCTCGACGTCGGGTCGCCGTTCGACTACCGCAAGCAGGGGATGCTCTACGTCGCCCGGCACCTGCCCGCGCCCGGTCGTGACGGTCTCGAGGAGGCGCAGCTGGCCGAGATCACCGCGCTGATCGAGGCCGCCGGCGGCCGGACGCTCGGCCTGTTCTCGTCGCGCCGCGGTGCGGAGAAGGCGGCCGAGGAGGTCCGCGAGCGTCTGCCCGATCTCGACATCTGGTGCCAGGGCGATGCCCAGCTGCCCGAGCTGGCGCGCCGGTTCGCCGAGACACCCAGCGCCTGCCTGTTCGGCACATTGAGCCTGTGGCAGGGCGTCGACCTGCCGGGCAGCACCTGCCAGCTGGTCATCATCGACCGCGTCCCGTTCCCCCGCCCCGACGACCCGCTCATGAGTGCGCGGCAACGTCTGGTCGAGAAGCGCGGCGGCAACGGCTTCATGACCGTCGCGGCCCAGCACGCGGCGCTGCTGCTGGCGCAGGGCACGGGCCGGCTCATCCGGCGGGCCACGGATCGCGGGGTCGTGGCGATCCTCGACCCGCGCATCGTCACCGCCCGATACGGGTCGTTCCTGTCCGCCTCGATGCCCGACATGTGGCGCACGACCGACCGCGAGACGGCCCTTTCGGCGCTCCGGCGCCTCGATGAGGCCGCAACCGAGGCATCCGGCTGATATTCTCATCCAGTTGTTCACCTAGACTCCGGGGATTCCATGAAGTTTCGCGTCACTCTGTTGCTCCCTGCTCTCACGGCGCTCGTCGCCGGCGTGCTCGTGGCATCGCCAGCCGAGGCCGTGCGGGGGCAGCTGATCACCGGAACGGTCAGTGGTCCCGGCGGAGCCGGCACCGTCGGCCCGGTCCGGGTCGACCTCGTCGCGGTCGATCGTGGTGGCAACACGCGTGTCGTGCGCTTCGCCACCAACATCCCTGACGGCGGCACCTACTCCTTCAACGTCCCGCTGAACGGCAAGAAGAACAAGAGCTCGAAGACGTATCGTCTGCGCATCTCGGCGCCCACCGCGGCCGGCGAGGCGCGGTCCTGGTACTGGCGCGGCGGCAACGGCGCTCCGGCCACCGGCGGTCGCTACCTGCGTGACGCCAGCGCCGTCAAGGCCACCAAGTACCGCCCGTTCCGGGCCGACTTCCGCTACTCCACCATCTCCGGCACGGCGCCTGACGGTGCCCGGGTGACGATCGCCGCGGCTCCGCCGTCCTTCCGCTCCGGTGGCCGTGACGCACGCCGTGAGCTCGACATCGCGGGTTGCGCCAACATCTACTCCGCGACGACGGTCACCGGCGGCGCCTACCGCGTCGACTTCCTGCCCTTCAGCGGAAACGACCTGCGCTACATGGTCGGTGCCCGTCTCGGCAGCGAGACACGGTGGAACAACGCGTACGGCAGCTGCTACGACGTCCTGAACTACAAGAACTCACGGGCCAACCTGCTCGCGCTCGGTGCGGGCGGCCTCAACTACCCGTTGGCCGTCACCCCCGGCGCCAACCAGCTGACGGTCAACGGCACGTACCGCGGCTTCAAGGCAACCGCCCAGGGTGACCGTTGGATCAGCCTGCGTGAGGTCCGTCCGGGCGTCGCGATCCTCGACTCGCCGGTCGTCGCCCAGAAGCAGGCGTCGGCAGCGGGCGACGCGACGTTCAACAACGTCGACCCGGGTCGCTACTACGTCGAGCTCGGACGCCGTACCGCCTGCGCTGACTGGTACCCGAGCCTCTACTCCAACAACAACACGTACTTCAAGGGCCTCGATCGCGGTTCCGAGCGGTGGAAGACGTTCCCCTACCTGAGCAAGCTGTCCGGTGGACAGACCACCGGCATGGAGGGCATCGCCCGCCGCGCCAACCCCAACCCGGCGACGAGCTCGGAGCAGGGCAAGCGGCCGCGTGGCCGCGCGGGCTGGATGTACCGCAAGCACTGCAAGGCGCTGGGAACCGGCAACGTCAAGACCGTCGACATCTCCGGCACCAACACCGCCAGCCGGGTCTCCCTGAGCACCAAGAAGGGCGGCATCGTCAAGGGTCACGTCAGCCGCGCACCGGGCCGCACCAACAAGGAGATGATGGTGACGCTGTCGTCGACCGACGGCCGGCGGGTCCTGCGTACCGACATGACCGACGGCGGCGGCAACTTCTACGTCGCGGGCCTGGCGTCGGGACGCTACAAGGTCTCGGTCAACTCCGACTCGTGGCGCGGTATCGGCCGCAAGTTCAAGGGCCGTCACTACATCACCGTCAAGGCCGGGCGTACGCGCAACGCGGGCAACCTGAAGTTCAGCGACTGACGCGAGGCCGGCAACCGTCGTCTGACAGGCTGGGTGGCATGACTGTCCTCGTCACCGGCGGCGCCGGCTACATCGGGTCCCACGTCGTCCGTGCCTTCGGGGAGGCCGGGCTGGACTGTGTCGTCGTCGACGACCTGTCCAGCGGGCTGCGCCCCTTCGTCCCGGACGACGTGCCGTTCATAGAGACGTCGATCCTGGACGACGCGGTCGTCGCCAAGGCGATGGTCGAGCACGAGGTCGAGGCCGTCGTGCACCTCGCCGGCTACAAGTACGCCGGCGTGTCGGTGCAGCGCCCGCTGCACACCTACGAGCAGAACGTGCAGGGCACCGTCGCGCTGCTGCGGGCGATGCACGAGGCGCAGGTCGACAAGATCGTGTTCTCCTCCAGTGCGGCGGTGTACGGCACGCCGGACGTCGACCTGGTCACCGAGGCGACGGCGACCGCGCCCGAGTCGCCCTACGGCGAGAGCAAGCTGATCGGGGAGTGGCTGCTGCGCGACGCCGCGAAGGCCTTCCCGCTGCACCACACGTCGTTGCGGTACTTCAACGTCGTCGGGTCGGCGGTGCCCGATCTCTACGACACCAGCCCGCACAACCTGTTCCCGCTGGTGATCGAGGCCCTGGTCGAGGGACGCACGCCGCGCATCAACGGCGCCGACTACCCGACGCCCGACGGCACGTGTGTCCGCGACTACGTCCACGTGGCCGACCTCGCGGACGCCCACGTCGTCGCGGCGCGCACCCTGCTGGCCGGTGGGCGGCTCGAGCCGGTCTACAACCTCGGCAGCGGCGACGGCGTCTCCGTGCGCGAGATCATGACCGCCGTGGCAGCGGCCACGGGCATCGACTTCGAGCCGGAGATCGCCCCGCGGCGTCCGGGCGACCCGGCACGGATCGTCGCCTCCGGCGAGCTCGCCGCCCGTGACCTGGGCTGGACGATGCGCCACTCGCTCCACGACATGGTCGCCAGCGCCTGGCAGGCCCGCCAGGCCCACCCCGCCTGACTGTCCACGTGCTGCCGGCGGGGGACGGACGATGAGGGTTACCGGTTGCCGGGACGACCGCAAACCCTCATCGTCGGTCCCGGACGAGGCAACGGCGGCCCCGGCGGCGCCTCAGACGCGGCGGATGACCGCCGTGACCTTGCCCAGGATCGTGGCGTGCGAGCCGTCGATGGGGGAGTAGTCGTCGTTGTGCGGCAGGAGCCAGACCTTGCCGTCCTTGCGCTGGAAGGTCTTGACCGTCGCCTCGCCGTCGAGCATCGCGGCGACGATCTCGCCGTTCTCGGCGTTGGGCTGCTGGCGGATGACGACGTAGTCGCCGTTGCAGATCGCCGCGTCGACCATCGAGTCGCCGGAGACCTCGAGCATGAACAGGGTGCCGTCGCCGACCAGCGACTTGGGCATCGGGAAGATCTCCTCGACCCGCTGCTCGGCCAGGATCGGCCCACCGGCGGCGATGCGTCCGACCATCGGGATGTTGACCGCGGTGGGGTGGGCATCGTGGATGCCCGTCTCGTCGGTGACGTCGTCGGGGGCGGCGCTCATCGAGCGGCGCGCCGCCATGACGTCGGGCAGGAAGATCTCGAGCGCACGCGGACGATTGGGATCGCGCTTGACGTAGCCGAGGCCCTCGAGCGCGCGCAGCTGGTGCGCGACCGAGGACGTGCTCGTCAGACCGACTGCCGCGCCGATCTCGCGCATGCTGGGCGGGTAGCCCCGCTTCTCGATCTCGTCGCGCAGGAACTCCAGCACCTTGCGCTGGCGCGTGGTGAGGCCCGAGGAGTCGGCAGGGCCGTCGGGAAGCTCGGTGACGTCGGCGTTGCGATCATCGGTCATACCGGAAGGTTAACCCGGATCAGGGGGGCAGTTCAAACATATGTTCGATGGCGTGTCGCGGGGTGGTGGCCTAGGTTTTCGCCGTGCCCCAGACTCTCGTGAAGCCCGGAAGCCCCCGATCTGCCGTCGTGACGGGGGCGGGCCGGGGGATCGGCAGGGCCGTCGCGGCGGAGCTGGTGTCCCGCGGCTACGAGGTGGTGGTGACGGACGTCGACGCTGCGGCGGCGGAGCGGACGGCCGCGGAGATCGGTGCCCGGCTCGGCATGGCGCTCGACGTCACGGATCCCACCGCCAATCGCGCGGCGGCCGAGCGTGCCCAGGAGCTCGCCCCCTTGGGCGCGTGGGTGTGCAACGCGGGGGTCGCGTTCGACGGTGACCTGACGGCGCTGTCGGCCGACCAGGTCAGGCTGATGGTCGACGTCAACGTCCTGGGCGTGATGTGGGGCGTCCGCGCCGCCACGGACGCGTTCCGCCACCAGGCGGGGCTGGGCATCAAGGGTGGCGAGATCGGTGTGCTCGCATCCCTCAGCGCGCATGCCCCGGTGCCGGGCCTGAGCGTGTACGCCGCCACCAAGGCGGCCGTCCTCTCGCTCGTGACGTCGCTGGCGTCCGAGCTGCGTGCCGACAGGATCCGGGTGCACGCGGTGTGCCCCGACGGGGTCGCCACGGCCATGGTGGACGGGTTCGACGTGCAAGGGGGTGCACGCGAGGCCCTCGCGGCCGGGGTCATGCTGACGCCCGAGAAGGTCGCCCGCGAGCTGGTGGGCATGTTCGGCACGGCCCGCGTCTACAAGACGCTGCCGGTGTGGCGCGGGGTGCTGGGCCGGACGGCCTCCTTGTCGCCGGCGTCCTCGCAGCACGCCGACCAGCTGATGCGGCGGATCGGCGCGCACCGGCTCAAGAAGGCCGGGCTGCGCTGACGCTCAGCGGGTGTGGTCGGCCTTGTCGCGGCGGAACGTGTTGCGCAGCCGCTTGAAGACCGGTGCCGGCCCGGGCTCCTCCGGCTCGAGCTCGGGCTCCGGCTCGTCCACCACCTCGACGGGCACGACGTCGCCGTCGGCCTCGCTGCTGCGCAGGTCGGCGATCTCGGTGTCCTCGGCGACGGTCTCGGCCGTCACGATCTGCTCGCGGACGGCCTCGATGGTCGCGCCGAGCAGGATCGCGTACATGCCGATCCACAGCCACAGCAGCAGGACGACGACGCCGGCGAGGGCGCCGTACGTCTTGCCGTAGCTGCCGAAGTTATCGACGTACGTCGAGAAGCCGATCGACACGACGACCCACATGCCGCTGGCGACCAGCACGCCCTTGGTGAGGATCGACGGCTTCTTCTCGCGGTCGGGCGCGATGCGGAACAGGACGCCGATCGCCACGACGACGGCACCCAGCAGGATCGCCCACCGGGCCAGCTCCAGCAGCACCCGGACCCCGGGCACGATGTCGATCAGGTCGAAGACGGCCGGTGCGGCCGCGACGAGGCCGATCACCAGGACCAGGAACAGCAGCGCTCCGCCGGTGAGCCCGAGGGCGACCAGCTTCTTCTTGACGAAGTTGCGGCTGTCGCGGATGCCGAACATCGCGTTGATCGCGGTGACGAGGTTGCCGACCCCACCGGACGCGCTGTAGACGGCGAGCATGACCGCGATGATCAGCCCGAAGCCCAGGGAGCCGCTGGAGGTCGAGACGAGCGCCTCGAGCTGGCCCGTGATCAGCGAGGCCGCATCGGCGGGCAGGGCATCGGTGATCTCGGCCGACTGACGCTGCACCGTCTCGGGGGAGACGACCAGTCCGTAGGTCAGGACCGCGGCGATCAGCGCCGGGAAGATCGACAAGAAGGTGTAGAAGGCGACGCCGGCCGCCAGCAGGGGCGCCTGGTGGGCCGATGCGTGCTTCCAGGCCGTCACCACCGTGCTCTTCGCAGCCATGCCTCGACGGTAATGGGAGCGGCCACGGTCCGCCGCTCGGACGGTTCGCGGGGTGTGTTGCATCACAAATGTTCGACCAGTTTCCCCTGCAATGCCGGGGGAGAGGTGAGGCGGCTCGAAATTGTGTTCGATCAGTCCTTCCTTTTGTCAGAGGCGGACCCTATTGTCGTACATGTGTTCGATCGAACGCCTGTTCGCACCATCGAATGACATCGAGAGCGGCGTTCGTTCGGCACACCACATCTTTCATCCATCGTGCCATCACCGTCTCACTTCCCCCACGGAGGCACTCATGAGCACCATCACCTTTGACACCGCACCGTTCGGCTCCACGTCGTTCAACCGGGGCCAGCAGGCCCCCCGCCCGTCCGCTCCCCACGTGCAGCTGACGCGTCGCGGCAAGGCCACCGTCCTGAGCCTGGCGATCGCCGCGATCGCCATCCTGGCCGTCATGTTCGGTCCGTCGTCGACGGCCACCAGCGAGATCGGCGCGGCCCAGGACGTCACGACGGTCCGCGTGCTCCCGGGGCACACCCTGTGGGAGATCGCCGCCACGGCCAACCCCGACGGCGACATCCGCGCCACGGTCGACGAGATCATCGAGCTCAACTCGCTCCCCAACGCTTCCGCCCTGCAGATGGGGTCGGACATCGCCGTGCCGGTCTACGACAGCAAGTAGCTGTCACACGCCGTCACGCATCACGTCGAAACCCGGTGAGGTCACAAGGGAAGGTGACCCCGCCGGGTTTTGGCATGTCAGGGATCGTTGACCCTGACCCCAGCACCTGTTTGACTGCTGGGCGTTCGGGGCTGAAAGCCTGACACGAATCGGGAGGAAGCACGTGAGGCAGAGTTCCGGTCGCAGGGTGGGCGCACTCGCGTGCGCCGTCCTCACGATGTCGACGGCCCTCGCGGCGTGCTCCTCGGGAGGCCCCGATGCGCGTGACGCCGCCGAGAAGCTGGCCGTGGCCCTGTCCGAGCAGGACGTCTCCAAGATCGCGACCGTCAAGGGTGACCGCGTGCCGCAGACCGACCTGGAGCGGATCGTCAAGAGCATGGACGGCGCCAAGCCCAAGGTCACCGTGAGCAAGGTCGAGGAGGACGACGACTCCGCCACCGCGACCTTGCGCAGCCGCTGGACGTTCAAGGGCTCGCAGTGGGACTACACGACGCCGGTCACGCTGTCCCGCGTCGACGACACCTGGCAGGTGGCCTGGAGCGCCGCGATCGTGGCCCCCGACCTGGCCGCGGATGACCGCCTGAGGCTGCGGACCTCCCCGGCCGACCGCGGAGACATCCTCGGGGCCGGCGACCAGCCCCTCGTGACCGAGCGCGACATCCAGCGGTTCGGCATCGACAAGACCAAGGTGGACGCCACGCAGGCGGCCGACTCCGCGCGCCGGCTGGCGCAGCTGGTCGACATCGATCCCGACGCGTACGCCAAGCGGGTCGAGGCTGCCGGGGCGCAGGCCTTCGTCCTGGGCCTGGTCGCGCGGTCGGGTTCGGCCGAGGCTCCGGGCGGGAGCGACATCGCTGCCATCCCCGGTGCCGTGGCGCTCGGCGGGACCCTGCCGCTCGCGCCGACACGCGGATTCGGCCAGCCGATGCTGGGTGTGGTGGGGGAGGCGACCGCGGAGATCGTCGAGAAGTCGAAGGGAAGCGTCCAGCCCGGCGACATGGTCGGGCTCTCGGGTCTGGCGCTGCGGTACGACAGCCAGCTCCGCGGCCAGCCGAAGGTGTCGGTCGAGGCGGTGCCGTCGGCGGCCGACGCCGAGCCGCGTGAGCTCTTCAGCGGCGAGGCGAAGCCCGGCAAGCCGCTGCGGACCACGATCGACGTCGCGCTGCAGGGCTCGGCCGACGACATCCTCGCCGACGTCGAGCCGGCCAGTGCCATCGTCGCGATCCGGCCCTCCACGGGCGAGATCGTCGCACTGTCCAACGGTCCCGGTGGCGAGGGCGCGGACACCGCGGCCTCCGGACATCACCCGCCCGGCTCGACGTTCAAGCTCGTGACGACGCTGGCCTTGCTGCGATCGGGCGTCACGGCGTCGACGGACGTGCCGTGCACCCCGTCGATCACCGTCGACGGCCGCATGTTCACCAATTACTCCGACTACCCGAGCAGTGCCATCGGCGAGATCCCGCTGCGCCAGGCGATCGCGAGCTCCTGCAACACCGCGATGATCGCCGTCCGCGACAAGTCACCCCAGGACCAGCTCGCGCAGGCCGCGGCGGCGCTGGGTCTCGGGCCGGACCTCGACCTCGGGTACCCGGCGTTCCTCGGCGCGGTGCCCGACCAGGCCGAGGGCACGGAGCACGCCGCGTCGATCATCGGGCAGGGCAGGATCGAGGCATCGCCGCTCGCGATGGCCGTGGTGGCCGCCTCGATCGCGAAGGGCGAGCGCGTCACCCCCACTCTGCTGGCCGACGCGCCGACCAAGGCCGCCCCAGCGGCGGCCACGCCCCTGACCGCGGACGAGGCCAAGCAGCTGCAGGAGGTGTTCCGCGGGGTCGTCACCGACGGCAGCGGCGCCTTCCTCGCCGATGTCCCGGGTGGCGCGGTCTCGGCCAAGACGGGCACCGCCGAGTACGGCACCGACACCCCGCCGCGCACCCACGCGTGGATGGTCGCCACCCAGGGCGATCTTGCCGTTGCGGTCTTCGTGGCCGATGGCGAGTCGGGCTCGCAGACGGCCGGGCCGCTGCTCGAGAGCTTCCTGCGCAGCGCCTCCTGACGAACCGACGAAAGGAGCACGATGACCGCGCAGTGGCCTGAGTCGGACGGGACCGTGGAGCTGCGGCCGGTGGCTGAGCCGGTCGCCGAGCCGGAGACTGACCGGGCGTCGCCGTGGCCGCAGCTGCCGGCACCGGCGCTGATCCCGATCGCCGGCCTGGTCGGGTGGGTCGTGGGCTTCCTCCCGTGGATCCTGGGCGGGCTGGGCCACGCATGGCTCGGTTGGACCGGTTCGGAGCTGGCGGCGGTGCCCGTGTTCGCCGGCAACGTGCAGGCCCTGGTCGTCGGGGCGGGCGTCGGCGGCCTGGCGGCCGGGCTCGTCGCACTGCTGGGACGCGGCCATCGCGGCGCGCGGGTGGCCGCGGTGAGCTCCGGGGTGCTGCTCACGATGGTCGTGACGCTGGTGCAGTCGCGCGGGGCGCTGCGCGAGACCGACGGACGGGTGCTCGACGGCCTCACCGCCATCGTCGTCGTGATGACGGTCGTCGCCATGGGGGTCGGGCTGCTGGCGCTGACCGGACGCGTCGGCGGTGGACTCGCCCTGGCGGGCGTGGCGGGCGCCGTGCCCGCGTGGCTGGCCGCGGTGCTCGACCAGATCGGTCTCGACGGCCCCGGCACCTATGAGCACGTGGCGGACGTGTCGCGCTGGAGCGGGGCTGCCGTTCTCGCGGCCGGCCTGATCGTGATCGGCGTGCGTCCCGTGGCCCGGGTCGTGTGGTGGC
>JAOPWZ010000145.1 GCA_025965435.1 Aeromicrobium sp.
GACCTTCTACTCCATCGACAAGGCCCGCGACCTCCTGGGGTTCGCGCCGCGGCACTCATGGCGAGAGGTGCTCGCCGACCCCCGTTAGCGGCCGCGCTAAGAACGCGTCAAGGCCCGACAAGAAGCCGTGAAGACCAGCCGAGCCCCGTGCCGTCAGCCGAAGAGGTCTGGGTCGACGCCGTTCTCGACGACGTCGGTGGCGATCTCCAGCAGCCTCTTGTTGTGGGTCTGTGAGGCGCGGACGAGCGCGGCGAATGCCTGATCGGGGCCACTGTCGAGGTGCTCCATCAACCGTTCCTCGGCCCGCCCGATGACGGTCCGGGTGAGCAGGGCCGACTCCATCCCCTCGAGCACGCGTTCTCCAGCATGGCGGCGACGCCGTGCTCCGTGCGCGGGC
The DNA here is from genome assembly GCA_025965435.1 of Aeromicrobium sp. Taxonomy (GTDB): domain Bacteria; phylum Actinomycetota; class Actinomycetes; order Propionibacteriales; family Nocardioidaceae; genus Aeromicrobium. The sequence continues at coordinate 398 of JAOPWZ010000145.1, forward strand.
GACGCTCGCGAACTGATCGCCGGACGAGTCCTTGGCCGTGGAGACATGTTGTCAGGGTCGAGGGGCCCCCGCACCGCCGAGGCCGGACCACCCGGGCATCATGTAACCAAGGGTTACGTCACACCTAGGAACGACGGGCCCCAGGTGCCGCCGGTTCTGACCGTGAGCCGGCGGCGCCACCCCACCGCCACCCCGCGGGTCTCGTACGACGTGGCGCGGCCCCACACCCGTTTCGTTCGAAGGGGGGCGGGGGCCGCAGTATCGCGATGGTAGACCCGTTGCAGACCTGCGTCGAGACCTCGCCGACGAGCGGGTGCCCGCTCCTCAGGAGATGGCAGGGTCCGTGTTGGCGCCGCAGAGCACCACGACGAACCGTTCGCCCTCGGCCGGCCGGTACGCCTTGCTGGTGATGGCGGCCAGGGCAGCAGCGGCGCCGTGCTCGACGAGGATGCGGTAGTCGTCCCACAGGTGTCGGCGGGCCTGCACGATGTCGGAGTCCTCCACCAGGACCGATGGCACGCCGGCCCGTGTGGCGACGTCATACGCGATGTCGCCGATCCTGCGCGCCCCCAGTGAGTCCGCGGCGACTCCCGAGACACTCACGTCCGTCGGCCCGCCCGCCGCCAGGGCACTGTGCAGCGTCGGGATCGTCCTCGGCTCGACCCCGACCACCTTCGCGGCGCCCTCGGTCGCGGCCGCGACGCCGGCCATCAGTCCGCCGCCGCCCACGGCCACGATGACGGTGTCGACACCGTCGAGGTCGTCCAGGATCTCCAGGCCCAGCGTGCCCGCACCCGCTGCGATGGCCGGCTGGTCGTAGGCGTGGCAGTACACGGCCCCGGTCCGGTCGGCGTGCTCGATCGCCGCCTCGTACGCCGTGGCGTACTCCGATCCGCGCAGCTCGACGCGGGCGCCGTACGCGCGGAGCTTGTCGACCTTCACGACCGGAGCGCTCTCCGGGACGAAGACGGTGGCCGGCACACCGAACGCCCGGGCCGCGTAGGCGTTCGCCAGGCCGGCGTTGCCGCCCGAGGCCACGACGACTCCCACGGCCGGGTCGAGGGTGTCGTCCTCGTAGGCGCTCAGGATCCGGTTGAACGCACCCCGGGCCTTGAAGGAGCCCGTGTGCTGGAGGTGCTCGAGCTTGAACCAGCCCGTCCCGCCGTAGGAGTGCTCCACCGCGAGCAGCGGCGTGCGCCGCACCCGCCCGGCGATCCGTGCTCGGGCCGCCTCGACATCCATGCGGGTGATCATGGGCGACTTCCTCTCAGGCGTGACGGTCAACGCCACCGTAGCGACCGCCCACATGAGTGGGCGGTAGCAGTACGGACCGAAGGAGGCCTACGGTTCTGGCATGGGCAATCCGGTGATCGTCGTTGTTGCTGCTGGTCCGGGCGTGAGCGGCTCGGTCGCCAGGCTCTTCGCCACGCACGGCTACCGGGTCGGTCTGCTCGGTGCCGACCGGGCGGCCGTCGAGGAGCTTGCTGCGAGCATCTCCTCGGACGAGGAGCGGGTGCGGTGGACGGTGGTCGACGTCACCGACGTCGAGGCCACGACCTCTGCCGTGACGGGTCTGGGTGCGGCCTTCGGGCAGATCGACGTCCTGCACTTCAACCCCAGCGCGTTCCGCCCGAAGCACCCCCTGAACCTCACGGTCGAGGAGCTGCTGTCCGATGTCGCCGTCGGTGTCGGCGCGCTCCTGACAGCCGTGCAGGCGGCACACCCCTTCATGTCGTCGGGCGCGCGCATCACCGTCACGGGGAGCATGGCGGCCGACCGGCCCTCGCCGGCGGCAGCGTCGCTGGGCATCCAGAAGGCGGGGGTGCGAAACCTCGTGCAGAGCCTGGACGCTCATCTGGGTCCTGAGGGAATCAGAGCCGTCTGCGTCACGGTGCGCGGCACGCTGGGCCGCGAGGGTGCCTTCACGCCAGATCGGGTGGCGCAGGCGATCTTCGCCGCTGCCCGGCAAGAGCCCCTCGTGTGGCAGGCAGAAATACCCTACGCCGGCTGACGGTGGCCGACAGGTGCCGGCCTCAGGTCGTGGCGTCCGCCGTGTCGGGACTGTTCGCGATCTTGGCCAGCACGTCCAGCAGCAGGACGCGGTCGCTGGCATCGACACCGTCCAACGCGCGCGCCTCGGCGGCGTCGCGCGCCGCGGCGAACGTGGCGTAGACCTTGCGGCCGTTGTCGGTGATCTGAGGGATGCGAACGCGGCGGTCGGAGGGATCGACGGTGCGCACGATCCCTATCTCGCCGCCGACGCGGCTGGTGAGGCCGATGTCGCCATCCGTACCTCGCTCCCACTGCCGTGGTCACCGATCAGGGCCAGACCTTCCGCGGCACCGAGGAGATCCTCGGCTTCCTGCGGCAGGCCGGGAGCGAGCTCACGTACACGACCGAGCTCACGGGTGCCCGACACCTCGATGACGAGCACTGGGTCGCGATCAACCGGCTGGAAGGCGATTTCCCCCGCGGCGTCGCCGAGCTCAGCTACCGATTCACCCTGACCGACGACCTCATCGCCGGGCTGGTCATCGCCCCCTGAGCCCGGCCGCGGGCGCCGCACGCTCGGTGCATGAAGCTGCGCGCTGGTGTGGGGAAGACTGTTGCTCATGAGCGACATCGGCAACCCCCGCGACCATCTCGCGAACGAGCGCACCCACCTGGCCTGGGTGAGGACGGCACTCACCGTCGTCGTGCTCGGGCTTGCGGTGGCCCGCTTCGGCGATGAGGGGACGATCTCCGTCGCCAGCGTCCTCGCGGGCGCCGGGTTGCTCGCGGCTGGTACCAGCGTCCTCGTCTACGGGAGCCTTCGCTACCGATCCACCGCGCGGGAGCTGGCGAACGGCACGTTCGGCACGGCGCGGTCGACCACGGGGCCGATCGTCGCGGCTCTCGTCCTGCTGACCGCGATGATCGCGGCGCTGGTCATCTTGATCGTCGCCGACCTCTAGCGCCGGGCTCCGGCCGTGTCGTGGAGACCTTTCACGAAGCGAGCAGGCGGGGTGCCAGGTCGCCGACCCGGCGGCTGATCTCGGCGAAGGCGGCGTCGAAGGCTTGCTCGTCCCCGGCGCGTACGGGATCGGGGACCGACCAGTGGACGGAGACGGCGTCGCCCAGCTCCTCATAAGCGTTGTCACACACCGCGACCACCAGGTCACGGCTGCCCGAGACGGCGGCAAACTGCTGCGGGCCGGACCCGACGAGGGACAGGCCCTGTCGTTCGGCCACCGCGCGCGCTCCTGCGGCGACCTGCTCGGCGGGGCGAGTGCCTGCCGAGGCAACGGGAACCGTACTGGCCCGGGTCCACAGCGCTGCGGCCAGCTGTGACCGGGCGGAGTTCGCCGAGCACACGAACAGCACGCGGTCGGCGTCGATGGACGGCACCGGGTCTCCGAGGGCGGTGCGGTCGGTGAGGGTCAGATAGGTACGGCGGCGGTCGCCCTCGGACCTGCGCCGCGCGACGATGCGGGCGTCCTGGAGCACCTTCAGGTGGTGTGACAGCAAGTTGGACGACAGGCCCAAGACGTCCTGCAACTCGCCGGGGGACTTGTCGCCGATGGCCAGCTCGTCGACGACCGCCAGGCGCATGCCGTCGGACAGCGCCGCGTGCCAGCCGGCCCGCGCGGCGCGTTCTGCCAATCTCTCAATGTTCATTGAGTCAAGTTTGACTGAGCAAAATTGAAAGGTCAAGATGGTCGGAGGCACCGTGCCCCACCGACGCAGTAGGAGTACCCGTGGAGACCGCTTCACCCTCAGCCGGACGCACCGGCGAGCCCGACGTCATCGGCGGCTTGTCGCGTCTCGACCGCTTCCTGCCCATCTGGATCATCGTGGCCATGGGCGTCGGCCTCGTGCTCGGCCGAACCGTCGACGGCCTCGACGACGCGCTGGACGCGGTCAAGATCGGGTCGGTGTCCCTTCCCATCGCCATCGGCTTGCTGGTCATGATGTATCCCGTCCTGGCGAAGGTCCGCTACAACGAGACGAACCGCGTCACCGGTGACCGCAAGCTGCTGGTGGCGTCGCTGGTGATGAACTGGGTCCTCGGCCCGGCGCTGATGTTCGCCCTCGCGTGGCTGCTGCTGCCAGATCTGCCCGAGTTCCGCACCGGCTTGATCATCGTCGGTCTGGCCCGGTGCATCGCGATGGTGCTGATCTGGAACGATCTCGCGTGCGGCGACCGTGAAGCCGCCGCCGTGCTCGTCGCCATCAACTCGGTCTTCCAGGTCTTCGCCTTCGCCGCCCTCGGCTGGTTCTACCTCCAGACCCTGCCGGGCTGGCTGGGACTGGAGACCACCTCGGCGGACTTCTCGGTCTGGGCCATCACCGCCAGCGTCCTGGTGTTCCTCGGCATTCCCCTGGTGGCCGGATTCCTCACGCGCACGATCGGCGAGAAGACCAAGGGCCGCGTCTGGTACGAAGGAGTCTTCCTGCCCAGGCTCGGCCCATGGGCCCTGTACGGCCTGCTGTTCACGATCGTGGTGCTCTTCGCCCTGCAGGGCGACGCCATCACCAACCAGCCGCTCGACGTCGTCCGCATCGCCATCCCGCTGCTGGTGTACTTCGCGATCACGTTCGCCCTCGGCATGGTCATCGGCCGCTGGCTCGACCTGGGCTACGCCAAGACCGCCACCCTGGCCTTCACCGCATCCGGCAACAACTTCGAGCTCGCGATCGCCGTGGCCATCGGCACCTTCGGCGTCACGTCCGGCCAGGCGTTGGCCGGGGTCGTCGGACCCCTCATCGAGGTCCCCGTCCTGGTGGGCCTCGTCTACGTCTCACTCTGGGCGCGCAAGTTCTTCACCGACCCCACCGCAACCACCACCCAAGGAGCCACGCATGTCTGATCGTCCCTCTGTCCTGTTCGTCTGCGTGCACAACGCCGGCCGCTCCCAGATGGCTGCAGGATTCCTGCAGGCGCTGGGGGAGGGACGCATCGACGTCCGCTCCGCCGGATCCATGCCCGGCGACCAGATCAACCCCGTCGCCGTCGAGGCCATGGCCGAGGTCGGCATCGACATCGCCGGCGAGCAGCCCAAGAAGCTGACCGACGACGCGGTCGTGGCCTCCGATGTCGTCATCACGATGGGCTGCGGCGACGAGTGCCCCTACTTCCCGGGCAAGCGGTACGAGGACTGGGTCCTGGAGGATCCCGCGGGCCAGGGCATCGACTCGGTGCGCCCGATCCGCGACGAGATCAAGACTCGCGTCGAGGCGCTGATCGCCTCCCTGGAGCCGGCCACCGCCTGACAGAAGCGGTCTACGCCCGCAGCGTGTCGCCCAAGGCGGGCAGCGCGCCGGGAACGAGTGCGTAGTACGACCAGATGCCGCGCTTGGTGCGCGACAGGAGCCCGGCCTTGACCAGCAGGCCGAGGTGGTGGCTGACGGTTCCTTGGCTGAGGTCGAGCTGCTCGTTCATGTCGCAGACGCAGGCCTCACCGTCCTCGGCGGCCGCAACCATCGACAGCAGTCGGAGCCGGGTCGGGTCACTCATCGCCTTGAACTTGGCTGCCAGGCGACCGGCCTCTTCGTCGCTCATCACGCCACCGGTGACGGGGGAGCAGCATGCTGACGCGGTGGTCTCGACGACGGGCAGTGCAGTGGTCATGCGGCCAGTGTAGAGCTACTCATTGACATGCGTCGATGGATGGCTACGATCGACGTATTGACGAACGTCAATGGAGTGTCGACGAGGAGAGCCCCCCATGCCTGACGTACCCACCAGTGACCTGCCGGTCGTCGTCATCGGAGCCGGACCGTCCGGTCTGGCCGCCGCTGCCCACCTGCGCAGCCGGGACGTGGACGTCCTCGTGCTCGAGGCAGGCGCGACGGCCGGGGCCACGGTGTCCGAGTGGGGCCACGTGCGGCTGTTCTCTCCCTGGTCCGAGCTCATCGACCCCGCGGCCGAGAAGCTGCTGGCCGATGCAGGATGGACGTCACCGAACCTCCAGCGATACCCGAGCGGCGCGGACTGGGTCGGCAGCTACCTGCAGCCCTTGGCCGACGTGCTGGGTGATGCCGTGCGGTACGGCGCGAGGGTCACCGGCGTGGCCAAGCAGTCGCGTGACCTGTTGGTCAGCTCCGGTCGAGACGACGCTCCGTTCACCGTGCATGTCCGCACCGGGACCGGAGCCGAGCACGTCGTCGCGCGAGCCGTCATCGACGCCTCCGGCACGTGGACGGGACCGAACCCCCTCGGCGGTGACGGGGTGCCGGCCATCGGCGAGGTCGAGGCCGCGGATCACATCAGCTATCGCATGCCCGATCTGCGCGACGACGCCACGCGGGCCCGGTACGCCGGCAAGCATGTCGTCGTCGCCGGGACCGGCGCGTCGGCGAAGGGTGCGCTCATCGGGCTGACCGCCTTGGCCAAGGACGCGCCGGGCACCCGCGTCAGCTGGCTCGTGCGACGTGCGAACGTCGGTGACGCGTTCGCCGGTTCCGGGCAGGACGAGCTGCCCCAGCGTGGTGCCCTGGGTCAGCAGGCCCAGGCGGCGGTCGAGGCCGGCCCGGTGGCGACGGTGAACGGGTTCCGCACATCGAGGGTCACCCGCAGCACGGACGGCCGGCTGTCGATCGAGTCCTTCGACGGTCAGGTCGTGGACGCGGTCGACGAGGTCGTCGTCCTGACCGGCTTCCGCCCCGACCTGCGGATGCTCTCGGAGCTCCGGCTCGATCTCGACCCCGTCCTGCAGGCCCCGCGGGAGCTGGCGCCGTTGATCGACCCGAACGAGCACTCGTGCGGCACGGTCTACCCCCACGGTGCCAAGGAGCTCGCGCAGCCGGAGGCAGGCTTCTACCTGGTCGGCATGAAGTCCTACGGCCGTGCGACGTCGTTCCTGGCCCTGACCGGCTTCGAGCAGACCCGCTCCGTGGCTGCCGCCATCGTGGGTGACCACGAGTCGGCCGCCCGGGTCGAGCTGACCCTGCCCGACACCGGCGTGTGCGGCGGCGCGGGACTGTTTGACGAGGAGTCCACGCAAGGTGGTGGCTGCTGTGCATCACCTGCGGCGCCTGAGCTCATCACGCTGGGACGTCCCGCCGGTCAGTCCCAGTCTGGAGCGGCCAAGTGATCCAGTCAGCAGGTGTCGTGGCGGGTGTCGACGAGTCGGACCGCGATGTCGCGAAGCTTGACGTTGTGGGTCTGCGAGTACCGGCGAAGAACGGTGAAGGCCCGGTCGCCGCCGATGTCGAACCGTTCCATCAGGATGCCCTGGGCCTGGCCGATCCGCGTCCGCGTCTCGATGGCCCGCATGAGGGCCTGCTCCACCTTGAGCCGATCGAGGAACAGCGAGGTCATGTCGGCGAGCAGCTGCGCGCTGCCCGCCTGAAGGGGAGAGAGCTGGTCCGAGGCCAACCCGTAGAGATTCAGTGACCCGATCTGCCGACCTCCGACATCCAGCTTGGCCGAGACGATGCTCCCGAATCCGAGGGACGCGGCCTGAGGCCTCCACCGGGGCCACCGACCGTCCTCCAGCAGATTCGCCACCACCGGCGACAGGGCGGTCCGAGCGGCATCCAGGCAGGGACCCTCGTCCAGCTCGTACTGCAAGGAGTCGGCGTGCACCGCGTCGGTGTGGGTCGCGTGGACCGTCTCGAACTCCCGGGTGCCATTCGCCAGGGTCACGCTGCCGCACTTGACGCCCATCGCTTCGACGGCCAGACGTACGACGTGGTCGATCGTCCGGCGGTTCGCAGTGCTCCCGAACAGCGGAGCCGCCTGTTGCATCGTCCTGGCTTCATCGGGACGGCTCGTCATGGCCGTCGCCCTGCGTCTGCGAATACTGTGCGTGCGTCCATGTCCAGACCGCTTCCATCGGACTCGTGGATCGCCGGGGTCTGGGACGACTTGTCGCCGAGAGCACTCATGCTAGCGGGCAACAGCGACGAGATGCAGATTCTGCCTGAGGGTTCTGCTGGGAGTAAGGTGACCGGAAGGTCGGCAGCTGGTCGGCACCCACCCCGGCCCTGGTGGACTCACCGAGGGGGGATCGGATCAGTGCTAGATCCGGACAACCTCGACGGTGTGACGCATCGTCTGGGCCAGGTGTGCAGCAACCTGGCAGCCGAGCTCACGGGCATGGGAGTCGCCATCAGCCTGATGTCGGCGGACGGCCCCTTCGGTGTCGCAGCCGCCTCGGACGAGGCCAGCCGCGCAGCCGACGAGCTGCAGTTCGCTGCCGGTGAAGGGCCGTGCCACGACGCCTACGCTGCCCGGCGTCCCGTCCTGACGCCGGATCTTCGAGGCACGGGTGGTGCCCGCTGGCCGGGCTTCACGTCCATGGCGTTGTCATCGGGCGTGGCGGCGGTGTTCGCGTTCCCGCTGCACGTGGGGGCGGCCGGATTCGGGGTCATGGACGTGTTCAGCGACACCGCTGGATCGCTGAGCCTTCCGCAGCAGAACCGTGCGCTGACCTACGCCAAGATGGCCGTCGGCATCCTGCTGGACGGTGACGTGGTCACCGCGGCAGGCCATCTCGACGGGGGACTGTCGGACGCGCTCGACGGGAGGGCTGAGATCCACCAGGCCCAAGGCATGACGATGGTCGACCTGGCGGTGGGCCCGGCGGAGGCCTTGACGCGTATGCGCGCTCACGCGTTCGCCCACGGCAAGCCGCTCGCCGAGCTGGCGCGGGAGATCATCGACGGCTACTCCCTGGCCCAGGAGGGCTAGCGGTGACCGGCCGACCGGGCAGGTCGAGGGCGACAACCTCGGCGGATGCTCCTAGAATCAATCCAACGAATGAGGGGCGACAGCCATGATCATGCCCGAGCAAGTGGCCGACATCTTCGTGGAGGTGGCGGACACGCTGGTCGACGAGTTCGACCTCGTCGACTTCCTGCACAACCTCACCGACCACATCGCGGACGTCTGCCAGGGCAATGCCACCGTGGGTCTCATGCTGGTCGATCACGACGAGAGCCTGCACTACATGGCCTCGTCCTCCGACAGAGCATGACACCTCGAGCTAC